>NZ_LJBR01000447.1 GCF_001282115.1 Streptomyces sp. NRRL B-24085 | reverse complement strand
GCCCGGCGCCAGCCGGTACTCGTGCTCCTCGGCCTGCTGCTCCACGATGCTGAGGAGTTCGTCCGGGTTGTAGTCGCTGAAGGTGATGGTCCGTGAGAAACGGGACGCCACACCCGGGTTGACCGAAAGGAACCGCTCCATCTCGGCGGTGTAGCCGGCGACGATCACCACGACCGCGTCCCGGTGGTCCTCCATCAGCTTCACCAGCGTGTCGATGGCCTCCTTGCCGAAGTCACGGCCCGAGTCCTCCGGCGACAGCGCGTACGCCTCGTCGATGAACAGCACACCGCCGCGCGCCCGGTCGAAGGCCTCCTGGGTGCGGATGGCCGTGGAACCGATGTGCTCGCCGACGAGGTCGACCCGGGACACCTCGACGAGGTGCCCCTTCTCCAGCACCCCGAGGGAGGCGAGGATCTCGCCGTACAGCCGCGCGACGGTCGTCTTGCCGGTGCCGGGGGAGCCGGTGAAGACCAGGTGGCGCTTGACGGAGGCCGCCTTGAGGCCCGCCTCCCGGCGGCGCCGGCCCACCTCGATCATGTCGGTGAGCGCCCGCACCTCGCGCTTGACGCTGTCCAGGCCCACCAGGGCGTCGAGTTCCCCGAGGACGTCCTTCGAGGTGCGCGCGGGCTTCGCCGGCTCGTCGGGGGCGGCCGGCGGCGCCGGCTCGGCGGCGCGCTGGCCGGGGATCGACCCCAGCAGACCGGGGGAGCGGGACTCCGTCTGCACGACCGTCTCCCGGGCCGCGGGCGGGGTCAGGCCGCCGCTCTCGTCGCTGGTGCAGTCCTCGACGACGGGGCCCGCTCCGGCGGCCGCGTCCGGGGCGTCCGCGAACTCGTAACCCCCGCGCGCGCAGCGCTCGGTGCGGCATTTCCGGAGCGTGGCACGACAGCCGTCTATCACGTGGAAGCCGTACCCGCCGCTGCCCGTCACCCGGCAGTTCAGGAAGCTGCCCCGGCCGCCCGCCGACACGTAGAAGCCCGCTTCCGCGGGGGAGTCGACCGTGCACCGCTCGATCGTCGGGTCGGCGCCCTTCGTGACGATCACTCCGGTCTGGGTGCCGTCCACCGTGCAGCCGTTGAGGGTGCCGCCGCTGCCGTGGTCACGGAACCAGGCGCCGGTGGCCGCGTCCCGGATCCGGCAGTCGTCGAGCTGCGCGATGGCCCCGTCGCTCACCGACACGGCGGTGTTGCGCACCTGGGAGATGTCGCTGTCGACGACGTCCGCGCGGGAGCCGCGGTCCAGGACGAACAGGGCGTCCGGCACGTCGTGCACCCGGCAGGAGTCCAGTACGGCGGTGGCGCCGTCGCTGACCCAGACGGCCGGGTAGTCGCCCGTGCTGTCGAAGATCTCGCACTGGTTGGCGTCCACGCGGGTTCCCGGGTCCCACACCGACAGGCCGTTGCGCCCGAACTGACGGACCGTCGTGCGGGTCAGCGTGAGCACCGAGCGGGAGCGCAGGTCGACCGCGTTCTCCGGGATGTCGTGGATGCGGCAGTCGGCCAGGGTCAGCACCGCGTCGGTGTCGAGGGTGACGCCGTCGCCGGTGGTGCGGTGCACGTCGCAGTCGGTGAGGTGCGCGGTAGCGCTCCAGGCGGGGGTGGGCACCGCCGCGCACCGCGATCCCGGACTGGCCGGACGCGACGATCTCGCACTCCTCGAACACCCCGCCCGCGCCGTCCAGTACGGCGATGCCGATGCCGGCCGGGTTGTCGACGGTGCAGCGCCGCACGGTCGGGCGCGCGCCTGCGCGCACCTCTATGCCGGCCGCGGACCGCGTGACGACCCGGATGTCGGCGAGCTCCGGTGTGCCCTCCTCCACGAGCAGGGCGGGCGCGGCCGCGTCCTGGCCCTCCACGTGCAGGTCCTGGACGACCGCGGAGGCCCGCACGGTCAACGGCACCCCGTCCACGGGCGCGATCCGCACGGAACCGGGCGAACCCTCGGGGCCGCGCAGGGTCACCGCCCGCTGCACGACGAGGTTCTCCCGGTAGGTGCCGGGCGCGATCGTCAGGACGTCCCCGTCCGCCGCGGCCTCCAGGGCAGCGGCGAGCGACGCGTACTCACCCGTGCGGCGCCGCCACCGCGATGTGCCGGTGTGCGTCACCTGGACCGTGCCCTGTGCCATGGCGTTGCCGTGCCCCCACCTCGTAGTACGCGGGTTTGTGCTGCCGAGGAACCTCGGCCGGTCCACCGTAGCGTGCGCGCGGGTGGTGGGTTGACCAGAGCCGTGAGGCCGTCAGCTCCCGGTGCCGGTCCGGCCCCAGTCCGGGCCCGCGCGGTCCCAGGCCTGGTCCCAACGGGCGTACCTGCGGCGGACCATGCGCCAGACGGCGAGCCGTCTGGCGCCTTCGATCAGGCCTGCGGTCAGCAGGGCCGCCCCGGCTTGAGGGCGGCCATGACGGTGCCCTGGTGCGTGCTGCCGTCCGGGGCGGTCCAGTCGGCCACCACGCGGGTGCGCGGCTCGCGCCCCGAGGCGGCCTCCGGGTCGGCGTCCAGGGGCGACCGGTCCAGTTCGCGGACCACGGTCGCCGTCACCAGCCGCCGGGAGTCCTGCTGTTCACGGACCGACCGCTGGAGCGCGTCCTGGGCCGCGGTGCCGGTGACGGCGCCGATCACCGGTCCGACGGCCAGGATCAGCAGCAGGGCCAGGAGGCCGGCCCAGGCCTCCGCCAGATCGGTCCGGCGGCACAGCGGGTTGTGCCGCCAACGCCAGAGTCCGCTGATCGCTCGCACCGTCCGCACCCCCTTCCCGCTCCGTGATAACCCCTGACGGAGTCGTCCACGCGCGGGACCGGCCGAAGAGAGAGCGAAATCACCTGCGGCCGGGTCCTCTCATGAACTCCTCACGAAGGCTCCAACGTGCGGGCCCCTTGGCGGTGTTCCCGCGGTCCGGCCCCGGGTGGATCTCTGCCGGGACTCCGTCCTCCGGCCGCCGCGCCGACCCCCTATTCGAGGATCGTGACCGGGTCACCGACCCGGATCGTGCCCCGGGAGCGGGGCACCAGGTTCTGTCCGAAGACGAGCTTGCCGCCGAGGCGCCGGTGCCGGCCCAGGCTGTGCAGGGGCTCCTTGCCCCGCAGTGCCCGGTCCTGGTCGGTGGTGGTCACTACGCACCGTCCGCACATCTTGGCCACCCGGAAGGTGACGTCCCCGATGGCGACGAGCGACCAGTCGTCCTCGGCCCAGGCGTCGGCGCCGCCCACGACGACGTTCGGCCGGAAGCGGTTCATGGGCAGCGGGCCCTCGGCCGCGTGCGGGCCTTCGGAGATCAGGGAGTTGAGGGCGTCGAGGGAGGCCGCGGAGGTGAGCAGCAGGGGGTATCCGTCGGCGAAGGTGACGGTCTCGCCCGGCAGCGCGTACTCGGGCTCGACCGGGCGGCGGGTGGCGGGATCGTCCATGTGGACCAGGAGGGTTCGCGCGCCGAGGTACTCGCTGCACCACGCGTGCGCGGCCGCGTCGGCGGCGGGCACCCCCTCGATCTTGTCGCCGAAGAGGTCCAGCGTGACGGTCTCGCCCGGCTCGGGCACCGACACGGTCAGCGGGTCCATGCCGGGCGCCGACAGCACGACGCCGCCGCCGGGCGTCAGCTCGGCGGCGGCAAGCGCGAGGCGTGGCTGCTGTCGTTGGGTGACGACCTTTCCCCCGTCGTCGACCAGCGCCCAGCGCCGGTCACCGGCCAGCCCCCAGGGCTCCACCTCGGCTTCCCGGAGCGCCAGGGCCCGGAACGCCTTGACCGGATGGACATGGATCGACAGCAGTTGTGAATTCCCCATGGGGCCATCGTGCCAGGCGGCACCGACAGCCCGGGAGGGGAAATCAGTACCCGCGGTACTGCTGGTTGTACGGGTCCTGGTAGGGGGCCGCCGGGGCGGGCCGGGGAGCCGCGGGGCGCATCGCCTCGTAGCCCGTGGCCATGCCGGGGCCGGCCGGACGCGGCTGCTGCTGCGGACCGGGATAACCGCGGGGGGCGGCGGCCTGCTGCGGGATGTAGGCCGCGGGCGCCTGCTGCAGCGGCGAGGGCTGCTGCATCTGCGGGTAGCCGTAGGCGGACTGGGAGGGGCCCGCGGGAAGAGCGGGCAGCGCGGACGGCAGCGCGGGCAGGTGGTGGCTTGCCGGGACGTCGTACGCGGCCGGGACCCGGATCGGGGCGATCTGCGGGGTGCCCCGCTCGGCCACGAGTGAGTCGTAGATCGGAGTGTCCGGGAAGGAGGCGGAGTAGTAGCCGCCGCCATAAGTGGAGCGGGGGGAGGTCATGGCACATAAGTTAAGCCCACGATGTGCTGGTTGGGGAGACCGATAAGAGGGTTGTTTTCCGTGTCGGCAGTGACCTGGGACCCCCAATGCGAGCGAACTCGGCAAAAAAGGACGCCAATCCAGGTCCCATCCCGGTAAAGGCCGAGTTCCGAGCGGGTTACCGAGGGTTGACCGGCGATCTTCCGGTCCGCGGGATGGGAGTTCGCTGCCCCCGGGGAATAGGTTGAGCGGGTAGAACTCGAAGGATCGCCGGGGCGCGTCCTGGCCTGCCGACACCCGATGGGGGCGGACATGTCAATGTCGAAAGGATCGAACGCTCCGGTGCCCACCACGGCACTGCGCGTCGAATTGGGCTGGCGCACCGGACCGGGGGTGCCCGACGCGGATGCCTCGGCCCTGCTGCTGGTCGGCGGAAAGGTCCGTTCGGACGCCGACTTCGTCTTCTACAACCAGCCCCGGCACTCCTCGGGGGCCGTCCGCCACGAGGGCAAACGGACCGACGGC
>NZ_LJBR01000446.1 GCF_001282115.1 Streptomyces sp. NRRL B-24085 | reverse complement strand
CTCCGTGCCCGGTCCCGTGCCCCCGCTGTGGCCACCTCCTCCGGATGCACCTCGCCGAGGTGCCGGGAGGGGCCGCCGACCGGGGTGAACTCGTCGACCGGGACCAGGTAGGGAGCCACGGGCCGGGCCGTGAACTCCATCGCTCCGGAGGGGGACTTGTGCAGGTCGAGGTGGTGGAACCAGGAGGCGTCGTCGCGCTGGGGGTGGTCGAGGCGGTCGTGGTAGAGGCCCCAGCGGGACTCGGTGCGAGCCAGGGAGGCGCGCGCGGCCATCTCCGCGCAGTCGCGGATGAAGGAGACCTCGGCGCAGCGCATCAGTTCGTGCGGGGTGCGGGCGCCCATCGCGGCGATGTCGTCCCGCATCCGCTCGAAGGACTCCAGGGCCAGCGAGAGCCGGGCGCCGGACTTCGGCGGGGCCACGTAGTCGTTCACGAAGCGGCGCAGCTTGTACTCGACCTGGGGCTGCGGCGGCCCGTCCGGGTTGCGCAGCGGGCGGTAGATCAGTTCGTGTGCCTCGCGGACCTGGTCGAGCGGCAACTCTCCTTCGTACGGCGTGTACTGCGAGGCGTCCGCGCCCGCGAGGTCGCCGAAGACGAACGCGCCGATCATGTAGTTGTGCGGGACGCAGGCCAGGTCGCCGGCGGCGTAGAGGCGGGGGACGGTCGTACGGGCGTGGTCGTCGACGCGGACGCCGGAGGCGGAGTGGCCGCCGCACAGGCCGATCTCGGAGATGTGCATCTCGATGTCGTGGGTGCGGTAGTCGTGGCCGCGGCCCTCGTGGAAGGTCCCGCGGGTGGGCCGTTCCGTGGAGTGCAGGATCGACTCCAGGGACGAGATCGACTCCTCGGGCAGGTGGCTCAGCTTCAGGTACACCGGGCCCCGGTCGGAGGCGACCTCCGCCGCGAACTCGGCCATCATCTGGCCGGACCAGTAGTCGGAGTCGACGAAGCGTTCGCCGTGCCGGTTGACCTGGTAGCCGCCGAAGGGGTTGGCGACGTAGGCGCAGGCGGGGCCGTTGTAGTCCTTGATCAGCGGGTTGATCTGGAAGCACTCGATGCCGGTGAGTTCGGCGCCCGCGTGGTAGGCCATGGCGTAGCCGTCGCCGGCGTTGGTCGGGTTCTCGTAGGTGCCGTACAGGTAGCCGGAGGCGGGCAGGCCGAGGCGGCCGCAGGCGCCGGTCGCGAGGATGACCGCGCCGGCGCGGACGGTGACGAACCCGCCCGTGCGCGTGTTGAAGCCGACCGCGCCCACGGCACGGCCCTCGGCGGTCAGCACCCGCACCGGCATCACCCGGTTCTCGATGCGGATCTTCTCGCGCATCTCGCGCCGCCGCAGCTGCCGGTAGAGGACCTTCTTGACGTCCTTGCCCTCTGGCATGGGCAGCACGTACGAGCCGGAGCGGTGGACCTGGCGGACCGCGTAGTCGCCGTGCTCGTCCTTCTCGAACTTCACGCCGTACGACTCCAGGCGCTGCACCATGCCGAAGCCGCGGGTGGCGGTCTGGCGGACGGTGGACTGGTCGACGATGCCGTCGTTGGCGCGGGTGATCTCGGCGACGTAGTCGTCGGGTTCGGCGCGGCCGGGGACGACCGCGTTGTTGACGCCGTCCATGCCCATGGCGAGTGCGCCGGAGTGCCGGACGTGCGCCTTCTCCAGCAGGAGGACGTTCGCACCGCGCTCGGCGGCGGTCAGGGCCGCCATGGTGCCGGCGGTGCCGCCGCCGACGACGAGGACGTCGCAGGTGATCTCCTCGGCGTCGGTCGGCGCGGGGATCTCGAGCGGCGGGTTCAAGGAGGGCGTGGTCACCGGGGGGCCTTTCAGGTACCGAGCGAGGAGAGGACGTCGCGCCGCAGCGCCACGCGCGCGGGATGGTCGTGCGCCGACCGGTCGCGCGGGCGCGGCACCTCGCGTACGGCGGTCAGGCGGCCGTCTCCGAGGAGTGCCACGCGGTCGCCGAGGAACAGGGCCTCGTCCACGTCGTGGGTGACGAAGACGACGGTCGCGCCCGTGCCGCGCAGCACCTCCACCAGGAGGTCCTGCATGCCGGCGCGGGTCTGGGCGTCGAGGGCGCCGAAGGGTTCGTCCATGAGGACCGCGCGGGGCGCTCCCGCGAGGGCGCGGGCCAGTTGGGCGCGCTGGCGCTGCCCGCCGGAGACCCGGTGCGGCAACTGCCGGGCCTGGTCGGCGAGTACGACCCGCTCCAGCCAGGACGCGGCCTGTGCGCGGCGCTCGGTGCGCGGCACGCCCTTGACGGCCAGCGGGAGTTCGACGTTGGCGCGCAGGGTGCGCCAGGGCAGGAGGGCGTCCTCCTGGAAGACCAGGGCGCGGTCGGCCGAGGGGCCGGTCAGGGCGCGGGCGTCCTGGGTGACCTGCCCGGAGAGTGGGGCGAGGAGGCCGGCCAGGGTGCGCAGCAGGGTCGATTTGCCGCAGCCGGAGGGGCCGACGACGGTGAGGATCTCACCGGGTGCCACGTCGAGTTCCCGCACGTCGAGCACGGGTGCTCCGGGCCGGCCCAGAGCGGTGCCGCGCAGGGCCAGTGCCGCACCGGTGCCGGAGCCGGTCCGCAGGTCAGACGAGCTGGTCATGGGGGATGCCCTCCTTGGGCCGGACGCTGACCGGCACGTCGGTGCGGGTGCTGCGGGCACGCCGCGGGGTTCGGCGGCCGGCGTAGGACGTCCTCGGCAGCCACCGGGTCAGGCGGCGGCCGAGCAGTTCCACGGCGGTGGAGGTGAGCCAGCCGAGGACGCCGATGGTGACCATGCCGACGAAGACGCCCGCGTAGTCGACGACGGTGTAGTCCTGCCAGGTGCGGTAGCCCACGCCGTACTGGCCGGAGATCATCTCGGCGGAGATGACGCAGATCCACGAGACGCCGATGCCGACGGACAGGCCGCCGAAGATGCCGGGCAGGGCGCCCGGCAGGACGACCGAGGCGATGATCCGCCATCGGCCGGCGCCCATGGTCAGCACCGCCTCCTCCCACACGGGGGTCAGCGCGCGGACGGCGTGCCGGGTGGAGACCAGGACGGGGAAGAAGGCGGCGGTGCAGGTGATGAAGACGATGCCCTGCTCGTTGGAGGGGAAGAGCAGGATCGCGACGGGGACCAGGGCGATCGCCGGGATCGGGCGGACGACCTCCAGGAACGGGCCGAGGAGGTCCTCGGCGAGCGGGGAGCGCGCGATGAGCACGCCGGTCGCGACGCCGAGCACCGCGGCGAGCAGGAAGCCGGTGAGGATGCGGGTGAGGCTGGCGGTGAGGTCCGTCCAGTAGTCGGGGCCGGTGAGGCGGTCGGCGAAGGCGCTCGCCACATCGGTGACCGTGGGGAACTGCGAGAAGCGCAGCCACAGGTCGATGTCCCGGCTGGTCAGCAGTTGCCACCCGGCGAGGGCGACGGCCAGGGAGGCCGCCCTGAGCGCGTACCGGCCGGCTTTCGGCAGGGGGCGGCTCATGACGCCCGCTCCAGTGCGTCGGCGTACGTGACGATCCGGGCGCCGCCGTGCGCGGAGACGTACGCCCGCGCGGTCTGCGGGGCGACGAAGGGCAGGAGCCGGTCGCCGTCGGCCACCCAGACCGCCCTGTCGGCGAACCAGAGGGTGCCGGTGGTGGCGTCGGGCACGTAGGCGGCGCGGATGCCGTCCTGGTGTGCGGAGACGTACGTCAGCAGCTCGGTGGGCGTCTTGAAGGTCTGGGTCCGGGAGGCGCCCTTGGGCCAGACCTCGCTCGCGGAAGCGGGAGGAGCGGCGGCGAGGCGCTCGGCGTACCCGGACCCGAGGGCCTTCTTGACGTACTGGTCGTCGACGAAGGAGTCGACGTCGATGTCGCCGGTGAGCTCGGCCGCCTTCAGGACCGAGACGTCCTGCTTCAGCGCGGAGACCAACTGCGGTTTGAGCGAGGGGTCGAAGGTGGCGATGCCGTGGGCGCCGTTGTAGAGGTAGACGACCTCGGCGGGCAGGCCGGTGGCCTTCGCGACCGACTCGGCGGCGGCGACCGGGTGGGCGTCGAGGTAGTCGGTGGCCTGGGCCTGTGCCTTGAGGAACGCCTCCAGGACCGCGGGGCGCTTCTCGGCGAAGTCCTCGCGGGCGGTGACGCCGTGGAAGGTGGGCAGGTTCAGCTCGGCACCGTCGTACAGGGCCTTCGCCTTGCCCTGGTAGGTGAGCAGTCCGGGCCAGGCGACGAACTGGGAGAGCGCGTCCGCGCTGCCCGCCGACAGGGCCGAAGCGCCTACCGCGGGCTGCTGGTTGAGCTTCTCGATGCCCTTGGCGGGGTCGATGCCGGCCCGTTGCAGGGCGCGTACGAGGGTGCCGTCGGCGGCGGAGCCGACGCTGGTGGAGACCTTCTTGCCGCGCAGGTCGGCGAGCGAGTCCAGCTTGGAGTCGGGGGCGGTGACGATGGTGTTGAGGCCGCCGCGGAGGTTGTAGCCGGTGACCGAGACCAGGTGGGTGGGCTTGCCGAGCTGCTTGCCGCGGGCCGCGTTGATGAGGAGCGGGAAGTCGCCCATCGAACCGATGTCGATCTTCCCGGCGGTCATCTGCGCGGTGATGGGGGCGCCGGTGGCGTAGTCCTGCCAGTCGACCTTGTAGGTGTGGCCGTCGTGCAGGGAGTTGAGCTGCTTCTCGAAGTAGCCGAGGGAGCGCAGCAGGGTGCCGGCGGTGACCGTGTTGATGGTCCTGGACTGGTAGCCGACGGTGACGGTGACCGTCGAGCCGTCGCCCGCCTGGGCGCTGCCGCAGGCCGTCAGCGGCGCCAGCAGCAGCAGGGCGGCGACAACGTGCTTCTTCTTCATGGGTGTTCGGCCTCTCACCGGAGCAGATAGGGCATGTTGACCGTGACGGCTCCGGTGGGACAGCGGGCCGCGCACGGGCCGCAGTACCAGCACTCGTCGACGTGCATGTAGGCCTTGCCGCTGCTGGTGTCGATGGCCAGGGAGTCCAGCGGGCACATGTCCACGCAGAGCGTGCAGCCGTCGATGCACTTCGACTCGTCGATGGTCACGGGCACGTCGGCCCGCTGGGGCACCAAGGGCATGGCTGTCTCCGGGAATGTGCGAGCAGGGGCTTCTACAGGGAGCGGTGCAGCAGGCCGCTCATGGTGATGCGGTCGCCGCGGAAGCGGATGAACTCCAGGTCCACCGGGCGGCCGTCGGCGAGGTGCGTGAGGCGTTCCAGCATGAGGACGGCCGCACCGCGCGGGGCCTCCAGTACGGCGGCGGAGTGCGCGTCCGCGTTCACCGCCTCCAGGGTGATCTCGGCGTGGCCGAGGCCCTGGCCGGTGATCGTCTCCAGCAGGCGGAAGACGTCGGTGTTCTCCAGGTCGGCGCCGAGCAGCGCGGTGCCGAGGTCGAGCGGGAGGTAGGTGAGGTCGAGGGAGAGGGGCAGGCCGTTGAGGCGGCGCAGACGTTCGATGCAGAGGACGTCGGTGCCGGGCTCGACCTGGAGCCGCCGGGCCACCGGGTGCGGGGCGGGGGCGGGTCCCATGGTGCGGACCTCGTTGGTGACCGTGCCGTGTTCGTGCAGGGTTTCCGCGAGACCCATCAGACGGTCCAGGCCGTGGGGGTACTTGTGGCCGACGACGACGGTGCCGACGCCGGGGAGGCGTTCGACCAGGCCTTCCGCGCGGAGCAGGTCCAGGGCTTGGCGGACCGTGTTGCGGGAGGCGCGGTAGTCGGCGGCGAGGGTCGTCTCGTGGGGGAGGGCGCCGCTCTCGAAGCCGCCGGTGAGGATCTGGTGGCGCAGGAGGTCGGCGAGCTGGCGTGCCTGGTCCGCGCGCAGCCGGCGCCTGGCGCGGGCGGCGACGGTGGTCGCGCCCTGCCCGGCGTGGTCCCGGATGCGGTCGGTGGATGGCATGGCTGGAACCATACCGACCTGGTAGGAAAACCTGTGTTGCCGGATTGTTGCGCCACCTGACGAGGTGACGGATACGGCACTGACCTGCGGCTTCTCATGCCGCAGGGTGAGATGTGCCACCTGAACGGGGAATCAGGCGGGCCGGAACCCGCCCAGGGGTGCGGGGAACTGCGCGACCAGCCCCCACCGGGCCGCAGCCGACACTCGACCCTTACGCCAGCGCCGACAACCCCGGCCCGAACACGATCAGCAGCGGCAGCAACGGCACCAGCGCGGCCGTCGCGGACGTCAGCGCCCGCTGCCGGCGCAGCAACCGCGGCGGCGGCTCAAGCAACCGGTCCACCCGCTCGCCCAGCAGCCGGTGGCTGGACGCGCACGACAGCACTCCGCGGTGCTGGTTCAGCTCGATCAGGGCCAGGGCCGTCGTCAGGTGGCCGCACCGCCGTGACGCGGTGTCGTCCGCCGCCAGTTCCACCAGCCGGTGCGTCTGGTCGCAGAAGTGGGCGAACAGCGGCACCCGCGGGAACCCCGTGGCCAGCGCGGTCGAGAGGTGGAGCAGCCAGTCGTGGCGGGCCCGCGCGTGGCCGCGCTCGTGGGTGAGGACCGCGTCCAGCTGGTGATCGGTCAGCCGGTGCAGCGCGCCGGTCGTCACGATGAGCTGCGGCGGGCTCCCCGGCATCCACCACGCGTCCGGGTACTCGTCCTCCAGCACCAGCAGCGGACCGCGCGTCGCCGCCCCCAGGCCGGCCGGCAGATCCGGCGCGCGCTCCCGCAGATGCTCACGGGCCAGGCCCCGGCGCCGGCGGGCCTCGACCAGTTCGCGTGCCAGCATCGCCGTGGTCCACGCGGCCCCGGCCGCCAGCAGCAGGGTCGAGGCGACCGCCCAGGCCGGCGCGGCCGACAGGTCGTACGCCGCGGTCACCGCAGGCGGTGCGGGGGCGAACACATGGTCGCGGACCGTGTGGAAGACGGCCGCCGCGCCCAGCACCAGCGCGGTCAGGCAGCACAGCAGCACCGTGGCGACCAGGCACTGCCACACCCACAGGCCGACCACCGGTTCCCGTTCGGGCCACGCCGCCCGGGTGAGCGCGCGGGGCACCGGCACGGCGGCCGCCACGGCGACGGTGCTCAGCAGGAGCAGGCAGAGTGTCATGCCACGGGCTCCGGATCCTGATCGGAGACAGGGGAGGTGGGGCTGTGCGGTGAGCGCTGCGGGGCGGTCGGCACGTCGTCCCACGCGTACCGCCCGCCGCCAGTATGCCGTGACCGGAGCCCCCGTGGCAGGACTCGGACGGCTCCGGTTGCCTCACACCTCGCCGGGCACCACCCGTCCCACCACATCGCCCAGGCCCACCCGGACCCCGTCCGGGCCGGGAGCCCACGCCGACAGCGTCACCACGTCCCCGTCCTCCAGGAACGTCCGCTTCCCGTCGGGGAGTTCCAGCGCGTCCCGCCCGTTCCAGGTCAGCTCCAGCAGCGACCCGCGCTCGCCGGCGGAGGGTCCGCTCACCGTGCCGGAGCCGTACAGGTCGCCCGTCCTGAGCGAGGCGCCGTTCACCGTCATGTGCGCCAACTGCTGGGCGGCCGTCCAGTACATGGTGGAGAAGGGCGGCTCGGACACCACGTGGCCGTTGATCGCGACGGAGATCCGCAGGTCGTAGCCGCCCGGCTCGACGGCGGGGGCGGTGTCGTCCAGGTACGGCAGCAGCTCGTGCGTCCGCGCGGGCGGCGCCACCCGGGCCTCCTCCAGGGCGTCCAGCGGGGTGATCCACGCCGACACCGACGTGGCGAAGGACTTGCCGAGGAACGGGCCGAGGGGGACGTACTCCCAGGCCTGGATGTCCCGCGCCGACCAGTCGTTGAGCAGGCACAGCCCGAAGACGTGCTCGCGG
The DNA here is from genome assembly GCF_001282115.1 of Streptomyces sp. NRRL B-24085. Classification (GTDB taxonomy): domain Bacteria; phylum Actinomycetota; class Actinomycetes; order Streptomycetales; family Streptomycetaceae; genus Streptomyces. The sequence continues at coordinate 950 of NZ_LJBR01000446.1, read as the reverse complement.
AAGTCGCCGAGCGGCACCGGCCTGCCGAGCGCGGACGGCGTGCCGACCACGAAGCCGACTTCCGCCTCGATGTCGAGCCGCACCGACGGCCCGAACACGGGAGCCGCGTCGGCGGGGGCCTTGCGCTGCCCCGACGGCCGTACGACATCCGTGCCCGAGACCACCACGGTGCCCGCGCGGCCGTGGTAACCGATCGGCAGGTGCTTCCAGTTGGGGGTCAGGGAGTCCGCCGCGTCCGGGCGGAAGATCTGACCGACGTTACGCGCGTGGTTCTCCGAGGCGTAGAAGTCGACGTAGTCCGCGACCTCGAAGGGAAGGTGCAGCTCGACCGAGGACAGCGGGTGGAAGAAGCCCGCGATCGCCTCCTGGTGGGCCGGCACCGTCACCCAGGCGGTCAGCGCCCGCCGGACGTCCGACCAGGCGGTGCGGCCGGCGGCCAGGAGCGCGTCCAGGGAGGGCCGGGCGAGCAGGGAGGCGTAGGGGGAGCCGAGGGCGGCGGCGGCCGCGCCCGCGTCGAGGACGTGGTCGCCGAGCCGGACGCCGACGGTCCGGTCGGACGAGCCCGAGGGCGAGAAGACGCCGTACGGAAGGTTGTGCGGGCCGAAGGGGTCGCCCTCGGGCAGGTCGAAGGGGACTTCGAAGGGGGGCATGGGGTGCTGCCTCACTCTCGCGCATGCCGTGCGGACCGGCTGGTCGCGGCACACGTTGCGGTCCGGTGGTCGCGCCCACGTTACGGCCGGGACGCCGGTCACGGGAGTGCCTAAAGGGAGAGCAATGTGGCTAAAGAGTTAGCAATGTCCGGTTAAGGGACGGTCGGAGGCTTCCATTCCGGCTTAGCGTCCTTTGCGAGCACGGACGGGCACGGACGGGCACGAACCGGATGGGCGGGACCGCGTCCGGGGGCTCGCGTCCGTGGGGGGACGCGTGGGGGGTCCGTGGCCAGAAGCGCG
>NZ_LJBR01000445.1 GCF_001282115.1 Streptomyces sp. NRRL B-24085 | reverse complement strand
CCCTCTCCGCCTGACCCCCCACGCACCCCGAGGAGCGATTCGTCGTGACCATCACCCAGCCCGACCTCAGCGTCTTCGAGACCCTCGAGTCCGAGGTGCGCAGCTACTGCCGCGGCTGGCCCACCGTCTTCGACCGCGCGCAGGGCAGCCGCATGTACGACGAGGACGGCCACGCGTACCTGGACTTCTTCGCCGGCGCCGGCTCGCTGAACTACGGCCACAACAACCCCGTGCTGAAACGGGCGCTGATCGACTACCTGGAGCGGGACGGCGTCACGCACGGCCTCGACATGTCGACCACCGCCAAGCGCACCTTCCTCCAGACCTTCCAGGACCTGGTGCTGCGCCCGCGCGACCTGCCGTACAAGGTCATGTTCCCGGGCCCGACGGGCACCAACGCCGTGGAGTCGGCCCTCAAGCTGGCCCGGAAGGTCAAGGGCCGCGAGGCGATCGTGTCCTTCACCAACGCCTTCCACGGGATGTCCCTGGGGTCGCTGGCCGTGACCGGCAACGCCTTCAAGCGGGCCGGCGCCGGCATCCCGCTGGTGCACGGCACGCCGATGCCGTTCGACAACTACTTCGACGGCACCGTCGAGGACTTCCTGTGGTTCGAGCGGCTCCTGGAGGACCAGGGCTCCGGCCTCAACAAGCCGGCCGCCGTGATCGTGGAGACCGTGCAGGGCGAGGGCGGCATCAACGTCGCCCGCAAGGAGTGGCTCCAGGCGCTCGCCGCGCTGTGCGAGCGGCAGGACATGCTGCTCATCGTCGACGACATCCAGATGGGCTGCGGCCGGACCGGCGCCTTCTTCTCGTTCGAGGAGGCGGGCATCACGCCGGACATCGTCACCGTCTCCAAGTCCATCAGCGGCTACGGCCTCCCCATGTCCCTGTGCCTGTTCAAGCCGGAGCTGGACATCTGGGAGCCGGGCGAGCACAACGGCACCTTCCGCGGCAACAACCCGGCCTTCGTCACCGCAACCGCCGCCCTGGAGCAGTACTGGGCGGACGGTTCCGCGATGGAGAAGCAGACCCGCGGGCGCGGTGAGCAGGTCGAGCAGGGGCTCATCTCCATCACCGAGGAGAACCTGGCCGACATCAAGGAGTACCGCGGCCGCGGGCTGGTGTGGGGCCTGGAGTTCCACGACAAGGCGCGCGCCGGGCGGGTGGCGCACCGGGCCTTCGAACTCGGGCTGCTCATCGAGACGTCGGGCCCCGAGAGCGAGGTCGTGAAGCTGCTCCCGGCGCTCACGATCACCCCGGAGGAGCTGGACGAGGGGCTCAGCATCCTCGCCCGCGCCGTCCGGGAAACCGTCTGAGCATCCGTCTCAGCAGACCGTTCGACTAGGAGGCATCGCAATACCGTGATCGTCCGTTCGTTCAAGGACATCGAAGGCACCGACCGGCATGTGAAGGCCGCGTCCGGCACCTGGGAGAGCAAACGCATCGTGCTCGCCAAGGAGCGGGTCGGCTTCTCGCTGCACGAGACGATCCTGTACGCGGGCACGGAGACGTCGATGTGGTACGCGAACCACATCGAGGCCGTCGTCTGCGTCGAGGGCGAGGCCGAGCTGACCGACCACGAGAGCGGGCAGACGCACTCGATCACGCCCGGGACCATGTACCTCCTGGACGGTCACGAGCGGCACACACTGCGGGTCAAGGAGGACTTCCGCTGCATCTGTGTGTTCAACCCGCCCGTGACCGGCCGGGAGGACCACGACGAGAACGGCGTCTACCCGCTGCTCACCGAACCCGAGGAGGTGTGACCGCATGACCACCATGACCACCGTCACCGATCTCTACCCCAGCCGCGGCGCCACCGAGGTGTCCGTCCCGCGCAAGGACCCGGTCGTCTGGTCGGCGCCCGGCACGCCGGGACCGATCGCCACGGCCGACCTGGAGGCGTTCGAGCGCGACGGCTTCCTCGCCGTCGACCAGCTCATCGGCCCGGACGAAATCCCGGTCTACCAGCGCGAGTTGGAGCGGCTCATCACCGCTCCGGAGATCCGCGCGGACGAGCGCTCGATCATCGAGCCGAAGTCAAAGGAGATCCGCTCGGTCTTCGAGGTGCACAAGATCAGCGAGGTGTTCGCGAACCTGGTGCGCGACGAGCGGGTCGTCGGCCGGGCCCGGCAGATCCTCGGCTCGGACGTCTACGTCCACCAGTCGCGGATCAACGTCAAGCCCGGTTTCGGGGCCAGCGGCTTCTACTGGCACTCCGACTTCGAGACCTGGCACGCCGAGGACGGCCTGCCCAACATGCGCACGGTGTCCGTCTCGATAGCGCTGACCGAGAACTACGACACCAACGGCGGGCTCATGATCATGCCCGGTTCGCACAAGACCTTCCTCGGGTGCGCGGGCGAGACCCCCAAGGACAACTACAAGAAGTCCCTCCAGATGCAGGACGCGGGCACGCCCTCGGACGAGGCGCTGACGGCGATGGCCTCGGAGTACGGCATCAAGCTGTTCACCGGCAAGGCCGGTTCGGCGACCTGGTTCGACTGCAACGCCATGCACGGCTCCGGCGACAACATCACGCCGTTCCCGCGCAGCAACGTGTTCATCGTGTTCAACAGCGTGGAGAACGAGGCCGTCGAGCCGTTCGCGGCCCCGGTCCGGCGCCCCGAGTTCATCGGCGCCCGGGACTTCACCCCGGTGAAGTGATGCGGTGAGCTGATCCTCACAGCCACGACAGCGACGCGGCCCGCTCCAGTACGTTCCGTACGGCGGCCGCGTCGCCCGTCGTTTCCCGGGGGACGCTGTCCGGCTCGTGCCGACCGCCGACGAGCAGGCAGAAGTCCACCGGGTCCAGGGTGAGTTCGGCGGTCACGGGATCGCTCTGCGAACCGAGGACCCACTGCTCGCCGCCCCGGACCGCGAACAGCACCGGCGGCGCCTCGGTCCCGAGGGCCCCGCCGAGGACGCGGACGGCCAGCCCGACCAGCCGCCCCAGGTGCTCCTCGGGCGGCGGCGGTACGGCCAGGCCCAGGGCGCGGCCGATGTCGTCGGTGTGGATCCACGTCTCGAAGGCACGCACCAGGAAGTGCTCGGTGGCCGGCAGCCTGATGCCCATCGACAGCGTGGTCCGGGCGGCGAGTTCGGGGTCGCGGGCGTGCGCGGTGCCGAGCAGTGCGGCCGCCTGCGCGGACCAGTCGGCGACGGTCTCCCCGGGCGTACGGCCGTACTCGTGGGCGATCACCTCGGCGGTACGCCGCTCCCATGCCTGCGTCCAGTCCGCGTCCTCGTCGATCCGCGCACCCGGCACCCGGGCGTCGATCCCGAGCCGCAGGGCCAGGTGCTCGTCGGCGGCGAGCAGATGGGCGACGGTGGCGTGCACGTCCCAGTCGTGGACGACGGGGGTGGACCAGCGGCCCTCCAGTTCGGGCAGCAGCGCCTCGAACCCGGCGACCGCGGCCGCGTAGGGGGCGGCGTGCCGGGCCACGCGGGCCGGGGCGGGGCGGGCGGCGGCGGGCACCGGCAAGGA
>NZ_LJBR01000444.1 GCF_001282115.1 Streptomyces sp. NRRL B-24085 | reverse complement strand
TGTACAGGTAGAGCAGGAGGGGCGCGGCCAGCAGGCCTAGGAAGGCCGGGCGCACCCAGCGGGGGTCCTCGGGGCGGCCGCGCCACAGTCTGCGGACGAAGGGCTGCCGGGGTTCAGCGGACCCGGGGGCCGGGGCGGGGTCCGGCGCCCCGGGGGCCGTCGCCGTCGGAGCCCGCCCGGAACCCTGCTGGGCCGGACGGTCGGTCTGCGTGGTCATCAGGACTTCCTCGGTTCGGTGTCGGTCGGGCGCACCGGCTGCAACCGCACGGTGGCGTCCCTCCAGGAGCGCTGCTCCGCGGTCTCCGCGGCTTCACCGGCGCGGAACTCGGTCGTGTCGTACGGGGACGCCGGGGTGTAGGGGGACTCCGGGGTGTACGGCGTCCCCGCGTACTGGTTCGCCGTCGTGCGCCGGGGCAGCGGTGCGTACGGCTGCTGCGGGAACTGCTGGGTCGTGCAGGCCGGGGAGGACGGGGTGTGGGCCGCGACGACGGTGGACCGGGGCCGGTCGTCACCGCGGTCGGGGAAGACCCAGGCCCGGAAGAGCAGGAACCGCAGCACGGTCGCCGCGAGGTTGGCGGCGATCAGCACCGCCAGCTCGGTGGAGTGCGCGGGATCGCTGCTGGCCGCGTCGAGGGCGGCGAGGGAGCCGCTGGTCAGCGCGAGGCCGATGCCGAAGACGACCAGGCCCTGCGCCTGGTGCCGGACGGCACCGCCGCGCCCGCGCACCCCGAAGGTCAGCCGCCGGTTGGCGGCGGTGTTGGCGACCGCGGAGACCAGCAGGGCCAGCGCGTTGGCGACCTGGGAGCCGCCGAACTGCCGGAAGGCGCTGTAGAGGACGAGGTAGAAGAGGGTCGACAGACCGCCGACGACACAGAACCCGACGAGCTGGCGGGCCAGCCCCTTCGGCACGTCCTGGATCTCCCGGTCGCGCGGATCGTCGCCGAAGGGCCGGGTGATGCGGTCCAGCGGCAGCGATCCGCTCGCCAGCGCCCTGCCCACCCGCCACACGCCCTTGAGGTCCTCGGTCGCCGTCCTGACGATGTGGACGCTGGAGTCCGGGTCGTCGACCCAGTCGACGGGCACCTCGTGGATCCGCAGTCCCGCGCGCTCGGCGATGACCAGCATCTCGGTGTCGAAGAACCAGCCGGTGTCCTCGACGAGCGGCAGCAGGACCTGCGCCACCTCACGCCGGATGGCCTTGAACCCGCACTGGGCGTCGGAGAAGCGGGCCTGGAGGGAGCCGCGCAGGACGAGGTTGTAGGCGCGGCTGATGAACTCGCGCTTGGGGCCGCGCACCACCCGGGAGCTGCGGGCGAGCCGGGAGCCGATCGCCAGGTCGGAGTGGCCCGAGATCAGCGGGGCCACCAGGGGCAGCAGGGCGTTGAGGTCGGTGGACAGGTCCACGTCCATGTAGGCGAGGACCGGGGCGTCCGAGGCGGACCAGACGGTCCGCAGGGCCCGGCCGCGGCCCTTCTGCTCCAGCCGGAAGGCCCTGACCTCCGCGATCTCCGTCTCCAGCGTCCGCGCCACCAGGGCAGTGGTGTCCGTCGACGCGTTGTCCGCGATGGTGATGCGGAACGCGTACGGGAAGGTGCGCTTGAGGTGCTCGTGCAGTCTCAGCACACACGGCTGGAGGTCCTTCTCCTCGTTGTAGACGGGGATCACTACGTCCAGGACAGGCGTACCGGCGTCGCCGGCCGGGAGGTGCTCCCGCGCCGGCAGGGTGCCGGGAGAAGAGTCGGTTCGCATGTGAACGACTCTGGTCAAGCCCCCTGTTGCACCCATATGGCGGCGCTGTGCTGTGCCTGTGAGTGCGATTGCCAGTTCGTTTCGGGCGCCGGACGCGGGGTCGCGGGACCGACGGCGGGCAGGTGCATGGTGAAGACGGTCCGCCCGGGCACGCTGTCGACGGTCACGGCACCGCCGTGCGCGGTCGCGACGGCCTGCACGATGGCGAGGCCGAGACCGGTGGAGCCGGAGGCTCGGGAGCGCGAGGAGTCACCGCGCGCGAACCGTTCGAAGACGTGCGGGAGCAGCTCGGCCGGGATGCCCTGGCCGTTGTCCTCGACGTCCACGCACATCCACGGTCCGCGGCGCTGCACGCGTGCGGTGACCGTCGTACCCGGCGGGGTGTGCTTGCGGGCGTTGCCGAGCAGGTTGATGAGCACCTGCTGGAGACGGGCCGCGTCGCCGGCGACGAGGGCGGGTTCGTCGGGCAGGTCCAGGCGCCAGTTGTGGTCCATGCCGGCCGCGCGGGCGTCGCTGATGGTGTCCACGACGAGCGGGACGAGGTCGGTCTGCTCGAACTGGAGCGGCCGCCCGGCGTCCAGGCGCGCGAGCAGCAGCAGGTCCTCCACGAGCAGGGTCATCCGGCCCGCCTCGGACTCGATACGGCCGAGGGCATGCCGGGTGTCGGGGCCGACCTGTTCCCTGCCGCGCCGGGTGAGCTCGGCGTACCCGCGGATGGAGGCCAGCGGTGTTCTGAGCTCATGGCTGGCGTCGGCGACGAACTGCCGTACCCGCATCTCGCTCTGCTGCCGTGCGTGCAGGGCGCCGTGGACGTGGTCCAGCATCCGGTTCAGCGCGGAGCCGACCTGGCCGACCTCGGTGTGCGGGTCGCACTCCGACTCGGGCACCCGCTCGCTCAGGTTGACCTCACCGGTGTGGAGGGGCAGTTCGGAGACCCGGGTGGCGGTGTTGGCGACCTTGCGCAGGGGGCGGGTGGCGAGCCCGACGAGGACGTAACCGGCGATCACGGCCGCGCCGAGGCCGGCGGCGGTGACGCTGACCTCGACGAGGATCAGGGTGTTGATGGTGTTGTTCACGCTGTCGGTGGGCAGCGCCACGTAGTAGCCGGTGCCGTTTTCCCGGGACGTGACGTACATCACGAGGTACTCGCCGACACCGGGGATGTCCACGACGTGCTTGCCGGTGGTGGGCACGTCGGCGAACACGGCCCGCTGGGCCGCGGTGAGTTCGCTGGCTTGCATCCGCTGACCGGTGTCACTCGACTCGCGGACCGCTACGACCGCCTTGGAGATGGTGCCGTTGGCGCCCACCTCGGCGGCCACGGTGTTCTCCTGCGTAGGGCCGTTGGTGACGAAGGCGTCGAGCTGGTCCTGGTCTTGGGTCCTGGCGGTGTCCTGTCCCTCGGTCTTCAGGGTGCCCTGGTCCGGCCTGCCGAACGGCGGCCCCGCCAGACGCTTCCCCGCGTCGAACACCTGGTCGCCCAGCTGGTCGTACAGATGTGACCGCAACGCCAGTGTCGTCACCGTGCCGATCACCGAGCAGACCACGGCGATCAGCACCACCGACGCGACGACGAGCCGCGTCCGCAGCGTGCGCGGCTTGCCTGCTCGCCCTGCCCGCTTCTGCGCCCGCGGCCGTCGTCGCCCGCTCATGACGCGGCGGGCTTGATCAGGTAACCGGCGCCGCGCCGGGTGTGGATCATCGGCTCCCGGCCCGCGTCGATCTTCCGGCGCAGGTAGGAGATGTAGAGCTCGACGACGTTGGCCTGGCCACCGAAGTCGTACGACCACACCCGGTCGAGGATCTGCGCCTTGCTCAGCACCCGCCGGGGATTGCGCATCAGGAACCGCAGGAGCTCGAACTCGGTCGCGGTGAGGTGGATGTTCTCCCCGGCCCGCGAGACCTCGTGGCTGTCCTCGTCGAGGGTGAGGTCGCCGACGACCAGCACGGAGTCGGAGCGGCGGTCGGCCGCCCCGGAGCGGCGGATGAGTCCGCGCAGCCGGGCCACGACCTCCTCGAGGCTGAACGGCTTGGTGACGTAGTCGTCGCCGCCGGCGGTGAGCCCCGCGATACGGTCCTCGACCGCGTCCTTCGCCGTCAGGAACAGCACGGGCACGTCCGGCAGTTCGCGCCGCAGCCGGCCCAGGACGGTGAGGCCGTCCATGTCCGGGAGCATCATGTCCAGGACGACGGCGTCGGGCCGGAACTCCCGCGCGGTCTGGACGGCACCCGTGCCGTCCCCCGCGCTGCGGATCTGCCAGCCCTCGTAACGCAGGGCCATGGACAGCAGTTCGGTGATCGACAGCTCGTCGTCCACCACAAGCACTCGGACGGGGCTCCCGTCCGGCCTCAGCAGTTCGGTGCGCCCCTGGGGCGAGGTCGTGGTCATGGTGAACACCATGTCGGGGCCCCCTGAGAGCACCCTTTCGGCAGTCTGTGATTTTCCTGAGAAACGCACAGGCGGCTCTCAGGGAACGCCTGGGGAGTTGCTTGTCCGGCCGTGCCGACAAGCCGTCCGGGGAGCCCGCGAAGTCGACGGCTTCCCCCGTCGGCCCGTCAGAACAAACCGTCCTGCACCCCCGGCGCCTCCCTGAACTCCCGCACCGGCACGGTGATGTCCGCCCCGTCGGCCGGCACCAGCTCCCATCCGGTCATCAGCCGGGTGTCGAGCACGACGGCTCCCCCGTCCGCCGTCTCCAGGTGCAGGTCCGGTCCGGCGGCCGCGAGGAGCCGTCCCCCCACCGACCCGCCCGCGACGAGCCCGGTCACCTCGCCCACGGCGGTGGGCAGTCCGGCGAGGCCGAAGATCCCGACGTGGTCGACCGGTCGGTACGGCGCCCGCGTCAGGGACTCCGGCCAGCCGCCCAACGCCACCGCACGCGCGTGCAGTTCGGCGATCTCGGCGGCCCGCTCGGCGGCCGACCCCGGCAGGGTGGACCGTACGGCCCGCTTGGCGCCGTACGGAATGCGGTCCGGGACCGAGAGCGCCGCCCGCAGCAGTTCCTCGGTGCGCCGCGCGGCCATGAGCGGGCCGGTGCCGAGCCAGCTGAAACAGACGGCACCCTGCTCCCACAGGCGCGCCGGGCCCCGCTCGGACGCCGTGATGCCGACCTTGACCATGCCGGGCCCGAACCAGGCCAGATACACCCGGTACGGACGGGGATCGTCCGCGAGGGTGTCGGCCGCCACGGAGTGCGCCCGGTCCAGTCGCGCGCACTCCTCGCACCGCGCCCCCGTGCTCCGCCCCGACACCGCCGCCCGCGCCGGACACGCGTGCCCCCGAGCCCCCACACATGTCCGC
>NZ_LJBR01000443.1 GCF_001282115.1 Streptomyces sp. NRRL B-24085 | reverse complement strand
GCCGTCGCCCGGGGCCGTGCGGGGCGCGCTGCCACCGGGAGTGCGGGGCGGCGTGCCGCCAGGCCGGCGGGAGTCGCGGCGGGCCGGCGGGCGGGTGCCGGGGTGGTGCTGGGCCCTGGTCATGACCTTGTTCATGGGATCCCCGTTCAGCGGGCCCGGGAAGTACCGGGCAGTAACTTCGGTTGGGGATCTTGTACGGGGCCGGAGACCGCTGCGGCAAGGAAGCGGCGGGCCCGGGTCGGGTGGCCGGAATGTTCACCTATCAGGGTAATCCGAGGGGCGAAAAGCCCGTGAACGCGGGGGCAGGGAGGGTGAATTCCGGGCCCGGGGTGGACGCCCGGCGAGGTCCGGGCAGGGACTCGAAAGGGGACGCCCGCACGTATCCTGAAGGCCTTCGCGGACCCTTCCGACGATGTTCTCCGACCACGAAAGCGGCCAGTCATGCGCGTCTACGTCCCCCTGACCCTCTCCGGTCTCGCCGAGGCGTACAAGACGGGTGAGCTGGGGGCCGGACCGCTCCTCGCCTACGCCGTCACACCCGCCCTGCGCGAGTGGTACCTCTCCGACGACATCGAGGAGCTGGAGTACGCGGCGCTGAACCGGGCCGCGCTGGCCTCGCTGCGGCTGCTCGCCGCGGACTCCGGGTCCGTGCGGCGCCGGGTCGTGGTGGCCGTCGACGTGGCCGACGGGGCGGCGGTCGCCGACCCCGACCGGGCGCTGGACCCCGCGGCGCTGGGTGAGGTGCGGGTCGCCGGGCCGGTGAGGCTGGCCAAGGCGGCCGCGGTGCACGTCGACTCGGACGACGCGGTGGAGGACGTCACCGCCGCCGTGGACGCGCTGGAGGCGGCCGACGCCGGGGACGACGACGCGCAGTTCGTCGTGGACGGGGCCGAGGACCACGAGCTGCTGTGGTACGCCACCCAGGAGATCCCGAACCTGGTGGGGCTGGGCGGCTGAGCCCGTTCTCCGCCGTCCCGTTCTCCGCCGTCCCGGGCCGCGGCTCCACCCGGCGTGACCTGCCGGTCTCTTGATTGTCAGTGGGGGCGGGTACGTTTTCGGCATGGGGAAGCTGACAGGGGCGCACATCGTCTGGGACTGGAACGGCACGCTGTTCCACGACAACGACGCGATCATCGGGGCGACGAACGCGGCATTCGGCGAGCTGGGGCTCGCGCCGATCACGATGGAGCAGTACCGGGCGCTGTACTGCGTGCCGGTGCCGAAGTTCTACGAGCGACTGCTCGGCCGGCTGCCCACCGACGCCGAGTGGGAGCTGATGGACGACACCTTCCACCGGTACTACGCCGAGCACCGGGTGGGATGCGGGCTCACCGACGGCGCGGTGGAGCTGCTCACGGGGTGGGGCTCGGCCGGGCGCAGCCAGTCGATCCTCAGCATGTACGTCCATGACGAGCTGGTGCCGTTGGTCCGAGGGTTCGGGATCGAGGAGCACTTCCTGCGGGTGGACGGGCGGACGGGACCGTCCGGAGGGAGCAAGGCGGAGCACATGGAGCGGCATCTCGCCGCCCTGGTGGGAGTGGAGGCGGCCCGGACCGTGGTGATCGGGGACGCCGCGGACGACGCGGTGGCCGCGATGCGGGTGGGAGCACGGGCCGTGCTGTACACGGGCGGGTCGCACAGCCGGGCCAGCCTCGAAGGCGTGGGGGTGCCCGTGGTGGACACCTTGGCGGAGGCGGTCGCGGAGGCCGAGCGAATAGCGGCGTGACGGCCCGCCTCCGTCCCGCGACCCGGCGGTGTACGGCACGTACCGGCACGGAGCCGACTAGGTGACCGGTGCCTTCGCCCGGAGCACCTTCAGGAACTCCCGCATCCAGGCCGAGTGATCCGGCCAGGCGCGGGAGGAGACCAGGGTGCCGTCGACCACCACCTCCGTGTCCTGGTACGTCGCGCCTGCGGCCTGCATGTCGGGTTCGAGGGCCGGATAGGCCGTGACACGGCGGCCGCGGAGGCCGTCGACCGCGGCCGTGAGCAGCGGACCGTGGCAGATCTGGGCGACCGGCTTGTCCGCGTCGAAGAAGGACTTGAGGATCTTGCGGAGTTCGGGGTCGTTGCGCAGGTACTCGGGGGCGCGGCCGCCGGGGATGACGACAGCCGCGTACTGGCCGGCGTCGACCTCGGCGAAGGCCAGGTCGGCGGGCCAGGTGTAGCCGGGCTTCTCGGTGTAGGTGTCGAAGCCGGGTTCGAAGTCGTGGACGACGAAACGGAGCTGCTTGCGGTCGGGGGCCGCGACATGGACGTCGTAGCCCTCCTCGCGGAGGCGCTGGTAGGGGTACAGGACCTCCAGTGACTCTGCGGCGTCACCGGTGACGATGAGGATTTTTGCGGTCATGTCGGCAAAGTGCACCGACGGGGCGCGCTTGCCAAGAGGGTGTGCGAAAAGGAGGGAAGAAGGTCATGGCCTGGATGCGGCGTCGGCACTGTGCAGAGTGTCAAAGTTCCACCCCCGGTTTTGTACACATACGGCTCATGACGGCCCCCCTGTGAGGAGCGATAGCCTGGTGGCGTGATCAGCGCGATAGTTCGCGGGGGCGCTGTGGCCCCCGCCCCGCGCCCGGTGCGCACGGAACACCTCCGTGGCCGGGCGGCGGCCGCTGGTCCTCGCGGGCGGGACGGGGCCGTAGTGACCCTCATGACGCCGAGCACACCCTCGTCACCGGCGCGGCAGAGAGCAGCGTCACACCTGGCAGGCGTGCCGAGAATGGCCGATATACCCCCGCTCATCTCACCCTGCGGCATAGCGTCGGAGCAGACCGGAGACCCCGGGCCGTGGCGTCGAGCCGCAGGAGAAGAGACCGTACTTCCTTCTACGTCACGCAACGGCGCGCGACAGGAGTCAGAGGACAATGCAGACCAAGCTGGACGAAGCCAAGGCCGAGCTGCTCGAGAGGGCCGCGCGGGTAGCTGAGAACAGCCCGGCCGGGGGGCACCTACCGACTGGGACGACGGACGACGAGACCCCCCGCACTCCGGACACCCCGGACAGCGAGACCGTGCTCGCGTTCCTCCAGCGCTACTACCTGCACACGGCCCCCGAAGACCTCGCCGACCGCGACCCGGTCGACATCTACGGAGCCGCTCTCTCCCACTTCCGGCTGGGCGAGGCCCGCCCGCAGGGCACGGCCAACGTGCGGGTGCACACCCCCACGGTGGAGGAGAACGGCTGGACCTGCACCCACTCGGTCGTCGAGGTCGTCACCGACGACATGCCCTTCCTCGTCGACTCCGTCACCAACGAGCTGACCCGCCAGGGACGCGGCATCCACGTCGTGATCCACCCCCAGGTCGTCGTCCGCCGCGACCTCACCGGCAAGCTCATCGAGATCCTCACCGCCCCGCCCTCCGCCGACCTCCCGCACGACGCGCACACCGAGTCCTGGATCCACGTCGAGATCGACCGCGAGACCGACCGCGGCGACCTCAAGCAGATCACCGCCGATCTGCTGCGCGTCCTGTCCGACGTCCGCGAGGCCGTCGAGGACTGGGAGAAGATGCGGGACGCGGCCCTGCGGATGGCCGAGGAACTGCCCGCCGAGCCCGTCGCCACCGATCTGCGCGACATGGAGATCGACGAGGCCCGCGAGCTGCTGCGCTGGCTGGCCGACGACCACTTCACCTTCCTCGGCTACCGCGAGTACCAGCTCAGGCCGGACGACTCCCTCGCGGCCGTGCCCGGCACCGGCCTCGGCATCCTGCGCTCCGACCCGCACCACGCCGGCGAGGAGGGCCACCCGGTCAGCCCGTCCTTCGAGCGGCTGCCCGCCGACGCGCGCGCGAAGGCACGCGAGCACAAGCTGCTCGTGCTGACCAAGGCCAACAGCCGGGCCACCGTGCACCGGCCGTCGTACCTCGACTACATCGGGGTCAAGAAGTTCGACGCGGACGGCAATGTCGTCGGCGAGCGGCGTTTCCTCGGACTGTTCTCCTCCGCCGCCTACACCGAATCCGTACGCCGGGTTCCGGTCATTCGGCGCAAGGTGGACGAGGTGCTCGAAAGGGCCGGATTCTCGCCCAACAGCCACGACGGCCGCGACCTGCTCCAGATCCTCGAGACCTACCCGCGCGACGAGCTCTTCCAGACCCCGGCCGACGAGCTGGAGTCCATCGCCACCTCCGTCCTCTACCTCCAGGAGCGGCGGCGGCTGCGCCTCTACCTGCGCCAGGACGAGTACGGCCGCTACTACTCGGCCCTCGTCTACCTGCCCCGCGACCGCTACACCACCGGCGTCCGCCTCCGGATCATCGACATCCTGAAGGAGGAACTCGGCGGCATCAGCGTCGACTTCACCGCCTGGAACACCGAGTCGATCCTGTCCCGGCTGCACTTCGTGGTCCGCGTCCCGCAGGGCACCGAGCTGCCGCAGCTCAGCGACAGCGACAAGGAGCGCATCGAGGCCCGCCTCGTCGAGGCCGCCCGCTCCTGGGCCGACGGCTTCGCCGAGGCGCTCAACGCCGAACTCGGCGAGGAGCGCGCCGCCGAGCTGACACGCCGCTACGGCAACGCCTTCCCCGAGGGCTACAAGGCCGACCACAGCCCGCGCTCCGCGGTCGCCGACCTGGTCCAACTGGAGCGGCTCGGCGAGGAGAACGACTTCGCGCTCAGCCTGTACGAGCCGGTGGGCGCCGCCCCCGAGGAGCGCCGCTTCAAGATCTACCGCAAGGGCGACGCCATCTCCCTGTCCGCCGTCCTGCCGGTCCTCAACCGGCTCGGCGTCGAGGTCATGGACGAGCGGCCCTACGAACTGCGCTGCTCCGACCGCAGCATCGCCTGGATCTACGACTTCGGCCTGCGCATGCCCAAGTCGCAGAACGGCACCGGCGACTACCTCGGCGACGACGGCCGCGAGCGCTTCCAGGAGGCCTTCGCCGCCACCTGGACCGGCAAGGCGGAGAACGACGGCTTCAACGCCCTCGTGCTGAGCGCCGGCCTGAACTGGCGTCAGGCGATGGTGCTGCGGGCGTACGCCAAGTACCTGCGCCAGGCAGGCTCGACGTTCAGCCAGGACTACATGGAGGACACCCTCCGCAACAACGTCCACACCACCCGGCTGCTCGTCTCCCTGTTCGAGGCGCGGATGTCGCCGGACCGTCAGCGCGCCGGCCACGAACTCGTGGACGCCCTCCTGGAGGAGCTCGACGCCGCGCTCGACCAGGTCGCCTCGCTGGACGAGGACAGGATCCTGCGCTCCTTCCTGACCGTCATCAAGGCGACCCTGCGCACCAACTTCTTCCAGGAGGCCACGGGCGGCAAGCCGCACGACTACGTCTCCATGAAGTTCGACCCGCAGGCCATCCCCGACCTCCCGGCCCCGCGCCCGGCCTTCGAGATCTGGGTCTACTCGCCGCGCGTCGAGGGCGTGCACCTGCGCTTCGGCAAGGTCGCGCGCGGCGGACTGCGCTGGTCCGACCGGCGCGAGGACTTCCGCACCGAGATCCTCGGCCTGGTCAAGGCACAGATGGTGAAGAACACCGTCATCGTGCCGGTCGGCGCCAAGGGCGGCTTCGTCGCCAAGCAGCTCCCCGACCCGTCCGTCGACCGGGACGCGTGGATGGCCGAGGGCATCGCCAGCTACAAGACCTTCATCTCGGCGCTGCTCGACATCACCGACAACATGGTGGCCGGCGAGGTCGTGCCCCCGGCGGACGTCGTCCGCCACGACGAGGACGACACCTACCTCGTCGTCGCCGCCGACAAGGGCACCGCGACCTTCTCGGACATCGCCAACGGCGTCGCCGAGCAGTACAACTTCTGGCTCGGCGACGCCTTCGCCTCCGGCGGCTCGGCCGGCTACGACCACAAGGGCATGGGCATCACCGCCCGCGGCGCCTGGGAGTCCGTCAAGCGGCACTTCCGCGAACTGGACCTCGACACCCAGTCCGAGGACTTCACCGTCGTCGGCATCGGCGACATGTCCGGAGACGTGTTCGGCAACGGCATGCTGCTCAGCGAGCACATCCGCCTGGTCGCCGCCTTCGACCACCGGCACATCTTCATCGACCCCAAGCCGGACGCGGCCGCCTCCTACGCCGAGCGCCGCCGCATCTTCGAGCTCCCGCGCTCCAGCTGGGCCGACTACAACACCGAGCTGATCTCCACGGGCGGCGGCGTCTTCCCCCGCACCGCCAAGTCGATCCCCGTCAACGCCCACGTCCGCGAGGCCCTCGGCATCGAGGACAAGGTCACCAAGATGACCCCGGCCGACCTGATGAAGGCCATCCTCAAGGCGCCGGTGGACCTGCTGTGGAACGGCGGCATCGGCACCTACGTGAAGGCGTCCACCGAGACCCACGCGGACGTCGGCGACAAGGCCAACGACCCGATCCGCGTCGACGGCGCCGACCTGCGCGTGCGGGTCGTCGGCGAGGGCGGCAACCTGGGCCTGACCCAGCTCGGCCGGATCGAGTTCGCGCTGCACGGCGGCAAGATCAACACCGACGCCATCGACAACAGCGCGGGCGTGGACACCTCCGACCACGAGGTGAACATCAAGATCCTGCTCAACGGCCTGGTCGCCGAGGGCGACATGACCGTCAAGCAGCGCAACAAGCTGCTCGCCGAGATGACCGACGAGGTCGGCCGCCTGGTCCTGCGCAACAACTACGCGCAGAACACCGCCATCGCCAACGCGCTCGCCCAGTCCAAGGACATGCTCCACGCCCAGCAGCGCTTCATGCGCCACCTGGTGCGCGAGGGCCACCTCGACCGGGCCCTGGAGTTCCTGCCCACCGACCGCCAGATCCGCGAACGGCTCGGCGCGGCACAGGGCCTCACCAGCCCCGAGACGGCCGTCCTGCTGGCGTACACGAAGATCACGGTCGCCGAGGAGCTGCTGCACACGTCGCTCCCCGACGACCCGTACCTGCACGGTCTGCTGCACACGTACTTCCCGAAGGCGCTGCGGGAGCAGTTCCCCGAGCACATCGACAACCACCCGCTGCACCGCGAGATCACCACGACCGTCCTGGTCAACGACACGGTCAACACCGGCGGTACGACCTATCTGCACCGCCTGCGCGAGGAGACCGGCGCGTCGCTGGAGGAGATCGTCCGGGCGCAGACCGTGGCCCGCGCGATCTTCCGCTCCGGCGTGGTCTGGGACGGAGTCGAGGCACTCGACAACAAGGTCGAGGCCGCCGTACTGACCCGTATCCGCCTGCACTCGCGCCGCCTCGTCGAACGCGGCACACGCTGGCTGCTCAACAACCGGCCGCAGCCGCTCCAGCTCGCCGAGACCGTCGAGTTCTTCGGCGACCGCGTCGAACAGGTCTGGTCGCAGCTCCCGAAGCTGCTGCGGGGCGCCGACCTGGAGTGGTACCAGAAGATCTACGACGAGCTGAGCGGCTCCGGCGTCCCGGACGAACTCGCCACGCGCGTGGCCGGTTTCTCCTCGGCCTTCCCGACGCTGGACATCGTCTCGGTGGCCGACCGCATGGGCAAGGACCCGATGGACGTCGCCGAGGTGTACTACGACCTCGCCGACCGGCTCCACATCACCCAGCTCATGGACCGCATCATCGAACTGCCCCGCGCCGACCGCTGGCAGTCCATGGCCCGCGCCTCCATCCGCGAGGACCTGTACGCGGCCCACTCGGCGCTGACAGCCGACGTCCTGGCGGTGGGCAACGGCACGTCCACGCCCGAGCAGCGCTTCAAGGCCTGGGAGGAGAAGAACGCCCCGATCCTCGGCCGGGCCCGCACCACCCTGGAGGAGATCCAGAGCTCGGACGCGTTCGACCTGGCCAACCTGTCGGTGGCGATGCGCACGATGAGGACACTGCTGCGGCAGCACTCCTGAGGCCTACGGCCCCTTCGTCGGGCCTACGACCATGAGGGCGCCCGGGACTTCACGGTCCCGGGCGCCCTCGCCGTCGTGGTGCAGGAGCTGTCGGTGCGGGAGCCGTGCTGTCAGGCGGCGGCCTTCTGCTGGGCCTTGGCCTTGGCCTTGTCCGGGCCGCCCGTGAAGTCCTCGTAGGCCGCCAGGACCTCGTCGGTGGGGCCGTCCATGCGCAGCTCACCGCGCTCCAGCCACAGCACCCGGTCACAGGTGTCGCGGATCGACTTGTTGCTGTGGCTGACCAGGAACACCGTGCCCGCGTGCTTGCGGAGTTCGCGGATCCGTTCCTCGGAGCGCTTCTGGAAGGAGCGGTCGCCGGTGGCGAGGGCCTCGTCGATGAGGAGGACGTCGTGGTCCTTGGCGGCGGCGATGGAGAACCGCAGCCGGGCCGCCATGCCGGAGGAGTAGGTGCGCATCGGGAGGGTGATGAAGTCGCCCTTCTCGTTGATGCCGGAGAAGTCGACGATCTCCTGGTAGCGGTCCCTGATCTGCTCGCGGGACATGCCCATGGCGAGGCCGCCGAGGTGGACGTTGCGCTCGCCGGTCAGGTCGTTCATCAGGGCCGCGTTGACGCCGAGCAGGGAGGGCTGGCCGTCGGTGTAGATACGGCCGTTCTCCACCGGGAGCAGACCCGCGACCGCCTTGAGCAGGGTCGACTTGCCCGAACCGTTGGTGCCGATCAGGCCGATCGCCTCGCCCTTGTAGGCGACGAACGACACGTTCCTGACGGCGTGCACCCTGCGCACGCCCGCGGCCTTCTCGGCCTGGCCCCGGCGCAGCATGCGGTTGAGGGCGGCGGTGGCGGAACCCTTGCCCGCGCCGGTGCCGTTGACGCGGTAGACGATGTCGACGCCGTCGACGACGACGGTGGGGATCTTGTCGTTCTCGATGTCAGCCACGGCCGTACGTCTCCTCAGCCTTCCAGAAGTAGATGAAGCCGCCGACGCCGGCGAGCAGCGCCCAGCCCACGGCGATCGCCCACACGTGGTGCGGCAACTGGCTCGCGTGGAAACTGTCGATCAGGGCGTAGCGCATCAGGTCGATGTAGACGGCGGCCGGGTTGGCCTGGAGGACCGGGACCACCCAGGACGGCCAGTCGTGGTGGCCCTTGGCCAGCTTGTCGATGCTCCACATCACACCGGAGACGTACATCCAGGTGCGCAGGACGAACGGCATCAACTGCGCGATGTCCGGTGTCTTGGCGCCCATCCGCGCCACGATCATGGAGACGCCCGCGTTGAACGTGGACTGGAGCACCAGCGCCGGGACCGCCAGCAGCCAGGACGCCGCGACCGGGACACCGAAGCAGAGCAGGATCACGACCAGGGCGGCCATCGAGAAGAGCAGTTGCTGCAACTGCTGGAGCGCGAACGAGATCGGCAGCGCGGCCCGCGGGAAGTGCAGCGCGCGCACAAGGCCGAGGTTGCCGGAGATCGCCCGGGTGCCCGCCATGATCGAGCTCTGGGTGAACGTCCAGATGAACACGCCCGTCACCAGGAACGGCACATAGTCCGGCACGTTCCTCTTGGTGCCCAGCAGCACGCCGAAGATGAAGTAGTAGACCGCCGCGTTCAGCAGCGGGGTCATCACCTGCCAGACCTGCCCGAGCTTCGCCTGGCTGTACTGCGCGGTGAGCTTGGCGGTCGAGAACGCGGTGATGAAATGACGCCGAGCCCAGAGCTGACGCACGTAGTCGGGCAGGGAGGGACGGGCGCCGCTGACCGCGAGGCCGTGCCGGGCGGCCAGGGCCGAGAGGTCTTCGTCGG
>NZ_LJBR01000442.1 GCF_001282115.1 Streptomyces sp. NRRL B-24085 | reverse complement strand
TGACCGCTCCGCCCCCGGCCGCCCGGCCCGTCGGCGTCGCCGCCCTCTCCCTGCGCTACCAGATCGCGGTCGTGCTGGCGCTCGCCGTCGTCGCCGTCGCCGTCTGCGTGCACATCGGGATGGTGTTCCTGCACGTCGCGCCGCCCAACACGGTGACCAAGCAGCACGGCAGGGCGATCGACGACTGGGTCTACCCCGAGTTCGAGCAGAACTGGAAGCTCTTCGCGCCCAACCCGTTGCAGCAGAACATCGCGGTGCAGGTCCGGGCCCGGATACGGAGCGCCGACGGCGGCAGCCGTACGACCGGCTGGTACGACCTGTCCGCCCAGGACGGCCGGGCCATCGACGGCAATCTGCTGCCCAGCCACACCCAGCAGAACGAACTGCGCCGCTCCTGGGACCTCTTCGTCGCCACCCACGGCACCGACAACCGTCCGGTCGGTCTGCGCGGCACCCTGTCCGAGACCTATCTCCGCCGCATCGTGGTGCTGCGTCTGGAGCGCGACCACGTGACCGCGCCGACCGGCACCCTCGTGAGTGTCCAGGTCCGCTCCCG
Source organism: Streptomyces sp. NRRL B-24085 (assembly GCF_001282115.1). GTDB lineage: Bacteria > Actinomycetota > Actinomycetes > Streptomycetales > Streptomycetaceae > Streptomyces. The sequence continues at coordinate 1,524 of NZ_LJBR01000442.1, read as the reverse complement.
GACCTCCACCGTGCCCCCGCCGAAGTGGAGCGAGGAGAAGGTCACCGTGCAGCCCGTCTACCGCGAACTGCCCTGGTGGCCCGTGACGGCGGACGACACCGAGGGGAGCGCCCGGTGAACCGGTTCGTTCTCGCGGTCTCCCACGGCATCGCCCGCGTCACCGAGGCCGCCCTCGGTCCCTACCAGACCGCGATGATCCGCATCGGCTTCAGCGCCACCTGGCTGCTGTTCCTGCTGCGCGAGTTCCCGCACCGCCAGGAGCTGTACGGCCCGGACGGCCCGTGGAGCTGGAACCTCGCCGAGGAGCTGATCTCGGTCAACGGCGCGTTCACGACCCTGATGTGGTCGGACGGCCGGTTCTGGTTCGAGACGGTCTATGTGCTCGCGGTCGTGTCGAGCCTTCTGCTGCTGCTCGGCTGGCGCACCCGCACGATGTCCGTGCTCTTCATGGTGGGCGTGCTCTCCCTCCAGAACCGCAGCATCTTTATGGGCGACGGTGGCGACAACGTCCTGCACCTGATGTGCATCTACCTCGTCTTCACCCGCTGCGGTCAGGTCTGGTCGCTGGACGAGCGGCGGGCCCGGCGTACGCGGGAGGCACACGCGCGTGGCGAGCACGTCGTGGACCGCGTCGGCCCGGCCCTGTGGGCCGTCCTCGGGGTCGTGCTGGTGTCGGCGGCCTTCCTGGGCAAGCTGAGCGGCGACTGGGTCGTCCCAGCGGTCCTGTGGGCCCTGTGGCTGGCGCAGGCACTGTGGTGGGCGGTCGGGAGGTTCTCCCGGTCCGGTCAGTCGCGGATCACGCTCGACGTCGTCGCCAACGTCGTCCACAACGGCGCCCTCCTCGTGATCATGGCCGAGGCCTGTCTCATCTACGCGACGGCGGGCTGGTACAAGATCCAGGGCTCCCGCTGGCAGGACGGCACCGCCGTCTACTACCCCCTCCACCTGGAGTCCTTCTCCCCGTGGCCCGCCCTCGCCGACCTGCTCTCGGCGAACGGCGTCATGGTGATGCTGGTGACGTACGGCACGGTCGCCGTACAGGTCGCCTTCCCGTTCACGCTGTTCAACCGGCGGGTCAAGAACGTCCTTCTGGCCGCGATGATCACCGAGCACGCGGTGATCGCGGTCGTCCTCGGCCTGCCCTTCTTCTCGCTGGCGATGATCGCCGCCGACTCGGTCTTCCTGCCGACGACGTTCCTCCGCCGGCTCGGCGACGGGTCCGCACGCGTGCGTGCACGGCTGAGGGCACGCCTGGCGGGCGGGGGCGGCACGGGGCGACAGGCTCCCGGCCGACCGCTCCCGCCGACGAAACCGGTAGTCGCGGCGACCTTGCCGTCGGAGCCGGGCGTCGCCGCGAAGATCCCGCCGGCCCCGCCGGAGCCGGGCGTCCCGCCGACGGAGCCGGGCGTCGCGCAGCCCCCGCCGCCCGCCCCCCGCCCGCCCGCCCCCCCCGGCGACCCGGAGAGCCCCGCCCACCGTCCCGCGAACCCCACCCCTCGCCCCGCCAACCCCACCCACCCCCCT
>NZ_LJBR01000441.1 GCF_001282115.1 Streptomyces sp. NRRL B-24085 | reverse complement strand
ACGATGTCGGGGTCGTCGACGTAGTAGATCTGCCGGCGGCCGTCGCGGCGGGAGCGCACGAGCCCGGCCAGTTTCAGTTTCGCGAGGTGCTGGCTGACCGCGGGCAGCGCGCCGCCGACCCGGTCGGCGAGGTGGGTGACGTCGCTCTCGCCCTGGGACAGCGCCCACATGATGTGCAGCCGGGCGGAGGAGGCGAGCAGTCCGAACACGGCCGCCGCCTCGGCGAGCACCTCCGGCGACGGGTCCTGGAAACCGCCGACGATCTTCGCCACCGCCCTCTCCCGTCCTCTCGGGTCAACCGCCGGACCAAGTGTAGGGGCGGCGCAGTGATCGTCCCGCTTCGTCCGGTACCGGTCCCTCCCCTCGTGGGGACCGGTACCGGAGGAAGCGGGTGACCGTGGGCGGAATGTGGCCGAGAACGTGCGGCGCGCTGAGTGGCATGCGGGGCGCTGGGCTGGTGGCCTGTCATGGCGTCGCCCGATGGCCGGGCCGCAGGGTCGTGATCCTGCCAGCCAGGGGGCGGACAGAGGAGGTTCCGGTTCCGGAGGCAGTGCGTTACCGCAGGTCAGCCGTATAAAGTGAGTTTTCCGGTCCGGATTCAACCGGCGAGGGAAGTAAGGGGTGGAAGACCTTGAGCTCCGACTCAGGAGCACGCACGGCCTTCGCGGAGCGTCTCGCACTGTTGTACAGGGAGGCAGGGAATCCGCCCCTCAAGCGCGTGTCCGAGGGAGTCGGCCGGCTCCAGCGGGTGGACGAGCGCGGGCGCCCGGTCCGGGTGTCCGCGCAGCGGATCAGCGACTGGCGGCGGGCCCGGAACGTGCCCGCTCAGTTCACCGCCCTCGCGGCCGTGCTGCACATCCTCATTCCCGAGGCCCGGCGGATCAGTCCCACCCCCGTCTCGGCCGGTCTGTACGACCTCGGCCAGTGGCAGAGGCTGTGGGAGCGCGCGCTGGCGCCGGACGAGGACGAGAGCCCGCAGCCCGAACCCCCCGCCGGGGTCTGCCCGTACCGCGGCCTCGCCTCCTACCGGCAGGAGGACGCCCGCTGGTTCTTCGGCCGGAAACGGAGCACGGAGGCCCTCGTCCGGCTGCTCCGCTCGGCGGCCGAGACCCGCACCGGCGGCCTGGTGATGCTCGTGGGCGCCTCGGGCGCGGGCAAGTCCTCGCTGCTCAACGCGGGTCTGGTGACCGCCCTGGAGGAGGGCGCGCTCGGCGGTTCCGGCGAGGACGGCGGCCGCCCGGTCCTGCAACTCGTGCCGGGCGCCGATCCGCTCACCGAACTGACCGGCCGGATACCGGAGCTCGAACCGGTCGTCTCGGCGGCGCGGAGCGGCGGACCGGACATCGACCACCCTCCGGAATTCGCGCACGCCGTCCGGGAAGCGGTCGCCTCGTGGGCTCAGCGCGAGGCCGCCACCGCCCGGCCCGTGGTGATCGTCGACCAGTTCGAGGAGGCGTTCACCCTCTGCTCCGACGAGTGGGTCCGGCGCACCTTCGTCCGCCTGCTGCACGCCGCGTGCACACCCGCCGGCCCGGACGCGCAGGCCCCCGCCCTCGTCATGCTCGGCATCCGCGCCGACTTCTACGAGCGCTGCCTGGACCATCCCGAGCTCGCCGACGCACTCCAGCACCGGCACATGGTGCTCGGTCCGCTCACCGACACGGAACTGCGCGAGGCCGTGGCGGGCCCGGCCAGGGCCGTGGGCCTGGAGCTGGAGCCGGGGCTCGCGGAGCTGATCGTGCGCGAGGTGAGCGCCGACGGCCCGCGCGGGGCGCACGACGCGGGCGTACTGCCGTTGCTCTCGCACGCGCTGCTGGCGACCTGGCAGCGCCGCAAGGCGGGGCGGCTGACCGTGGCCGGTTACCGGGCGGCCGGCGGTATCCAGGGCGCGGTCGCGGCGACCGCCGAGCGGGCCTGGTCCGGGCTGGACCCGGCGGCGCGCACGGCGGCCCGGCTGCTGCTGCTGCGTCTGGTGCGGCTCGGCGAGGACACCCAGGCCACCCGCCGGCGCGGCACCCGGCGCCGGCTCGCCGCGGAGTCGGCCGACCCCGGGAAGACGGAGGAGTCGCTGGAGGCCCTGGTGCGGGCCCGCCTGGTGACGCTGGACGCGGAGACCGTGGAGATCACCCACGAGGCGCTGCTGACGGCGTGGCCGCGACTGCGCGAGTGGATCGACGAGGACCGCAGCGACCATCTGCTGCGCCAGCGCATCGAGGAGGACGGCCGCTCCTGGGAGGGGTCGAACCGGGACTCCTCGCTGCTGTACCGGGGCTCGCGGCTGGAACAGGCGCGGGCCTGGGCGAAGTCCGCCGGGGACACCTATCTGACCCGCAGCGCGGTGGAGTTCCTCGCCGCCTCGGTCCGGTTGCGCCGGCGTACCGTCCTGATCGCCCGGGGTGCGGTGTCGGCGCTGGTCGTCCTCGCGCTGGTGGCCGTCGGTTCGGCGGTGGTGGCCTGGCAGCAGCGCAACGACGCCGTGTTCGAGCAGGTCGTCGCCGAGGCGGACCGCGTCCAGTCCACGGACCCGTCGCTGTCCGCCCGGATCGGCCTGGTCGCGCACCGCCTCAGGCCCGGCGACGAGGGCACCAACACCCGGCTGATCTCCATCGTCAACGCGCCGCTGGCCACCCCCCTCACCGGTCACACCGGTGCCGTCTACCTCACCTCGTTCAGCCCGGACGGCAAGCTCCTCGCCACCGCCGGCTACGACCGGACGGTCCGGCTGTGGGACGTCAGCGACCGGCGGCACCCCAAGGCGCTGGGCGGACCCCTCGCCGGCGGCAGGAGCTGGGTGAGCAGCGCGGTCTTCAGCCCGGACGGCACAACCCTGGCCAGTGCCGGCGACGACGGGACGATCCGGCGCTGGGACCTCGCCGACCCACGTCACCCGAAACCGCTGGGCGCCCCCCTGACCGGCCACGACGGCACCATCTACCTGATCGCGTTCAGCCCGGACGGGCGCACGCTGGCCTCCGCCGGCGAGGACCGCACCGTACGGCTGTGGAGCACCGACGGGCCGAAGAAGCCGCCCGTCGTCCTGACCGGGGCCGGTGCCGCCGAGCGGTCCGTGGCGTGGAGCCCCGACGGGCACACGCTCGCCGCCGGCGGTGACGACAACACGGTCCGGCTGTGGAACACCACCGATCCCCGGCACCCCCGGGCGTACGACAGGGTGCTCAAGGGGCACACCGGTCTGGTGCACTCGGTCGCCTTCAGCCCGGACGGGACCGAGCTGGCCAGCGGCAGCGCGGACGACACCGTCCGGCTGTGGGACGTGCGCGACCCCGCCGACCCGGGTCCGGTCGGCTCACCGCTCACCGGTCACACCGGCCCCATCTGGTCCGTGGCCTTCAGCCCCGACGGCAGCAAGCTCGCCGCCGCCAGCGCCGACAGCACGGCGAGCCTGTGGAACGTGAGCGACCCGGCGTACCCCTCGCAGGTCGGCGAGCCCCTCGCCGGGAGCAGCGGTGAGATGTACGCGCTGGGGTTCAGCCCCGACGGCCGTACCCTCGCGACCGGCAGCGGCGACAGCAAGGTGCGCCTGTGGTCGATCCCGGCGGGGGACCTGGTGGGCAGCAGCGGGGCGTTCCGGCGGGACGGCGACGTGCTCGCCACGGCCGGGCGGGACGGGCGGATCCGGCTGTGGAACGTGACGGACCCGGACCGGCCCGTGGCCCTGGGCAGGCCGTTCACCCCCGTGGTGCGCGACCCGTTCTCCCAGGTGCTGTTCTCCCCCGACGGCCGCACGCTCGCGGTGCTCACCACCGGCCGGGTCCAGCTGTGGAACGTCACCGACCTGGCCCACCCCGTCCCCCACGGTCCGGCGCTCGTCCTGCACTCCCGGTTCATGGGCCCGGACGCCCTGGCGTTCAGCCCGGACGGACGCACCCTGGCCACCGCCTACGACAGCCGCAGCCTCCAGCTGTGGGACGTCACCGACCCGGCCCGCCCGGTCTCGCACGGCCCGATCGCCGGCCACCGGGGGTACATCGACAGCCTCGTCTTCAGCCCGGCCGGCCGGACCCTGGCCAGCGGCAGCGCGGACGGCACCATCCGGCTGTGGGAGGTGACGGACCCGGCCCGGCCGGCCCTGCTCCGCAAGCCGCTCACCGGGCACACCGGACCCGTCAACGTGCTCGTCTTCAGCCCGGACGGGCACACCCTGGCCAGCGGCGGCGACGACGACACGGTCCGGCTCTGGGACGTGACCGACCCCCGGCGCGCCGAGCAGACGGGAGCGGCGCTGACCGGGCACAGCGAGGCGGTCGTGTCGCTGACCTACAGCCGCGACGGCGCCACGCTGGCCAGCGGCGGCCACGACAACACGGTCCGGCTCTGGGACGTGGCCGACCCGTCCGAGGCCGGCCCCATCGGACAGTCGATGAGCCCCAGCGCCAGGACCGGCAGCTTCCTCTCCTTCAGCCCGGACCGGCGCATGCTCGGGGTCTCCAGCGGCGCGGACACCATCCGGCTGTGGGACCTGGACGTCGACCACGCCATCGACCGCGTCTGCGCCACCACTGCGAACGTGCTGACCCGCCAGGCCTGGGAGGAGTACCTGCCGCGGCTCTCGTACGATCCTCCGTGCGACTGAAGCGTATTACGTGATCCCGATCACAACTTCTCCCCGCAGCCGAGCAGTCCGCTCCCACTGTTCCTGCGGCCTTGTTAGTGTTGGCCACAGCCCGACCGCTGGTGCATCCCCCGTCGCCAGCGGTCGGGTCTTCTCGTCCATGACCGGCCACGCCCGCCCGCGTGCACAGGAAGTGCCCGGGCCGACGGTCTACCGGTCGAGGTCGAGTTGCAGCATGCGGATCGCGTTCCCCCGCAGCAGCTTGTAGGTCACGTCCTCGGACAGCCCGGCCACGTGCTCCCAGGCGACCTTCTTGGTGTGCGGCCAGGTCGAGTCGACGTGCGGGTAGTCCGTCTCGAAGGTCGCGTTGTCCACGCCGACGGTCTCGATGGCCTCGATGCCGTGCCGGTCGCGGAAGAAGCAGCAGAAGATCTGCCGGTAGTAGTACGTCGACGGCGGCTCCGGGATCAGGTCCTTGACCCCGCCCCAGGCCCGGTGCTCCTCCCACACGTCGTCGGCGCGTTCCAGGGCGTACGGGATCCAGCCCATCTGGCCCTCGCTGTACGCCAGTTTCAGGCGGGGGAACTTCACCAGCACCCCGCTGAACAGGAAGTCCATCATCGAGGCCATGGCGTTGTTGAAGGACAGGGAGGCCTGGACGGCGGGCGGGGCGTCGGGCGAGGCGGCCGGCATCTGGGAGCTGCTGCCGATGTGCATGTTGACGACCGTCCCGGTGTCCTCGCAGGCCGCGAAGAACGGATCCCAGTAGCCGGAGTGGATCGACGGCAGCCCCAGATAGGTCGGGATCTCGCTGAACGTGACGGCCCTGACGCCCCGTTCGGCGTTGCGCCGGATCTCCGCGACCGCCAGCTCGACGTCCCACAGGGGGATCAGGCACAGCGGGATCAGCCGGCCGCCGCTGTCCCCACACCACTCCTCGACCATCCAGTCGTTGTAGGCGCGCACACAGGCGAGCCCGACCTCCTTGTCCTTGGCCTCGGCGAAGGTCTGCCCGCAGAACCGCGGGAAGGTGGGGAAGCACAGGGAGGCCTCGACATGGTTCATCTCCATGTCCTCCACCCGGGCCTTGGGGTCCCAGCAGCCCCGCCGCATCTGCTCGCGGGTGATCCCGTCCAGGGTCATCTCGTCCCGCGAGAAGCCGACGGCCGCGATGATCCGCTTGTACGGGAAGAGCTCGCCCTCGTACTCCCACCAGTCCGTGAGCTGGCCTTCCGGATCGGTGGTGAACCGGTACTTCCCGCCGACGTACGCGAGGTCCCCGATGCCGGCGGTGAGCGGCTTCGGCCCCCTGTCCCGGTACTTCGCCGGAAGCCAGGTCTCGAAGAGGTGCGCGGGCTCGATGACGTGATCGTCGACGCTGATGACTTTGGGGATCTCCCTGACACCCGGTCCCGTTCCGGTTCCGCTCTCGGTGGTGACGGCCATTGCCTGCCCCCTAGCCGGTATCTGATGGGTCGTCAGATCGAAGGCTAGGGGGAGCCACCGGCATCGGCAAGGGCCAGACGGGTCGGCACGACACGGCCGGAGGGACGGACGTCAGTTGTTCCAGGTCTCGTCGTACGGGTCGGTCGGCGCCGAAACCGGCTCGGCCTCCATGACCTCGAGGTACGGGATCGGCCCGCCGTTCACGGCGTCCTTGGTCCGCTTCGCCGTGTACGTGCCGGTGACCCGGAGCCAGCCGTCCGGTTTCAGGACCGGCGGGATCCGCCCGGTCAGCCCCACCTTGACCGGCTGGGCGTCCGCCGCACAGCAGTTGAGGGCCATCCGGACCAGGTAGGGCGCCCCGGAGCGGTCCAGGGCGACGAACCCGGTGACGGTGATCGGCCGCCCGGACAGACCTTTGCCGTGCTCGTAGACGGCCCGGCCCGCGTAGTCGGCGAGGCCCAGCCGCAGCGGCCCGCTCTCCGGCAGCCGCGCATAGCCGTACGACTGTTGCAGGGCCGTGCCCGTGCGCATCGCGCTGTAGGAGCCGAGGGCGGGCGGGGCCACGAGGATCAGGGCGAACAGGGGCAGGACGAGGAGCCACGAGACACGGGGCTCGCGATGGGCGTGCTCCTGCTCCCCGGGCGCGGCCCGCCACTCGTACCAGGCCGTCGCGAGCGCCGTCACGACGAGGACCGCACCGGCCGCGAGGACCAGCGGGCGCAGGCCGGCCTTGACGTAGCGGAGATAGAGGTCGGTCAGGCCCGCGTGCAGAAGGGCCGCGCCGAGGACGAACAGGACCGCCGACTGAGCCTGCCGGTTCACAGCATCACCCACCCGGTCAGCGCCGAGACCACGATCGCCAGGGCGAGGGTCGCAGGCGCGAAGCGCAGGGCGAAGGCGCGCCCGAAGGTGCCCGTCTGCATCGCGAACAGCTTCAGGTCGATCATCGGGCCGACGACCAGGAAGGTCAGCCGCGCGGTCAGCGAGAACTGGGTCAGCGAGGCGGCCACGAACGCGTCCGCCTCCGAGCAGATCGACAGCACCACCGCGAGGGCGGCGAGGGCCAGCACCGCGATCACCGGGTTCTCCGCCGCCGTACGCAACCACGTCTGCGGCACGACCGCCTTCAGGGTCGCCGCCGCCATCGCGCCCACGACCAGGAAGCCGCCCGCGTGCACCACGTCGTGCCGGACCGAGCCCCAGAAGGCAGCGCCCCTGCCCTGCCCCTCGTAGGCGTGCCGGGCCGGCGGCTTCAGCAGGTCCGTGCGGCCGAGGCGCAGCCACAGCCAGCCCATCGCGCACGCCACCAGCAGGCTCGCGACCAGCCGGGCCACCACCATCCCGGGGTCGCGCGGGAAGGCCACCGCGGTCGCGGTCAACACGATCGGGTTGATCGCCGGAGCCGACAGCAGGAAGGCGAGGGCCGCGGCCGGGGTGACACCGCGGCGCACCAGCGCGCCCGCCACCGGCACCGACGCGCACTCGCAGCCCGGCAGCACCGCACCCGCCACCCCGGCCACCGGCACCGCGAGAGCGGGGTTCCCCGGCAGGGCGCGGGCGAAGAACGACGGCGGCACGAACACCGCGATCGCCGCCGACAGCAGCACCCCGAGCACCAGGAAGGGCAGCGCCTGCACGAGCACGGCGACGAACACCGTCATCCAGCTCTGCATGACCGGCGCCCCCAGCGCCCCGCGGATCGGCCCCTGGCACAGCACCACCAGCAGCATCAACAGGGTCAGCACCAGCGGGGAGTTCAGGCGCCGCTCGGCCGCGCCCCGCGGGGCCGGCGGGCGGTCCTCGCCGGTCTCCCGCACGGGCGGGGGTGCTTTGGTGACGGCCACAGCCGGGGTCCCTCCGGGGTGAGGTGCTGGTTTCCCTGTCAGTGCGTACGACAGGGAAGGCCCGATTGCTCAGCGTGCGCGCCGGTTTGGGGAATTCTTGGCGTAGGAGTTCCTCACCCGGCGCACGTGGCGACATGCGTCCCGGTACGGCAGTCTTCTCCCTCGTGGGGAGCGTTCCGAACCAGGGTCCCGGACTGCCGGGCGACACGGCAGCAGCGCACATGGTGGTGTGCGGGGACGACGGGCTCGCGCACCGGCTGGCGGCCGAGCTCAGAGGCGTCTACGGCGAACAGGTCACCCTGGTCGTCCCGGCCTCCGAACGGACCGTGCGGCCACCGGTGGTGGTACGGGCCCGCGCCGCCTCCGCACTGCTCGACCGGGTGGTGACCGCCGCGGCCGGCCTGACCGGCAACGGCAACGGCAACGGCGCCGCCGTCCCCACGGCCGGCGAACCCCCGGGCGGCATACGGCTGATGGAGGCCGCCGAACCGAACGAAGCGGCCCTGGCCGGGGCCGGCGTGGAACGGGCGGACGCCCTCGCCCTCGTGTACGACGACGACGAGACCAACATCCGCGCCGCCCTCACCGCCCGCCGCCTCAACCCCCGGCTGCGGCTCGTCCTGCGGCTCTACAACCGGCGCCTCGGCCAGCACATCGAGGAACTCCTCGACCAGGCCGCCGCGTTGGCCGCCGGCGGCCCGGCCGACGGGACCGGCTTCGACGCCTCCACGACCGTGCTCTCCGACGCCGACACCGCCGCGCCCGCGCTGGCCGCCACCGCCCTCACCGGCACCAGCAAGGTCCTCCAGACCGGCGGACTGCTGCTGCGGGCGGTCGAACGGCCGCCCGCCGGAGCCGGGGCGAGCGCCGATCCGAGCCTCGCCACCCTCGCTCTGCTCTCGCCGACCGACGCCTCCGGCCCCGGCGGCGACCAGGGCCCGGCCCTGCTGCCGGACGCGGCGGCGGTACGGGAGGGCGGCGCCCGCGCGACCGTCGTGCTGGAGCAGGTGTCGTACGCCGGGCCCCCGCTGCCCGACGGGCGCGGTGTGATGCCCTGGTTCGCCTCGCTGTTCTCGCGGCGGCTGCGCTGGTCACTGGCCGGGATGGTGGGATGCGTGGTCGCGCTCGCCGTCGCGCTGTGGCTCGTGACCGGCATCCATCCGCTGCGCGCCTTCTACCTGACCCTGCTCGACCTGTTCGCGATCGACGACCCGGCGATCGGTGAGTCCGTCGGACGGCAGATCCTCCAACTCCTGTCCGGGCTCGCCGGACTGCTGCTCCTCCCGGTGCTCCTCGCGGCGGTCCTGGAGGCCCTCGGCACCTTCCGCACCACGTCCTCCCTGCGCAAGCCGCCCCGGGGCCTCGGCGGACACGTCGTGCTCCTCGGACTCGGCAAGATCGGCACCCGGGTGCTGACCCGGCTGCGGGAGCTGAACATCCCCGTGGTGTGCGTCGAGTCCGACCCCGAGGCACGCGGACTCGCCACCGCACGGCGGCTGCGGGTGCCGGTGGTGCTCGGGGACGTCACCCAGGAGGGCGTCCTGGAAGCCGCCAAGATCCACCGCGCGCACGCCCTGCTCGCGGTGACCAGCGCGGACACCACGAACCTGGAGGCCGTGCTGTACGCCCGGGCCGTGCGGCCCGACCTGCGGGTGGTGCTGCGGCTGTACGACGACGACTTCGCGACCGCCGTGTACCGCACCCTCAGGGCCGCGCACCCCCGCGCCTCCACGCGCAGCCGGAGCGTCTCCCACCTGGCGGCGCCCGCCTTCGCCGGGGCGATGATGGGACGGCAGATCCTCGGGGCGTTCCCGGTGGAGCGGCGGGTGCTGCTGTTCGCGGCGGTGGATGTGGCCGGCCATCCCCAACTGGAGGGGAGGACGGTGGGCGAGGCGTTCCGGGCGGGGTCCTGGCGGGTGCTGGCCCGGGAGGAGTCCGGGGACTCCCCGGGGCTGATGTGGGACCTGCCGGACACGTATGTGCTTCAGGCCTCGGACCGGGTGGTGCTGGCGGCCACGCGGCGGGGGCT
>NZ_LJBR01000440.1 GCF_001282115.1 Streptomyces sp. NRRL B-24085 | reverse complement strand
GCTCGGGACGTAGAGGTGCGTCTGTCGCGTCCGTCACTCGTCCGGGTGGCGGGTTTTTCCACAACCGGTGGGTAGTCCCCGGGAATTGACCAAGATCATCGCGAGGGTGCGGACGTGTCCGATCCTCGGCGCATGGCACTTCGATCAAGCTCACGTACAGCTACGACGACCAGCGGGCCGGGCCGCGGCCCTCGATCCGACGGCCGCTCACGGCACCGCCGGCCGTCTGTCACCCGCGGGCGGGGCCAAGGGCATGGGCGGCGCCAAGGCCATGGCCATGGCCAAGGTCAAGGCCAGGGCCGGGTCCCGCATCGGCATGCCGCCTCGGCGGACGAACTCCGGCGGCGGGCGGAGGTGCTGTTCGCCGAACGGGCGGGGGAGCGGAGGGACTGGAGAAGGGGCCACCGGGCGGCGAGGAGACGGGGGTTGCGGAGGAGCTTCTGCCGGACGGCGTTCCTCATGACGTTGCCCTGGAGGGGAGTTGGGGAGAGGCTGCCGACAGGCCCGGCGTCTGGCGGGAGCGGGCCGGGGCGGCTCTGCGGGAGCGGATGCCGGTCTGGTTGCAGGCGCGGTGCGGTCTGGAGCGGCGGAACGTGGTCGCGCTCTCGGTCCTGCTCGTCGTGGCCGCCGTGTTCGCCCTCCAGCACTTCTGGACGGGGCGCACACAGTCCGTCCAGGCGCCCGAAGTGGTGCGCGCGGCGGCTCCGTTCGGGGACAGCGGCGCGGAGAGCGGGCGGACCGGCGCCGACGGACGGCAGGAAGCGGCCGGGGCGGCTGTCCCGGGCGGGAGCTCCGGCACGACGGGGTCGCCAGGGGCCGAGATCGTGGTGGACGTCAGTGGAAAGGTCCGTGAGCCGGGGATCCAGCGGCTGCCGGCCGGATCGCGGGTCGCCGACGCGTTGAAGGCGGCCGGTGGCGTGCGGCCGGGCACGAACACCGACACGCTCAACCGGGCTCGGTTCCTCGTGGACGGCGAGCAGGTGGTCGTCGGCGGCCCGGCCGCACCGGCACCGGCGCCCGTGCCCGGCGTGGGCGGCTCCGTCGCGGGAGGTCCGGCCGGTACGGCGACCGCTCCCGTCTCCTTGAACACGGCCACCGTGGACCAGCTCGACACCCTGCCCGGCGTCGGCCCCGTGCTGGCCCAGCACATCGTCGACTACCGCACCCGGCACGGCGGCTTCCGCTCGGTGAACGAACTGCGCGAGGTCAACGGCATCGGTGACCGCCGCTTCGCCGATCTGCGGAACCTCGTACAGCCATGAGGCGCGGTTCACGGATGCCGCGAAGGCACGAGGACGAGGCGCGGGCACGGGCCACCGTGCACGCCGCTTCGGGGACGCGGCTCGGGAGTGCCCACCCGCGGCAGGAAGCGCCCGTGGATCTGCGGCTGGTACCGGCGGCGCTCGCCGCCTGGGGCACGGCCGCGGTGACTCTGGACGTGTCCTCGGGCTGGGTCACGGGACTGGTGGCCGGCTGTCTGGTGCTCGCCTGCGTGTTGCTGTCGGCACGGTGGCGGGGGACACGAGGCACCGGTGAGGGGGGCCGGGTGCCGGTCGCCGCCGTGCTGCTCTGTGTCGCGGCGGCCGCCGCGTCGGCCGGACTGCACGGCGCCGACCTGCGGCGGGGGCCGGTGCCCGCGCTGGCCCGGCAGTACGCCACCGTGACCGCCGAGGTCCGGGTGACCGCCGACCCCCGGCTGACCCGCCCCCGGATCACCGGGGACCACGTGGCCTCGACGAC
>NZ_LJBR01000044.1 GCF_001282115.1 Streptomyces sp. NRRL B-24085 | reverse complement strand
GTCTCGCCCTTGGAGGCCGCGTTCCTGGCCCTGACCGAGGACGGGGGCACGAGCCGATGACCACCACCACCGTCCCCGCGGCCCCCGCACCCGCCCCTGTCCGCCCGGTGCCTGTCTCGCGCAGCTACCGCTTCGAGCTCGTCAAGCTCGTCTCCCAGTGGCGCGTGCGCCTTCTCGTCCTCGCCTGCTGGACCGCGCCGGGGCTGTTCGTCGCCGGGGTGGCACAGCAGAGCACGCTGCCCTCCGACACCCTCTTCGGCCGCTGGATGCACGCCACCGGCTGGGCCGGACCGCTGGTGGTCCTCGGTTTCGCGGGCACCTGGGCGCTTCCGCTGCTGACCTCGGTGGTCGCCGGTGACGTGTTCGCCGTCGAGGACCGGCTCGGCACCTGGCGGCACCTGATGGTCGCGGTCCGCTCACCGCGGCGGATCTTCGCGGCGAAGGTGCTGGCCAGTGTCACCGTGATCCTGCTGCTCGTGGCCGGGATGGCCTGCTCCGCCACGGTCGGCGGGCTCGCGTCCGTCGGCAACCGGCCGCTCGTCGGCCTCGACGGCCATCTGCTGGCCCCTTCCGACGCCGCCGAGCGGGTCCTGCTGGCCTGGGTCGTGGCCCTCGCGCCCACTCTTGCCCTCGCCGCGATCGGCCTGCTCGGGTCGGTCGCCCTCGGCCGGTCCCCGACGGGGCTGCTGCTGCCGCCGCTCTTCGCCCTCGGCATGCAGATCGCCCAGATGCTGCCGCTGCCCGTTGTCGTACGCCTGGCTCTGCCCGGCTACGCCTTCGTCTCCTGGAACGGCCTGTTCACCGACCCGGTCCAGCTCGCCCCGCTCCTGACCGGCGTCGCCGTCAGCCTGGCGTGGGCCGTGCTCGCGACCGCACTGGCCCATCTGCTGTTCCTCCGGCGGGACTTCACCCACCTTGCCCACGACGGCGGCGGGCGCCGCGCGTTCACCGTGGGCGTGCTGCCGCTGGCCGGACTGACCGCTCTGACCGTCGCCGGGATCACCGTCGCGACCGACTCGAGCGGCATCACACAGGCCGAGCTCCAGAGATCCCTGGCCACGGCCTTCGCGCACCTCTACCGCGAGCAGACGGAACAACTCCACCGCCCCGCCGTCACCGAGGCGCAGCTCAGAGCCTCGGCGACGTGCACCAAGAGCGACGGCCAGGCCGCTCAGCAGGGGGCGGGCAATGACTGGCGGTGTGTCGTGACCTGGCACCTGCCCGGCGTACCGGTGGCGGGGACGGCTGTCTATCAGCTGGACGTCGGATCGGACGGGCGGTTCGTCGCCGACGGCGACGGGCCGAAGGAAGTGAACGGCTACTTCCTGGTGCGGACCTCCACCGGGGACGCACCCAACCCGCTGTGGCAGTTCGACGGCAACGTCGAGCTGCTGGACACCACCTCGAAGGGATAGTCCCATGCAGGTAACTCGGCAGCGCCGCGGCAGCGAGAAGGCCAGACGCCTCAGCCGCCGGACCACGCTGGTGACGGCCGGTATCGCCGTCGCCCTCGGCGTCACCGGCACCGCGGTCGCCTCCACCCACCAGTTCGGCAGCCAGCAGGTCGCGCAGCACACCGCCAGGGGCGAGGTCATCTCCAGCGACCAGTACCTCAAGCCGTACGGCAGCCGCACGGTCATCGACGACGGCAAGATCATGTCGTCCGCAGTCAGCCCGGACGGCACCCACCTCGCGGCCGCGGTCACCGACGGCGACGCCGCACTGGTGATCATGGACCTGGCGACCGGGCAGGTGAAGCAGAGGATAGGCGCCAACGCGGCGGACGACCTGCGCATCAGCAGCGCCGCGGTCGGCCAGGAGGGCCCCGCCTACTCGCCCGACGGCAAGCAGCTGTGGCTCGGACAGGCCACCGGGTACACCAGGTTCACGGTCGAAGCGGACGGCACCCTTACCGACCCCGTGGCCGTCCCGATCCCGGCCGTCGGCTCCCAGCAGGCGCTCGTGGGCGGGGCGGTGTTCTCCCCCGACGGAACCACCGTGTACGCGGCGGTCAACGGACAGAACCGGGTCGTCGCCCTCGACGCCACCACCGGAACCATCGAGCGGAGCTGGGCCGTCGGCATCGCCCCGCGCGGAATCGCCCTGGTCGACGGCAAGCTGTACGTCAGCAACGAGGGCGGGCGCCCGGCCCGGGCCGGCGAGACGACGATGAACTCCTACGGCACCCAGGTGCCCGCGAACCCCGACACCGGTGCCTCCACCACCGGCACGGTCAGTGTCATCGACACCCGTGAGGACAAGGCCGTCCGGACCGTCGACGTGGGTCTGCACCCGACCGCCGTGTACGCGCGGAAGGGCGCGGTGTTCGTCACCGACACCGCCGACAACAGCGTCTCGGTCATCGACACCCGCAAGGACGAGGTCGTCCAGACCATCGCCACCCAGCCCTGGCCCGAGGCGAAGGTGGGCTACGAGCCCGACGCGGTCACCCTCACCGACGACGGCCATCTGCTGGTGACACTGGGCCGCGCGAACGCCGTGGCCGTGTACCGCTACAAGTCCCCGCAGGAACCGGCGAGTTACGTCGGCCTGATCCCGACCGACTACTTCCCGGCCGAGATCACCACCGTCGGTGGGAAGGTCGTCGTCTCCAACACCCGGGGCATCGACGCCCGCCGCCCCACCACCGCCTCCGGACACGGCACCCACGACACCACGTCCAGCCTCACCGAGTTCACCCTGCCGAGCGATCTCGTCGTCAAATCCCAGACCGCGAAGGTCTTCCAGCAGAACGGCTGGACACCCGGCTCGGTCACCACGGCCAAGGGCACGAGCCACGCCAAGCCGGTACCGGTCCCCGCCCGCCTCGGCGACCCCTCGACGATCAAGCACGTCTTCCTGCTCGTCAAGGAGAACCGCACCTACGACCAGGTCTACGGCGACCTCCCGCAGGGCGACGGCGACCCGGCGCTGACGACCTTCGGCGCCAACGTCACGCCCAACCAGCACGCCCTGGCACGACAGTTCGGCCTCTACGACAATTTCTACGACATCGGCACCAACTCCGCCGAGGGCCACAACTGGCTGATGCAGTCGGACAACCCGGAGTACACCGAGTCCTCCGCCGGTGAGTACACGCGCAGTTACGACACCGAGAACGACGTACTGGGCCACCAGAAGACCGGGTTCATCTGGACCGGCGCGCAGGCGGCCGGCCGGTCCGTCAAGGACTTCGGCGAGTTCCAGTCGACCGAGTCCAAGCCGGCCGGCGCCACCTGGCAGAACCTCTACTGCGACAGCAAGACCATGGCGGCGACCGGGGCGGTGACCCAGTACCCCATACAGACGGGTTCGGCGATCCCCTCGCTCAACGACGTGTCGGTGCAGGGCTTCCCGATGTTCGACCTCAGCGTCCCGGACATCTACAAGGAACAGATCTGGAAGCAGGACTTCGAGAAGAACGGCCCGGCGAACCTGAACATGTTCTGGTTCTCCAACGACCACACCGGCGGCCCGGCCAACGCCGCCGCCGAGGTCGCCGACAACGACCTCGCGGTGGGCCGGATGGTCGACGAGATCTCCCACAGCAAGTACTGGAAGGACTCCGCGATCTTCGTCGTCGAGGACGACTCCCAGAACGGCCTCGACCACGTCGACGGCCACCGGGCCCCGGTCCAGATCATCAGCCCCTACGCCCAGCACGGCACCGTCGACAGCCACTACTACACGCAGATCACGATGATCCGCACCATCGAGCAGATCCTCGGGATCCACCCGATGAACCAGAAGGACAGCGCGGCCACCCCGATGTACGGGGCGTTCACGAACAAGGCCCACACCACCCCGTTCACCGCGGTCCCCAACCGCACCTCACTCACCCTGGGCGTGAGCCCCACGCCCTCCTGCGGCGCCGACACCCCGGCAGCCCAGGACACCGACGCGGCGCCCGCACCGACCTCCGCCGCGGTGCCGGAGGCCCGGCAGGGGCTCGCGGCGCAGTGGCGGACCTGGGCCTCGCACCAGCGCCTGACCGGTCCGCACGCCGTGCCGGACTACGCCAACGCCGAGCAGATGAACCGCTACACCTGGTACCAGACGCACGACTGGACCAAGCCCTATCCCGGTGACCGGAAGGTCTTCGCGCCGAACGACGTGCCGGGCGCCTACCTCCCCTCAGCGGAGTCCGACGGCTGAGCCGGCCCGTGCATCGGGATGCCGGAAGGCGCACCCTGGAAGCAGAGGTTTCCGGAGGTGACCGTCATGACGCACACCGCTGTGGGATGGCACGTCGAGCTGGAGTTCCGGGAGGACGAACGGCACACGGAGGCGGTCGCGCTGGTCCGCCTGCCCGACGGGACCGAGATTCGGGCGCACGGACACGCCAGCCGCCATCGCAGCGACCCCAACCAGCCGCGGGTCGGTGAGGAGGTGGCGGGGGCGCGGGCGCTGAACGAACTCGCGATGCAGTTGCTGACCAAGGCGCACGACGAGATCGACGAGGTTTCCGGGCGGACGTCCCACTCGATCAACGTGTAGCCGTCACAGGGCCGCCCGCACCGCCCTGACCAGCGCCTGCGCCCGGGGATCCGCCGTGACCGTCTTGCGGAAGCCGTTGGTGACATAGCCGAGGGCGACGCCCGTCTCCGGGTCGGCGAAGCCGAGGGAGCCGCCGCGGCCGGGGTGCCCGAAGGAGCCCGCGCCGAGCAACGGCGAGGCGCTGCCGTGCAGCATGTAGCCGAGCCCGAACCGGGTGTTCACCACGAGCACCCGGTCCGGGCCCGCCGACTCCTCGCCGCGGGCGAGTTCCACGGTGGCCGGGTCGAAGAGCCGCACGCCGTCGACCTCGCCGATCATCGCCGCGTAGACGCGCGCCAGCCCGTCGGCCGTCGCGATCCCGTTGGTCGCCGGCAGGGCGCTCGCCCGGTACGCCGGTGCGTTCTGGTCGGGGAAGGGGGTGATCGCGGCGAAGGCGCGGCGGGTCAGGGAGCCGGGATCCTGGTAGGCCTCGGTCACGGACCGCTTGGGGCGGGCGCGCAGACCGCCGGCGGGCTCCGGCCCCTCGACGCGTCCGACCCGTCCCGTCCGCCCCGCCGCTTCCTCCCGCGCGGGCAGCCCGAGCCAGAACTCCGCCCGCAGCGGCCCGGCGATCTCCCGTGCGATCCACTCGCCGGCGCCGAGCCCAGTCACCCGGCGCACCAGCTCGTCCAGCATCCAGCCGTACGTCAGCGCGTGGTACCCGTGGTCCGTGCCGGGCTCCCACACGGGTGCCTGCGCGGCGACCGCCTCGGGACCCTTCAGCGGGTCCAGGGCCTCCTCCGGGGTGAGCGGGCGGTCCAGCACCGGCAGTCCGGCCCGGTGGTTCAGCACCTGCCGGACCCGCACCTGCTCCTTGCCGCGCGCCTTGAACTCGGGCCAGTACTCGGCCACCGGCGCGTCCAGGTCCAGCTCCCCGCGCTGGTGCAGCATCAGGGGTACGGCGGCGGCGACACCCTTGGTCGCCGAGCGCACCACCTGCGCGGTGCCGTGCGCCCAGGGCTCGGTGCCGTCGACGTCCCTGGTGCCGGCCCACAGGTCGACGACCTTGCGCCCGTCCCGGTACACGGCGACCGCGGCGCCCCGGTCCCCGAGCGCCTCGAAGTTCCGCGCGAACACGTCCCTGACCGGCTCGAAGCCCTCGGCGACTGTGCCGTTCACGTCCACGCCGTACTCCTCCTGCTGCCGCCCGGGGCCTTGTCCGGTGTCCCTCTCAGCCAAGCAGAATCGTCACGTCGATGTTCCCGCGGGTCGCGTTGGAGTACGGGCAGACCTCGTGGGCGGCGTCCACCAACTTGGCCGCGAGGTCGGCGTCGAGGACCGGCAGGGAGACGCTGAGCGCGACCGCCAGGCCGTAACCGCGGTGCTTGTTGGGGCCGATGCCGACCTTCGCGGCGACCGTGGAGCCGGTCAGGTCGTAGCCCTCGCGGTTGCCGACGAGGATCAGCGCGTTGTGGAAGCAGGAGCTGTAGCCGGCGGCGAAGAGCTGCTCCGGGTTGGTGCCGTTGCCGTCCCCGCCGAGTGCCGGCGGCATCGCGACCTTCAGCTCGATCTGGCCGTCCTGGCTGGTGACGAAGCCGTCGCGGCCGCCGTGGGCGGTGGCCTCGGCCACATACATGATCTTCGTCGGCCGGGTGTCGACGACGGTTTCCTCAGCCATGGCTGGTCTCCCCCCACAGAAGTGTGCACAAGTACATCGCGCACAAGGTACCGGCCGGTAGGTCGGGGTCGGGTTACCAGGGGGTAGCAACCGTGGGTAACAGAAGGTCAGCGGGGGCGGTCGGCCGCCGCCTCCGCCCGGTGCGCGAGCCGCCGCAGCTCCTCGCGCAACCGCGCGGCCTCCGTGCCGTCGAGCGCCGTGGCCTCCAGCAGTGCGCCGGGGACACGTGCCGCACGCTCCCTGAGTTCCTCCGCGCGCCCCGTGCACGCCACGAGCACCGAGCGCTCGTCGGCCGCCGCGCGCTCCCGGCGCACGAGCCCGGCCGCCTCCAGCCGCTTGAGCAGCGGCGACATCGTGCCGTAGTCCAGCCGCAGCGCCCCCGCGAGCTCCTTCACGGACGTCTCCCCGCGCTCCCACAGCACCAGCAGCACCAGGTACTGCGGATAGGTGAGCCCGAGCTCGTCGAGGAGCGGCCGGTACGCGGCCGTCACCGCGCGCTGGGCGGCGTACAGCGCGAAGCACAACTGGTCGTCGAGCAGCAGTGATCCGGCGTCCTCTTCGTTCGTCACGCGCCCATTGTCACGGACCGCGGATCGAATCCGAAGGGCAACTCCAGCCGGTGGGCGCGCATCAGCTCGTCGTCGGCGAGGAGTGCGGCGGTCTTCCCGTCCGCTGCGATGGTGCCCTCGCTCAGGATCAGCGAGCGCGGGCACAGCTCCAGCGCGTACGGCAGGTCGTGGGTGACCATCAGGACCGTCACGTCCAGCGAGCGCAGGATGTCGGCCAGTTCACGGCGGGAGGCCGGGTCGAGGTTGGAGGAGGGCTCGTCCAGGACGAGGATCTCCGGCTCCATGGCGAGCACGGTCGCCACCGCCACCCGGCGCCGCTGCCCGAAGGACAGGTGGTGCGGGGGCCGGTCCTTGAACTCCGCCATGCCGACCCTGCCCAGCGCCCGGTCCACGCGCTCCTCCAGCTCCGGACCCCTGAGCCCGGCCGCCGCCGGCCCGAACGCCACGTCCTCGCGCACGGTCGGCATGAAGAGCTGGTCGTCGGGGTCCTGGAAGACGATCCCGACCCGGCGCCGGATCTCCGCCATGTGCTTCTTGTCCACGGGCAGCCCGGCGACCCGCACCGTGCCCACCCCGCCGCTCAGGATGCCGTTGAGATGGAGCACGAGGGTGGTCTTGCCGGCGCCGTTCGGGCCGAGCAGCGCGACCCGCTCGCCGCGCGCGATCGAGAAGTCCACGCCGAACAGGGCCTGGTGCCCGTCGGGGTAGGCGAAGGCCAGTCCGGTCACTTCGAGGGAAGCAGTCACAGGGTCCATCCCAACACGCAGACGACGAGGGCGGTCACGGGCAGCGCGAGGGCGTACGACCACTGCGCCCGGGACGCGGTCACCTCGTCGATGACCGGCATGGAACCGGCGTAACCGCGGCTGACCATGGCCAGGTGCACCCGCTCGCCGCGTTCGTAGGAGCGGATGAACAGCGCGCCGGCCGACTTGGCGAGGACGCCCCAGTGCCGCACGCCGCTCGCCTCGAACCCCCGTGACTCCCGCGCGATCCGCATCCGCCGCATCTCGTCGGTGATGACGTCGCCGTAACGGATCATGAAGGACGCGATCTGGACGAGCAGCGGCGGGAGCCTGAGCCGTTGCAGTCCCAGGAGCAGTTCGCGCAGTTCGGTGGTGGAGGCGAGCAGCACGGACGCGGCGACGCCGAGCGTGCCCTTGGCGAGCACGTTCCAGGCGCCCCACAGCCCGCTCACGCTCAGGGACACGCCCAGCACCTCGACCCGTTCGCCCTCCGCGACGAACGGCATGAGCACCGCGAACGCCACGAACGGCACCTCGATCAGCAGCCGCTTCAGCAGGAAGCCGGCGGGCACGCGGGCGGCGTACGCGACCACGCCCAGCAGGACGGCGTACAGGCCGAACGCCCACATCGCCTCGCGCGGGGTCGAGACGACGACCACGACGAAGGCGAAGGCGGCCGCGAGTTTGGTGTGCGGCGGCAGGGCGTGCACGGGGGAGTGCCCGTGCCGGTACAGCCGATGTGCGTGCCCGGCCCCCATGTCAGACGCTGCTCGTGCTCGCCGGTGAGACGTCGGCCGTACGACGCCTGCGGACCGCCCAGAAGACGCCGGTGCCCGCGACCACGGTCACGCCGACGCCGATCACGCCCGCCAGCCCCCCGGACAGGCGGGCGTTCTCGACGTCCTTGACGCCGTAGTCGGCGAGCGGGGAGTCGGCCGTGGCGTGCTTCTCGGTCTTGGCGTCGATGCCCTTGTCGGCGGCGACCTTCTCCAGACCGTCGGGGCTGGCGGAGGCGTAGAAGCTGACGAACCCGGCCAGGACCAGGGAGGCGACGAGCCCTGTGATCCAGACCTTGCGGGGGGAGCGGGCGGCGGCGACCGGCGCGGTGTCCGGCACGTCGACCAGCTCGCCGCCGACCCGCAGCTTGAGCTTCTGCTGGAGGCCCCGCGCGCCGTACACCAGGTCGGGGCGTACGGCGACGACGGCGCCGACGGTCAGCGCGGTGATGGCCGCCTCGCCGATGCCGATGAGGACGTGGACGCCGATCATCGCGGTGGCGACCTTGGAGATGGAGACGTCGGTGGTGCCGCCGACGGCGTAGATCAGGGTGAAGGCGACGGCCGCGGCGGGCACGGAGAGCACGGCGGCCACGAAGGAGGCGGCGGTGATCGAACCGCGCCGGCGCGGAAGCACCTTGACCAGCCCGCGGAAGACGGCGTACGCCACGACCGTGGTGACCACGGCCATGTCGGTGATGTTCACGCCGAGCGCGGTCAGGCCGCCGTCCGCGAAGAGGATGCCCTGCATGAGCAGGACCACGGAGACACACAGGACGCCGGTGTAGGGGCCCACGAGGATCGCGGCGAGGGCTCCGCCGAGGAGGTGGCCGCTGGTTCCGGCGGCCACCGGGAAGTTCAGCATCTGCACGGCGAAGATGAACGCCGCGACCAGACCGGCCAAGGGCGCGGTGCGTTCGTCGAGTTCACGTCGGGCGCCGCGCAGGCTCACCGCGACGGCGGCCGCGGCGACGACTCCGGTCGCTGCCGAGATGGGGGCGTCTATGAATCCGTCAGGCACATGCACCGTTCGATGATAGTGGCTTGTTGCGAACTCTTTGCAAGAGAGCTGTGCCACGAACAGCAAGTCACGGGCTTTCGGTCCCGGGAGCGGAACGCAGGAAATGTGCGACGCTGGGTAAGGAATGGATGCATAGCTTCCGCACAGGTTACGCAGCGTGAGAGGGCCGTCACGATGTCTGTAGTCGAACAGTACGCGCGAGCCCACATCGTTTCGGACGCGGACATCGCACAGGACGAGGCGGTCCCGGTGGTCCTGCGCTACGACCCCGAGACCGACCCGCGCTCGGTACGGGTCGGTCTGCCGGGCACCCACGAGTGGACCTTCTCCCGGGCCCTGCTGGAACAGGGCCTCAGGGCCCCCGCCGGCAGCGGCGCGGTGCGGGTGTGGCCGTGCGGGCGGGTCCAGGCCGTGGTGGAGTTCCACTCGCCGCACGGAGTGTCGGTGGTGCAGTTCGAGCAGAAGGCCCTGCTCAGGTTCCTGCGCCGGACCTACATGGCCGCCGCACCCGTACGGGGCTGACGCGGCCTAGCCGCCCAGCTTCAGCAGGGCCGCCACGATCGGGCCCGCGGTGTCGCCGCCGTGGCCGCCCGCCTGGACCACACCCGCGGCGGCCAGGTCGCCCCGGTACGCGGTGAACCAGCCGTTCGGCTTCTTCTGGCCGTCGACCTCCGCGGAGCCGGTCTTCGCGCCCACGTTGCCGGACACCCCGGACATCGCCTCGGCCGCCGTGCCGTAGCCCGCCGTGTACGCCATCAGCTCACGCAACTGCGACAGGGTGCCCGAGGACATCGTGCGCGAGGCGGTGGCCAGCGTGCGGTTGTCGACGCTCGGGGACACCAGGTAGGGCTGCTTGAAGGTGCCCGACTCGACGGTGGCGGACACCGACGCCATGTTCAGCGGGTTCATCCGGACCCCGCCCTGGCCGATCAGCTCGGCCGCCTTCTGGGCCGCGCTCTGCACCGGCACCGAACCGTCGAAGGACGGGACGCCGATCGCCCAGTTGTTCATGGACAGGCCGAAGACCTGCTGGGCCTGCTTGGTCAGGCTGTCGTTGTCCAGCTTGCCCGCCTGGCTGATGAAGGCGGTGTTGCAGGAGCGGGCGAAGCTCGCCTTGAAGGTGCCGCCCTTGATCTCGAACTTGTCGTCGTTCTGGAACTTCCAGCCGCCGTACGTGAAGTACTTCGGGCAGGGGTGCGCCTTGTCCGCCGAGGCCAGGCCCTTCTCGATCAGCAGCGAGGAGGTGACGACCTTCATCGTGGAGCCCGGGGCGAGGGAGCCCTGGAAGGCGGTGTTGAAGCCGTGGCTCGCGTTGGCCACCGCGAGGATCTCGCCGGTCGACGGGCGCAGGACCACCACGGAGGACCGCGCCCGCTTGGCGACCTGTGCCTCGGCCGCCGCCTGGAGCGCCGGGTCCAACGTCGTCCGCACCGTGCCCGGGGTGCCCTTGCTGAGCTCCACCAGGGTCTTGTCGGAGTCCTCGGACTCGGAGGAACCGGCGTCCTTCCCGCGGACCACCCGCAGCTCGATGCCCGCCTTGCCGCCGGCCTTCTTGCCGTACTTCTCGCGCAGCCCGTCCAGGACGGTGCCCAGCGACGGGTACCTGTCCTCGGTGATCTCGCCGCCGTCCCGGTCGACCGCCTTGATCGGCGGGGTCCCGGACTCGCCGGTGACCAGGGTGTCGCCGTCCTTCAGGGCGGGGTGGACGACCGAGGCGGTCCAGTCGACCTGCGGCTTCCCGGTGGCGGTGTCGCGGACGACGGTCAGCGAACTGCCGTACGTGAGCGGCTTGCTCAGGCCCTTGTACGCCACGGTCGCCTTGACGGAGAAGGGCACCTTGTCGCCGGTGCGGGCACCCGGGGTGAGGGTGACGCCGGTGAGGTGGGCGTCCTTGGTCCAGCCGGTGAGGAGTGCGGCGGCGGCCTTCGTGTCGCTGGTCGCGGCGGCCGCCGCGCTCACCTTGCCCTGCTGCCAGGAGGTCAGGAAGGTGCTCGCCGTGGTGGTGACCTCGGTCGCCGACAGCGGACCGGTCTTGACCTTCGGCTTCTGGTCCCCGGCGGACACGGAGGTGTTCTGCGTGCGGTCGTCGGCCGCGGCTCCGGCGCCGTACAGCGCGTAGACGCCGAGGCCGGCGCCGCCGACGACCACGGCGATCATCCCGCCGACCACGGCGGGCCTTGTCTTCCGTCGCTCGGCGACGCGCCTTCTGTTACCCACGACCTACGCTTCCTCCGCGCTGTGCAGGGTCCCCGTTGCCCTCATCAGTCCCAACGAGGCCAACAGCCTAGAGTCCCCGTCCCGCCCGGGTGACGTCAGCCCGCGGCTCGTAGCACGTCTGCGACAATCGGGCCCGCCGCGTCGCCGCCGTGGCCGCCCTCCTCCGTCATGGCCGCCGCCGCCACGTCGTTGCGGAAACCGGTGAACCAGCTGTTGGACACCTGCTGTCCGTCGACCTCCGCGGAACCGGTCTTCGCCCCGATGTCCCCGCGCAGCCCCGCCATCGCCGTGGCCGCCGTGCCCTGGGTCGCGGTGAGCCGCATCATCTGCCGGAGCTGGGAGGCGGTGTTGTACGGCAGCCCCTTCGCGGTGGCCAGCTCGCGCCCGTCGAGCTCGGGGGAGACCAGGTAGGGCTGGTGGAAGGCGCCGGTGATCGCGGTAGCGGTGACCGAGGCCATGTTCAGCGGGTTCATCTGGACCTGGCCCTGACCGATCGCGTTCGCCGCGCGGTCCGGGCCGCTGACGGCGGGCACCTTCCCGTCGAAGGAGACGACGCCGGTCTTCCAGTCCTTGCCGATCCCGAAGCGGTTCTGGGCCTCCAGCGTCAGCGACTCGTCGGTCAGCGGCTTCTCGTCGATCAGCTTGATGAAGGCGGTGTTGCAGGACCGCATGAAGCTGTTGGCGAGCGTGGCGTTCTCGTTGGGCTTCATGTTGGTGAGGTTCTTGAAGGTCTGCCCTTGCCACACGGCTTCGGGCGGGCAGGGTGCCGGGCCGTTCATCGAGGTCA
The DNA here is from genome assembly GCF_001282115.1 of Streptomyces sp. NRRL B-24085. Taxonomy (GTDB): domain Bacteria; phylum Actinomycetota; class Actinomycetes; order Streptomycetales; family Streptomycetaceae; genus Streptomyces. The sequence goes on along the minus strand of NZ_LJBR01000044.1, from coordinate 11,388 downwards.
CGCCGTTGTCGATGAGCATCGCGGCGGTGATGATCTTCATCGTGGAGCCGGGGGCCTTGGTGCCCTCGAAGGCCGCGTTGAAGGCGTCGGTGCGGTTGTTGGCCACGGCCAGGACCTCGCCGGTGCTCGGCTTGACGGCGACGACCGACGACTGGTTGTAGCGCTTCACCGCCTTCTCGGCGGCCGCCTGGGCAGGGGCGCTGATGGTGGTCTCCAGCTTGCCCGGCCGGCCCTCGGCCAGGGTCAGCAGCGAGGTGTCGGGGCTCTGGTCCGGGTGCTTGACGACCAGCTCGATGCCGGGGGTGCCGCCGGCCTTGTCCCCGTACTTCTCGCGCAGCGCGTCCAGGACGGGACCCAGCGAGGGGTACTTCTCCTTGGTCAGCACCTTGCCGTTCCGGTCCACCGCCTCGATGGACGGGTTCGCGGACTCGCCGGTGACGAGCCGGTCGTCCCGCTGGAGCTTCGGGTACACCACGGAGGGCTGCCAGTCGACGAGCGCCTTGCCGGTGGTCACCCCGCGCACGACGGTCAGCTCGCTGCGGTACGCCAGCGGCTTCGACTTCCCGTCGTACGACACCGTCGCCTTCACGGTGTACGGCACGGTCGCGCCGGTCGCCCTGCCGGGCGTGATCCTCACATCACCGATGTGCGCGTCCGCCTGGTAGTCCGTCAGCAGCACCTCGGCCGTCGTGCTGTTGTTGGTGAGGGCGGCCGCGCTCGCCGTGTCGCCCTTCTCCCAGGCGGCGAAGAAGTCCTGGGAGGTCTCCTTGATCTCGTCGGCGCTGGGCGGCCCGCTCCGCTTGGCGTCCCCGACCCCGCCGCTCCCGTCGTCGCTCAGCGCCGACACGAAGTTGTACGCGCCGTATCCGGCCCCGCCGACCATCACGGCGAACACCGTGCTGACGACAGCGACCTTCACCCCCTTGGCCATGGTGGCCCCCTCCCCGATTCACCCCGTTGTTGTGGGCAGCCTAAGCGGGAGGTGTGACAAGCGGGGTAAGAGTTTCCTGATTCGCAGGGACGGGTGCTCAATCACATACGTGAACACCCGTCCCCTAGACCCATGTGTCCAGCCACATCCGCGACCGCCAGTCGTCGATCGGGATGCTGGTGCCGGTGTACAGGGGCCAGAAGTAGATGAAGTTCCAGGCGATCAGGAGGACCAGGACTCCTGCCGCCGTGGCGCCCGCCACGCGGCGGGTGTCGGAGGAGCGCGGGGGGCCGACCAGGGCGCCGACGAGCATCGCCACGGCCAGGCAGAGGAAGGGGAGGAAGACGATCGTGTAGAAGAAGAAGATCGTGCGTTCCTGGTAGTTGAACCAGGGCAGGTAGCCGGCCGCGATCCCGCAGGCGATGGCGCCCGCCCGCCAGTCGCGGCGGAAGAACCAGCGCCACAGGACGTAGAGGACCGCGAAGCAGGCAGCCCACCACAGCAGGGGCGTGCCGATCGCCAGGACCTCACGCGCGCACTTCTCGCCCGCGTCCACCGGGCAGCCGTCGGTGCCGGGCGCGGGGGACTCGTAGAAGTACGACACCGGGCGGCCGTCGACGATCCAGCTCCACGGGTTGGACATGTACGTGTGCGGCGAGGACAGGCCGACGTTGAACTTGTAGACCTCGTGCTCGTAGTGGACCAGGCTGCGCCACCAGTCGGGCAGGAAGGTCCAGTTGCCGCCCTTGCCGTCGGTCGCCGCCCAGTTGCGGTAGTAGCCGCCGGTGCCGTCCGCGGGGGAGATGATCCAGCCGATCCACGAGGTGACGTAGGTGACGACCGCGACCGGCACCATGGCCAGGAACGCGAGGCCGAGGTCGTACTTGAGGACCGCCTCGTAGGGGCGGCGGGCACCCGCCACCCGGCGGGAGCCGACGTCCCACAGCACCGTCATGACGCCGAAGGCGATGAGGAAGAACAGTCCGTTCCACTTGGTGCCGATGGCCAGGCCCAGCAGCAGCCCCGCCAGCCAGCGGTAGGGGCGCCACCCCAGGCGCAGGGTGTCCGCGACGTGCGCGTCGGGGCGCACGAGGCCGAAGGAGTCGACCGGGAGCGCGGCCGCGAGTTTCTCCCGGGCCCGGTCGCGGTCGATCACCAGGCAGGCGAAGGCGGCCAGCACGAAGAACATCAGCACACCGTCGAGCAGCGCGGTCCGCGCCATCACGAAGGCCAGGCCGTCCACGGTCATCAGCGCGCCCGCGAGGCAGCCGAGGAACGTGGAGCGGAAGATCCGGCGGCCCACCCGGCACACGATCAGCACCGACAGCGTCCCCAGCAGCGCCGTCATGAACCGCCAGCCGAACGGGTTGAACCCGAACATCAGCTCGCCCAGTCCGATGACGTACTTGCCGACCGGTGGATGCACCACGTAGGCGGGATCCGTCGGCAGCGCCACATGCCCGTTCGAGGACAGGATCTGGCTGTCGACGTTCTTGCCCCAGCTCAGTTCGAAGCCGCGGTGGACGAGCGCCCACGCGTCCTTGGCGTAGTACGTCTCGTCGAATATCACCTTCTTCGGGCTGCCCAGGTTCCAGAACCGCAGCAGCCCCGCCACCAGCGTCACCAGCAGCGGCCCCAGCCAGCCCGACCAGCGCGTGACCCGCTCGGCGAGCACCCGGGGCACGCCCAGGACCTGCCACATCCGCGGGCTGGGCGTCGCGAAGGGCGGAACCAGACGTTCGCGCACGTCGCTTCCGGCCTCGGGCGTGTAGCCGAAACGGCGCAGCCTCTGCTGCCACGACGGCCGCCGGTCCTGGGGGGCCTGGTCCTGCCGGGTGTCCGTGGAGGACGCGGTACTGGTCACCGCGCCATCGTAAGGAACGGCGCTGTGTGAGTCCCGTGCATGGGCGGATGCGTCCGGTTCGGGGCACTGCTGGGAGGATGGGGAGGTGACTGGAACCCTTGTCCTGGCAGGCACCCCCATCGGCGACATCGCGGACGCTCCGCCCCGGCTCGCGGAAGAACTGGCCGGGGCCGACGTGGTCGCGGCCGAGGACACCCGGCGGCTGCGGCGGCTGACCCAGGGCCTCGGCGTGACGCCCAAGGGGCGGATCGTGTCGTACTTCGAGGGCAACGAGGCCGCCCGCACCCCCGAACTGGTCGAGGAACTCCTCGGCGGGGCACGGGTGCTGCTGGTCACCGACGCGGGGATGCCGTCGGTGTCCGACCCCGGGTACCGGCTGGTCGCCGCGGCCGTGGAGAAGGACGTCCGGGTCACCGCCGTCCCGGGACCGTCCGCGGTGCTGACCGCGCTCGCGCTGTCCGGGCTGCCCGTCGACCGGTTCTGCTTCGAGGGGTTCCTGCCGCGCAAGGCCGGCGAGCGGCTGTCGCGGCTGCGGGAGGTCGCCGACGAGCGGCGCACCCTCGTGTACTTCGAGGCCCCGCACCGGCTCGACGACACCCTGGCGGCCATGGCCGAGGTCTTCGGGGCGGACCGGCGGGCGGCGGTGTGCCGGGAGTTGACCAAGACGTACGAGGAGGTCAAGCGGGGGGCGCTGGGCGCGCTCGCCGAGTGGGCCGCGGACGGCGTCCGGGGGGAGATCACGGTCGTCGTCGAGGGGGCGCCCGAGAAGGCGGCCGGGGAGACCGACGACGCGGAGCTGGTGCGCAGGGTGCGGGTGCGCGAGGAGGCGGGGGAGCGGCGCAAGGAGGCCATCGCCGCCGTGGCCGTCGAGGCGGGAGTCCCCAAGAGGGTGGTGTTCGACGCGGTCGTCGCAGCGAAGAACGCTCCCTCCCCGGGCGCCGGATGAGGTGGGTCACACCCCCTCTGAGCAGGGCGCATGACTTCTGAGCGTGCGCCCCATGTGCTCGCAAAGCGGTGTCTCGGAATGCAAAGCTCCACGGGGTCGGAGGGTCCGGTTCGGCAAGGAAAGTCCAAATCGGGTCCAACAGTCGACAGGCCTGTCGCCATCGGCTCCCGGGAGGCGTCCACTGGGGTGAGGGACGTACCCGTCCTTCGAACCAGCGGACACACAGGAGCTGGCATGAGCGAGATCGCAGGGCACCCCGGTGCGACGGCCGTGGTCAACGAGTCCTACTCCTTCGCCTGCATGCGCTGCGGGCACGGCTGGGAGCAGTCGTACGAGATAGAGCACCACGTCGACGGCGACGGCCGGGAGTTCGTGCAGTACGTGGTGGACGGACGGGTCGTGCCCTCTCCGCTCTCCCGGCCCGCCTGCGCGAACTGCGACCACCACGTCGTACGGATCATGCGGCCCGGCCGGGTCGCCGCCACCCGGGACGCCGACCACCGCCGGCACCGCACGCCCGCCGCCGGGCCCGTGGAGGCACCGGCACCCGCGCAACCGGCGGCGGAGCCGGGCGCGGAGCACCACTGGCACCTGGCCGGCCTGCTGCACGTCTTCCAGCGCAAGGCGAGCTGACTGCACCGGAAGCCGGGTGGGCATGCCCCTTTCGTAGGATCGGGGCATGCCTTCGAACAGCCCCCGCGAGAAGAACGCGGCCCCGCCGCTCCCGGAGCCCCTGCGGGTACCGGTCGCCGACTCCCACACCCACCTGGACATGCAGGACGGGACCGTGGAGGAGGGGCTCGCCAAAGCCGCGTCGGTCGGGGTGACCACGGTCGTCCAGGTCGGCTGCGACGTACGGGGCTCCCGCTGGGCGGCCGAGACGGCGGCCCGGTACGACGCCGTCCACGCCACCGTCGCGCTGCACCCCAACGAGGCGCCGCGGATCGTGCACGGCGACCCCGACGGCTGGTCACGGCAGGGGGCGCGCCGGGCCGGCGGCACCGGGGCGCTCGACGAGGCGCTCGCGGAGATCGACCGCCTGGCCGCGCTCCCGCAGGTCAAGGGCGTCGGCGAGACCGGCCTCGACCACTTCCGCACCGGGCCCGAGGGCAAGGAGGCGCAGGAGGCGTCCTTCCGCGCCCACATCGAGATGGCCAAGCGGCACGGCAAGGCGCTCGTCATCCACGACCGCGACGCCCACGACGACGTGCTGCGGGTCCTCAAGGAGGAGGGCGCCCCCGAGCGGACCGTCTTCCACTGCTACTCCGGCGACGCGGAGATGGCTCAAGTGTGCGCCCGTGAGGGCTACTTCATGTCCTTCGCCGGCAACGTCACCTTCAAGAACGCCCAGAACCTGCGGGACGCGGTGGCCGTGGCGCCGCTCGAACTGCTCCTCGTGGAGACCGACGCGCCCTTCCTGACGCCGGCGCCGTACCGCGGACGGCCCAACGCGCCCTATCTCATTCCGGTCACGGTGCGCGCCATGGCCGCCGTGCGCGGCATCGACGAGGACGCGTTGGCCACGGCACTCGCCGCGAACACCGCACGCGCCTTCGGGTACTGACCCCGTCGAACGTAACTCCGGGTAGCCGAGTCGCTTTGGAGAGTGACGGTCGCTCCGCTAGGTTCTGGGGGCCCGATCCGGACCCCTCTGGACCCCTCGGCCCCTGGAGCGTGTCGGCGTGAGCAGCTCGCAGTACGAGACGACGTACGAGCCGTACGAGTCCTACGGCCCGACCGAGCCGTACGACCCACCGGCGTACGGCGGTTGGGACGCGCCCCCCAGCGACCCGGACACCGTGGACACGCTCCCGTACGGGGTGTACGAGACGCCGGTCCCGCCGTACGAGGACACCTACCGACCCGCCTACGAGGTCCCCGTGGCCGAGCTGCCGACGATCCCCGGGGTGCGCGCCGGAGCGGGACGGCGGGCCGCGCGCCGGCGCCGGGCGCGGTACGCGGAGCGGCCGGACGGGGCGGCGATGAGACGGCTGCTGCCGCAGGCGCTGGTCGTCGCGTTCCTCGCCGGGGGCACCACCGCGTTCGTCGCCAAGGACAAGGCGATCGAGCTCACCGTCGACGGCAAGCCCCGGACGCTGCACACCTTCGCCGACGACGTGGGCGAACTGCTCGCCGAGGAGGGGGTCGCGGTGGGCGCGCACGACGTGGTCGCGCCCGCCCCCGGCGAACAGCTCGCCAGCGGCGACGAGGTCGCGGTGCGCTACGGGCGTCCGGTGCGGCTCACGCTCGACGGGCACCGGCGCGAGGTGTGGACCACGGCACGGACGGTGGACGCGGCACTCGAACAGCTCGGGGTGCGCGCGGAGGGCGCATACGTGTCCACCTCGCGCTCCCGGCGGATCGGGCGGGAGGGGCTCGCGCTGGACGTGCGCACCGAGCGGTCCGTGACGATCATGGCTGACGGCCGGGCGCGGACCATCCGCACGAACGCGGCGACCGTGGCGGACGCCGTCGAGGAGGCCGGGATCACGCTGAGCGGGATGGACACCACCTCGGTGGCGCCGGGCAGCTTCCCCCGCGAGGGCCAGACCGTCACGGTGCTGCGGATCACCGGGTCGCGGGAGGTCCGCGAGGAGCGGATCCCCTTCCGGGAGGAGCGGAGCGAGGACCCCTCCCTGTTCAAGGGCACGGAGGTCGTGGACCAGGTGGGAGTGCCGGGGGTGCGGCGGGTCACGTACTCCCTGCGCACCGTCAACGGGGTGCGGCAGAAACCGCGGCGGACCAGGGTCGAGGTGGTGCGGGAGCCCCGCACGCAGATCGTGCGCGTGGGCACGAAGCCGATGCCCACCTCCGTGCGGGGCGCGGACCACCTGAACTGGCAGGGGCTGGCCGTGTGCGAGTCCGGGGGCCGCCCGAACGCGGTGGACCCGTCGGGGACGTACGGCGGCCTCTACCAGTTCGACACGCGGACCTGGCAGGCGCTCGGCGGCTCCGGCCGCCCGCAGGACGCACCGGCGGCGGAACAGACGCTCCGGGCGAAGAAGCTGTACGTGCGGCGGGGGGCGAGCCCGTGGCCGCACTGCGGCGGCCGGCTGCACGGATGAGCGGGCGGGACCGGCGCGCACCGGCCCGCGGCTAGGCTGTCCACGTGAGCAGCCCCTCCCCAGACTCCCTCCTCGGCCCTGCCGACATCCGCGAACTCGCCGCCGTCCTCGGCGTACGTCCCACCAAACAGCGCGGCCAGAACTTCGTGATCGACGCGAACACGGTCCGCCGGATCGTACGGACCGCCGACGTGGGCCCCGAGGACGCCGTCGTCGAGGTCGGTCCAGGACTCGGCTCGCTCACCCTCGCCCTCCTGGAGGCGGCCGCCCACGTCACGGCCGTGGAGATCGACGACGTGCTCGCCTCCGCGCTCCCCGCCACCGTCGCCGCCCGCGTCCCGGACCGGGCCGGCCGTTTCGCCCTCGTGCACTCGGACGCGATGCACGTCACCGACCTTCCCGGCCCCGCGCCGACGGCACTGGTCGCGAACCTCCCGTACAACGTCGCCGTACCCGTGCTGCTGCACATGCTCGACACCTTCCCGAGCATCGAGCGCACCCTCGTCATGGTGCAGGCGGAGGTCGCCGACCGGCTCGCCGCGGCGCCCGGTTCGAAGGTGTACGGCGTCCCGTCCGTGAAGGCCAACTGGTACGCCGAGGTCAAGCGGGCCGGGTCGATCGGGCGCAACGTCTTCTGGCCCGCCCCCAATGTCGACAGCGGGCTCGTCGCGCTCACCCGCAGGACCGAGCCGATCAAGACGACCGCCTCCAAGCGCGAGGTGTTCGCCGTCGTCGACGCGGCCTTCGCCCAGCGCCGCAAGACCCTGCGGGCCGCGCTCGCCGGGTGGGCCGGTTCGGCCGCGGCCGCCGAGAGCGCCCTCGTGGCCGCCGGGGTCTCGCCCCAGGCCCGCGGGGAGGCGCTCACCGTCGAGGAGTTCGCGCGTATCGCGGAGAACAAGGAGCCCGGTCACCAGTGAGCGTCACCGTCCGCGTCCCCGCCAAGGTCAACGTCCAGCTCGCCGTCGGCGCCGCCCGCCCCGACGGCTTCCACGACCTGGCCAACGTCTTCCTCGCGGTCGGCCTCCACGACGAGGTGACCGTGACCCCGGCCGGCGAACTCCGCGTCACCTGCGAGGGACCCGACGCCGCCCAGGTCCCCCTGGACCGCACCAACCTCGCGGCCCGCGCGGCGATCGCCCTCGCGGAGCGCCGCGGCCTGGACCCCGCCGTCCACATCCACATCGCCAAGGACATCCCCGTCGCCGGCGGCATGGCCGGCGGCAGCGCGGACGGCGCCGGTGCGCTGCTGGCCTGCGACGCGCTGTGGGGCACCGGCGCCACGCGCGAGGAACTGCTCGACATCTGCGCCGAGCTGGGCAGTGACGTGCCGTTCAGCCTGGTCGGCGGGGCCGCCCTCGGCACCGGACGCGGGGAGAAGCTGCGCGCCCTCGACGTCGGCGGCACCTTCTCGTGGGTGTTCGCGATGGCGGAGCGGGGGCTGTCCACCCCGGCCGTGTTCCGGGAGTTCGACCGGCTCACCGAGGGCCTCGACGTCCCCGAGCCCGTCGCCTCCGAGCGACTGCTCGACGCGCTGGCCGAAGGCGACCCGGACGCGCTCGCCGCCGCCGTCTCCAACGACCTCCAGCCCGCCGCGCTCTCCCTCTTCCCGGAACTGGCCGACACCCTCGCGGCGGGCAGCGCCGCGGGCGCCCTCGCCGGGCTCGTCTCGGGATCCGGGCCCACCACGGCGTTCCTCGCCCGCGACAGCGGGTCGGCGGCCCGGATCGCGGACTCGCTGCGCGACTCCGGCACCTGCCGGGCGGTGCGCACGGCGTCCGGGCCGGTGCCGGGTGCGACGGTGATCCGGCCCTAGCGGTCGGACTACCCTGGAGGGTCGATCGATCCCCCTGGGCAGGAGAGAAATGGCCGTCAATCTGGTCAATGTCGAGAACGTCAGCAAGGTGTACGGCACCCGTGCCCTGCTGGACGGTGTCTCGCTCGGCGTCTCCGAGGGCGATCGCATCGGCGTCGTGGGCCGCAACGGCGACGGCAAGACCACCCTGATCCGCATGCTCGCCAAGCTGGAGGACGCCGACACCGGACGCGTCACGCACTCCGGCGGACTGCGGCTCGGGGTCCTCACCCAGCACGACTCCCTCGACCCCGCCGCCACCGTGCGGCACGAGGTCATCCGGGACATGGCCGACCACGAGTGGGCCGGCAACGCCAAGATCCGCGACGTGCTGACCGGACTGTTCGGCGGGCTCGACCTGCCCGGCTTCCCGCAGGGCCTCGACACCGTCATCGCGCCGCTCTCCGGTGGCGAGCGCCGCCGTATCGCCCTCGCCAAGCTGCTCATCGAGGAACAGGACCTGATCGTCCTCGACGAGCCCACCAACCACCTCGACGTCGAGGGCATCGCCTGGCTGGCGAAGCACCTGCGCGAGCGGCGGTCCGCGCTCGTGTGCGTCACCCACGACCGGTGGTTCCTCGACCAGGTCTGCACCCGCATGTGGGACGTGCAGAAGGGCGACGTCTACGAGTACGAGGGCGGGTACTCCGACTACGTCTTCGCGCGTGCCGAGCGCGAGCGGATCGCCGCCACCGAGGAGACCAAGCGGCAGAACCTCGTCCGCAAAGAGCTGGCCTGGCTCCGGCGCGGTGCCCCCGCCCGGACGTCCAAGCCGCGCTTCCGCGTCGAGGCCGCCAACGAGCTCATCGCCGACGTGCCGCCGCCGCGGGACAGCAGCGAGCTGATGAAGTTCGCCTCCTCACGGCTGGGCAAGACCGTCTTCGAGCTGGAGGACGTCACCGTCCAGGCCGGCCCCAAGGTCCTGCTCAAGCATGTGACGTGGCAGCTCGGCCCCGGGGACCGGATCGGTCTCGTCGGGGTCAACGGCGCGGGCAAGACCTCGCTGCTGCGGGCCATGGCCGAGGCCGCGCGGACCGAGGGCGAGAAGCAGCCCGCGGGCGGGCGGGTCGTGGTCGGCAGGACAGTCAAGCTCGCCTACCTGTCCCAGGAGGTCGCCGAACTCGACCCCGCGGTGCGGGTGCTGGAGGCCGTCCAGCAGGTGCGGGAGCGCGTCGACCTCGGCAAGGGGCGCGAGATGACCGCCGGACAACTCTGCGAGACCTTCGGCTTCAACAAGGAGAAGCAGTGGACGCCGGTCGGGGACCTGTCCGGCGGTGAGCGGCGCCGCCTCCAACTCCTGCGGCTGCTGATGGACGAGCCCAACGTCCTCTTCCTCGACGAGCCCACCAACGACCTCGACATCGAGACGCTGACCCAGCTGGAGGACGTCCTCGACGGCTGGCCCGGCTCGATGATCGTCATCTCCCACGACCGGTTCTTCGTGGAGCGGACCACCGACCGGGTCTTCGCGCTGCTCGGGGACGCCACCCTGCGGATGCTGCCGCGGGGCATCGACGAGTACCTGGAGCGACGGCAGCGGATGGAGGAGGCCGTGGCCGCCGCGACCCCGGCCCCCGTGAAGGCCGTGGCCGAGAAGAGCTCCGCCGACCAGCGGGCCGCCAAGAAGGAGCTCCAGAAGATCGAGCGGCAGCTCGACAAGATCTCCGAGAAGGAGACGAAGCTGCACGCCTCCATCGCCGAGAACGCCACGGACTTCGGGAAGGTGGCCTCCCTCGACGCCGAACTGCGCGACCTCGCCGGGGAGCGCGAGGAGCTGGAGATGCGCTGGCTGGAGCTCGCCGAGGACGCGTGAAGGGACGCGTGAAGGGACGCGTGAAGGGACGCGTGAAGGTGCGGCACATCGTCCTCGAACGACAGGAAAGCCAGGAATTCAGCACTTCCGGGACACTTCTCACCGGTAGGGGAAGCGCAACGTCGAACTAGCGTGTAGCTTCCGGGGGCATGAAGGGCGGGGGTGCCGGGAGAGAGTGCCGGGAGAGGTCCTCCGCCCGTGCGGATCAGTGGGCTTCACCGTGGGGCATACACGCGGATCCATCGGGGTGACTGGGGGGTTGGTCGATGGGAGTTCGGCTCATGGTGGTCGACGACCACCGATTGCTCGCCGAGGCGCTGGCCTCGGCGTTGAAACTGCGCGGGCACCGGGTGCTCGCGGCGGCGGCGCCCGCGGCGGGGGCGGCGGAGCTGGTGATCAGCCGGGCGCCCGAGGTGTGCCTGCTGGGGACAGCCACGCCGGCCGAGCCGGGGATGTTCGACCCGGTGGTGAAGATCAAGCGGGAGCGGCCGCAGGTGGCGGTGCTGGTGCTGGGGCCGGTGCCCAGCCCTCGCGGGATCGCGGCCGCGTTCGCTGCGGGGGCCTCCGGCTATGTGCGGCACGACGAGCGGATCGAGGGTGTCGAGCGGGCGATCATGAAGGCGCGGGCGGGGGAGGCGGCGGTTGCTCCGCAGTTGCTCCAGGGGGCGTTCAGTGAGCTGCTGAATCCCGCGGCGCAGCCGGACGACGAGGGGCAGCGGCTGCTCCAGATGCTGACGCCTCGGGAGGTGGAGGTGCTGGTGCGGGTGGCCGACGGGGAGGACACGCGGCTGATCGCGGCGGGGATGGGGATAGCGCCGTCGACCGCGCGGACGCATGTGCAGCGGGTGCTGATGAAACTGGGGGTGGGGTCGCGGCTGGAGGCGGCGGCGCTGGCGGCTCGGACGGGGTTGCTGGAC
>NZ_LJBR01000439.1 GCF_001282115.1 Streptomyces sp. NRRL B-24085 | reverse complement strand
CCCCCGCGCGTCCGCGCCTCCGCACCCGACCCGCTTGACGCTTCGGACCCCCGGGAGGATTATTCATCGCATGATGAATAAAGAGCCCGGGTCATCCACCGACAACACGGACCCAGGACCCGCCACCCCCGCCGTCCACGCCGACGGCCTCACTGTCGTCCGAGGCACCCGAACCGTCCTGCGCAACCTCGCCTTCGACGTCCCACGCGGCCAGATCACCGGCCTCCTCGGCCCCTCGGGCTGTGGCAAGTCCACCCTGATGCGCTCGATCGTCGGCACCCAGGCAAAAGTCACCGGCACCCTTGACGTCCTCGGCCGACCCGCCGGCCACCCCACCCTGCGCACCCGCATCGGCTACGTCACCCAGGCCCCCTCCGTCTACGACGACCTGACCGTCCGCCAGAACCTCGACTACTTCGCCGCGGTCCTCGCCCCCGGCCGCGCCGCCGCCGAACGCCGCCACTCCGACGTCACCCGCGCCATCGACGACGTCGACCTCGCCACCCACGCCGACTCCCTCGCGGGCAACCTCTCCGGCGGCCAGCGCAGCCGCGTCTCCCTCGCCGTCGCCCTCCTAGGCGCCCCCGAACTCCTCGTCCTCGACGAACCCACCGTGGGCCTCGACCCCGTCCTGCGCCGCGACCTCTGGAACCTCTTCCACGACATCGCCGCCCGCCGCGGCGCCACCCTCCTCATCTCCTCCCACGTCATGGACGAGGCCGAGCGCTGCCACCGCCTCCTCCTGATGCGCCAGGGCGAGATCCTCGCCGACGACACCCCCGAAGCCCTCCGCACCCGCACCCACTCCGACACGGTCGAGGAGGCCTTCCTCCACCTGGTCGACCAGGCCGTCGAGGCAAGCCGCACCAAGGAGCACACGCGATGACCACGACCACGCAAGGGCTCGTCCCGGCCCCCACCAGCGCCCTCGGCCTGTCCCGCACCACCGCCACCGCGGTCCGGGTCCTGCGCCAGCTCCGCCACGACCCGCGCACCATCACGATGATGATCCTGATCCCGTGCCTGATGCTGTTCCTGCTGCGCTACGTCTTCGACGGCAGCCCGCGCACCTTCGACAGCATCGGCGCCTCCCTCCTCGGGATCTTCCCGCTGATCACGATGTTCCTGGTCACCTCCATCGCCACCCTGCGCGAACGCACCTCCGGCACTCTCGAACGCCTCCTCGCCATGCCCCTCGGCAAAGGCGACCTCATCGCCGGCTACGCCCTCGCCTTCGGCACCCTCGCGATCATCCAGTCCGCCCTCGCCACCGGCCTCGCCGTCTGGTTCCTCGGCCTCGACGTCACCGGCAGCCCCTGGCTCCTGCTGCTGGTCGCCCTGCTCGACGCCCTGCTCGGCACCGCCCTCGGCCTGTTCGTCTCGGCCTTCGCCGCCTCCGAGTTCCAGGCCGTCCAGTTCATGCCGGCCGTGATCTTCCCCCAGCTCCTCCTCTGCGGCCTCTTCACCCCGCGCGACAACATGCACCCCGTCCTGGAGGCCATCTCCGACGTCCTGCCCATGTCCTACGCCGTCGACGGCATGAACGAGGTCCTCAGGCACACCGACATGACAGCGACCTTCGTCCGCGACGCCCTGATCGTGGCGGGCTGCGCCCTGCTGGTCCTCGGCCTGGGAGCGGCGACACTGAGGCGCAGGACCGCCTAGGCCCGCCCGGGCGCAGCCACCGACGACCCCATGTCCCGCCCACCGGACACCCGCCCTGTACTCCCCGGGCCGGTGCCAGACTGAACCGCATGAGCCAGAAAGTCGCAGTCCTCGGCACCGGCAAGATCGGCGAAGCCCTGCTCAGCGGAATGATCCGCGCCGGCTGGGCCCCGGCCGACCTCCTGGTCACCGCCCGCCGCCCCGAGCGAGCCGAGGAACTCCGCAGCCGCTACGGAGTCACCCCGGTCAGCAACCCGGAGGCCGCCAAGACCGCCGACACCCTGATCCTCACGGTCAAGCCGCAGGACATGGGCGCCCTCCTGGACGAACTCGCCCCGCACGTCCCGGCCGACCGCCTGGTCATCAGCGGCGCCGCCGGCATCCCCACCTCCTTCTTCGAGGAGCGCCTCGCCACGGGCACCCCGGTCGTCCGCGTCATGACCAACACCCCGGCCCTGGTCGACGAGGCCATGTCCGTCATCTCAGCCGGCACCCACGCCACCGCCGACCACCTCGCCCACACCGAGGAGATCTTCGGCGCCGTCGGCAAGACGCTCCGCGTCCCCGAGTCCCAGCAGGACGCCTGCACCGCCCTGTCCGGCTCCGGACCGGCCTACTTCTTCTACCTGGTCGAGGCCATGACCGACGCCGGCATCCTGCTCGGCCTGCCCCGGGACAAGGCCCACGACCTGATCGTCCAGTCCGCGATCGGCGCCGCCACGATGCTCCGCGACAGCGGCGAACACCCGGTCAAGCTCCGCGAGAACGTCACGTCCCCCGCGGGCACCACCATCAACGCCATCCGCGAACTCGAGAACCACGGCGTACGGGCCGCACTCATCGCCGCCCTCGAAGCCGCCCGCGACCGCAGCCGCGCACTGGCCTCCGGCAAGAAGGACTGACACCGACCGGGGCGGCGGCCACCGAGGAAGCCACCGCTCCCTCGGTGGCCACCCCGAGAACGAAGCCGCCCCCGCGTCTACCGAGCAGCCCTCAGGACGGCACCGCGGTCGTCCGCCCCGCTATGCCCAGCAGCCGTATTCGAGACGGCCGGCAGCAACCCGATCGCGCGATAAGCGGCATCCACGGTCGGCCGCGCCATCGCCCGCGCCCTCTCCGCGCCATCCCGCAGCACCCCTTCCACATAGCCAGGATCCGCGCACAACTCCTTGTGCCTCTCCTGCACGGGCCTCAAGACCTCGACCACGGCCTCGGCGGTGTCCTTCTTCAAGGCGCCGTACGACTCATATACACCGCTCAGCTCCGATGGGTTCCCACCCGTGCAGGACGCGAGGATCTCCAGCAGATTCGCCAGACCCGGCCGGGCCTCCCGGTCGTACACGACGTCCCGCCCGCTGTCGGTCACGGCTCGCATGACCTTCTTCCGTACGACATCGGGCTCGTCGAGCAGATAGACGATCCCCGGCCCGGAGTCGTGGGACTTCCCCATCTTCGACGAGGGCTCCTGAAGGTTCATGACGCGCGCGCCCACACTGGGCACAGTGGCCCGCGGCACCACGAACGTGTACCCGTACCGCTGGTTGAACCGCACCGCCAGATCCCGCGTCAGCTCCACATGCTGAGCCTGGTCGTCCCCGACCGGCACCTCGTCGGCCCCGTACGCCAGGATGTCCGCGGCCATCAGCACGGGATACGTGAGCAGCGACAGCCGCACGCTCCCGCCCCGCATCCGCTCCCGGGCCGACTTCTCCTTGTACTGGATCATCCGCCGCATCTCGCCGTCCGTCGCCACGCACTCCAGCACGTACGACAGCCGCGCGTGCTCGTCCACATGGCTCTGCACGAACACGGTGCACAACTCCGGATCCAGCCCCGACGCGAGCAACAGCGTCGCCGCCTGCCGACTCAGCCGACGCACCCGCGCCGGATCGTGGTCGACGGTCAGGGCGTGCAGGTCGACGATGCAGAACAGCGACTCCGCCCGGTGCTGGTCCACCGCGGCCCACTGCCGCATGGCTCCCAGGTAGTTCCCCAGCGTCAGATGCCCCGTCGGCTTGACCCCGCTGAAGACCCGCGTCATCTCTCCACCTCCTGGTCGAGACCGCCGTCCCCGGCCGGCCGACCCTCAGGAGTTCTGGAGGGGGATACACGAACGGCCGCCGAGGCGGCGGCCGTTGAGTGCATACGTGCTTACGGCCGCCGTCAGGCGGCCCACCAGAGCTGGGTGCACGTACGCGTTGTCATGCCTGCCAGCGTACGCCTGCGAGGAGGCGTCCGGACCTGAGTTGACACTCCCCAGCCCGGTACGTAGTGTTCTCCGAGTTGTCCGACGTGAGCGCCGACTCCGGTCGGTCCCCGGACAGCCATTCCGCAGGTACCAGCCAACAAACGACGACAGTCGCTCTGTCTGCCGTTGCTGTATTGGCGTGCGTATTCGCGAAATGAGGAATCCACGTTCGAAAGGACGGCGGCCCCCGATTAGCTCGGGAGCCGGGAATCCGCTAAAGTCTCACTCGTCGGAACGGCCCAACGGCCGGGAAGGCAAGCCCCTCTGACTGGGA
>NZ_LJBR01000438.1 GCF_001282115.1 Streptomyces sp. NRRL B-24085 | reverse complement strand
TTATTGCACGACACGCCGAGCCCCGGCTCCCGACGCCCCGAACCCGCCTCGTGCGGCCCCCGGACCCCCGAATCCCCGACGACCCGCACCAGGAGGCAGCGTGACCGTGCTGCGTGACGCGGACCTGGCCGCCGCATTCGACCATGCGGCGGCCAGGTACGACACCCTCGTGGCCGCCAACCCCGGCTACCACGCCCATCTGCGCCGCTCGGCACGCCGGCTCGGCCTCCCCGGGACGGGCGCCGGGCTGCGCGTCCTGGACCTCGGCTGCGGGACCGGCGCCTCCACCGCCGCGCTCGCCCGCGTGCTGCCCGACGCCCGCATCACCGCCGTGGACGCCTCCACCGGGATGGTCGACCGTGCCATGGCCAAGCCGTGGCACGGCAACGTCAGCTTCGTCTGCGCCCCGGCGGAGGGGCTCGCCGACGCGGGCGTGCGGGGCCCCTTCGACGCGGTGTTCGCCGCCTACCTGTTCCGCAACGTCGCGGACCCCGACGCCGTGCTGGACACCGTCCACGACCTGCTGGCCCCGCACGGCCGGCTCGCCGTGCACGAGTACACCCTCAGCGGCCGCCCGCTCGACCGTGCCGTGTGGACCGCCGTGTGCCGCGGCCTCGTGCTGCCCGTCGCAAGCGCCCTCGGCGACGGCGACCTGTACCGCCATCTCTGGCGCAGCGTCGTCGAGTTCGACACGGTCGACCGGTTCACCGACCGCGTCCGCGCCCGCGGCTTCGACCGCGTACGGGCCCTGCCCCTGCCCGGCTGGCAGACCGGCATCACCCACACCGTCGTCGCCCGCCGCGCCGCCCCGCCCACCGGGAGCGGACAGTGACCGCCGCGGCGGGCGCCGCCCGCCCCGGACGCGACCGCCACGCCGTCCTGCTGCCCCCGCCGCCCGGAGCGACCCGGGTCGGCGGGCAGCCGCGCAGCACCGCCGTCGTGGGCGGCGGCATCGCCGGTCTCGCCGCCGCCACCGCGCTCGCCGAACGAGGCGTCGACGTCACCCTCTACGAACGCGAGCCCTACCTGGGCGGCCGCGTCGGCGGCTGGAGCACGCACCTGTACGACGGCACCACCGCGACCATGAGCCGCGGCTTCCACGCCTTCTTCCGCCAGTACTACAACCTGCGCAGCCTGCTGAGCCGTACCGACTCCCCACCGGGTCGCCTCACCGGCCTGCCCGACTACCCGCTACGGCACCGCGACGGACTGCACGACAGCTTCCGCAGAGTGCCGCGCACCCCGCCGCTGAGCGCGCTGGGCTTCGTGGCGCTGAGCCCCTCCTTCCACTGGCGGGACCTGACGCGCATGCGCCCCACGGCGGCCCTGCCCCTGCTCGACGTCCGCGTCCCGGACGTGTACGCGGAACTGGACACCGTCAGCGCCCACGACTTCCTGGAGTCCCTGCGCTTCCCGCCGGCCGCCCGCCACCTGGCCTTCGAGGTGTTCTCCCGGAGCTTCTTCGCCGACCCCCGCGACCTGTCGGCCGCCGAGATGGTCCTGATGTTCCACATCTACTTCCTCGGCAGCTCCGAGGGACTCCTCTTCGACGTGCCCGACGACCCCTTCCCGACAGCCCTGTGGGACCCCCTCGCCAAACACCTGAGCCGCCACGGCGCCGACCTGCGCCCGTCCACCCCCGTCGACAACGTCTCGCCCACGGCGGACGGCGCCTTCACCGTCGCCACGGACCGCGAGGAGAAGCGGTACGACACCGTCGTCCTGGCCCTCGACACCGCCGGCCTGCGCTCCCTGGTCGGCCGCTCGCCCCGCCTCGCCGACGCCGACTGGCGTGACCGCGTCGCCCGGCTGCGCCCCGCCCCGCCCTTCCTCGTCTCCCGGCTCTGGCTCGACCGCCCCGTCGACGCCGGCCGGCCCGGATTCCTCGGCACGGCCGGATACGGCTCCCTCGACAACGTCAGCGTCCTGGAGCGCTGGGAGCAGGAGGCCGCCCGCTGGTCCGCCCGGACCGGCGGCTCCGTCGTCGAGCTGCACGGCTACGCGCTCCCGCAGGACGCCGACCCGGACACGGAGGCCCGGAACCTGATCGCACAACTCCGGAACGTCTACCCCGAGACCCGCGAGGCGCGCGTCCTCGACGCACGGCACGAATGGCGCCAGGACTGCCCCCTGTTCCCCGTCGGCGGCTACAGCGACCGCCCCGGCGTGCGCACTCCGCAGCCCGGCCTGATGCTCGCGGGCGACCTGGTGCGCACGGACCTCCCGGTCGCCCTGATGGAACGCGCCGCCACCAGTGGCTTCCTCGCCGCCAACGCCCTCCTCCAGTCGTGGGCGGTCCGCGGCCACCCCCTGTGGACCGTGCCCAACGGCGCCCGCAACCGGCTCCTCCGCACCCTGGCGGGCGGCCGCGCACGCGTACACACGAGTGGCTAGCGCTAGCCTTCGCGGTCGCCCGGGGCCGTCTCCTGCGCCGACGCGGCCAACTCGGCCTGAGGCGACGGGAGGTGGCAGACCGGGCGGGCATGGCACCCGGCTGCCTCCGGTACCTGGAGGAGAGTTCGGCCGTCGAGGCCGACCGCGTCGACGAGGTGCTCCGCCAGGGCTGGAGCGTGCTGGTGCGCGGCCGTGCCCGGGAAGTGAACCTTCCGGACGCGGTCCGCCGGCTGGCCGGCGTGACCTGTGGGTGTGCGTCGAGCCGGCCGGTCGATTCGGGGGCCGGTGTCCCAGGGTCGGTAGGCCATCGGTCCGGGCTTCGGGGCCGTCCTGTCCCCCGGTCGGGACCCATGGCCCCTCACCGTCCGCCGGGGCCCGGCGGCAGGGTGCAGGGGACCGAGCAGCAGACGGTGAAGGTTGGACCGCCCATGTATCCCGACGACGGTTTCCGTGAACTGAACCGGCAGGAGTGTCTGCGCCTGATGGCGACGGCTCCGGTCGGCCGCATCGTCCACACTCGTCAAGCCCTGCCCGCCGTCCTGCCGGTCACCTTCTGCCTGGACGGCGGCGGCGGGGTGCTGCTGCGGACGGCGGCGGCGTCGGAGCTCGTGCGCGCGGTCGACGGTGTCGTCGTCGCCTTCGAGGCGGACGAGGTCGACGCGGCGGCGCGTTCCGGCTGGAGCGTCGTCGTCACGGGCCGGGCCGCCGTTGTGACCGATCCCGCCGAGCACGCGCGCCTGTGCCTGGTGGGGCCGCGGTCCTGGGCGCCCTCGCCCGAGGAGGTGTTCGTGCGGATCGAGCCCGAGCTGATCACAGGCCGGCAGCTCACCGGTGGCCGCACGCTCCACGGCACGGGGCTGCCCCTTTGAGAGCGGGCCACCGGGATCCCCGTACGCCTCAGTCGAACGGCACCGCGAACGCGACGCGGACAGAAGGAGACAGGGACATGACTGCACCACGTGTCGTCGTCGGAGTCGACGGCTCACTGATCGCCGTTCGGGCACTGGACCGGGCTGTCGAGGAAGCGGCACGCCGGCGGCCGTCCTGCACGGCGTCGCCCTCACTGTCGTCGGCACCCGGGCCTCGGACGAGTCACCGGGGCATGTTCGGCTCGGTGAGCCTGCGCCGGCCGCCCACGCGCACAGACGCGAAGTGCTGCTCGGCCTGGAGAGCGACGGCGACGCGGACGCGGCGGCCTGCGCGGCACACGGCGCCCGAGTCGCCCGCCTCGCGCCGGACGGCGTGGCGCGCTTCGACGTGGCCGGACCGCGCCAGGAACACGCCGGAGTCGACGTCGACACCCTCACGGTCCGCACCGACCCGGCACACGCCCTGCTGGAGGCGACCCGTCACGCCGGGCTCGTGGTCGTCGGAGCCCACCGCCACGGGCACGCGGCCGAGCCCCGGCTCGGTACGGCGGGCCACACCCTCCTGCACCGCTTCCACTGCCCCGGTGGTCGTGGTCCCGACCGGGATAGGGGCTCCCGGCCGCACCGCGTGCCCCGAACGGCCCTGTCGAGGACGGGGTCCGCCGACGGAAGGTGGTCAGGTGCGGAACCGCGCACACGCTCGCCCCGAGACCCGCCCCGGAAGGGAACCCCGATGTCCGTCGACACGCAGCAGGCAGCCGCCGAGCTCACCGACGACGAGCTGAAAGCCCTGGACGCCCACTGGCGCGCCGCCAACTACCTGTCCGTCGGCCAGATCTACCTCCTGGCGAACCCCCTGCTGACCGAGCCGCTGCGCCCGGAGCACGTGAAGCCGAGGCTGCTCGGCCACTGGGGCACCTCCCCGGGCCTGAACCTCGTGCACACGCACCTCAACCGCGTGATCAGGGCGCATGGCCGGGACGCCCTGTGCGTCTGGGGCCCCGGCCACGGCGGGCCGGCCGTACTCGCCAACTCCTGGCTGGAGGGCACCTACTCGGAGACCTATCCCGACGTCAGCAGGGACGCGGCCGGCATGGAGCGGCTGTTCCGGCAGTTCTCGTTCCCCGGCGGCGTGCCGAGCCACGTGGCTCCCGAGACGCCCGGCTCCATCCACGAGGGCGGCGAGCTGGGCTACTCCCTGTCGCACGCCTACGGAGCGGCCCTGGACAACCCGGACCTGCTGGTCGCCTGTGTGATCGGCGACGGCGAGGCGGAGACCGGGCCGCTGGCCGCCTCCTGGCACTCCAACAAGTTCCTCGACCCGGTCCACGACGGCGCGGTCCTGCCCATCCTGCACCTCAACGGCTACAAGATCGCCAACCCGACCGTCCTCGCCCGGCTCCCCGAGGCCGAGCTCGACGAACTGCTGCGCGGCTACGGGCACGCGCCGATCCACGTCACCGGCGACGACCCCATGACGGTGCACCGGGCGATGGCAGCCGCCATGAACGACGCCCTGGAGCGCATCGACGCGATCCAGCAGAGTGCCCGCGAGAACGGTGCGACCCAGCGCGCGCACTGGCCGGTGATCGTGCTGCGCACCCCGAAGGGCTGGACCGGCCCCGCCGAGGTCGACGGTCTCCCGGTCGAGGGCACCTGGCGCTCCCACCAGGTCCCGCTGTCCGCCGTACGGGACAACCCCGAGCACCTGCGGCAGCTGGAGGCGTGGCTGCGCTCCTATCGGCCGCGGGAACTGTTCGACGAGCACGGGCGCCCGTACGAGCAGGTGCTCTCCTGTGTGCCCGAGGGGACGCGCAGGCTCGGCGCCACACCGCACGCCAACGGCGGGCTGCTGGTGCGCGAACTGCCGCTGCCGGACCTGGAGTCGTACGCCGTCGCCGTCGACAAGCCGGGCGCGACCCTGCACGAGCCCACCCGGGTCCTCGGTGACCTGCTGGAGTACGTCATGCACCGGACCCGAGAGCGCCGGGACTTCAGGATCGTCGGCCCGGACGAGACCGCCTCCAACCGCCTCCAGGCCGTCTACGGGGCGAGCGGCAAGGCGTGGCAGGCGCAGATCCTGCCCGTGGACGAGCACCTGGAGCGGCACGGCCGGGTGATGGAGATCCTCTCCGAACACACCTGCCAGGGCTGGCTGGAGGGCTATCTGCTCACCGGCCGGCACGGACTGTTCTCCTGCTACGAGGCGTTCGTGCACATCGTGGACTCGATGGTCAACCAGCACATCAAGTGGCTGCGCACCACCCGCCGGCTGCCCTGGCGCGCGCCCATCGCCTCCCTCAACTACCTGCTGACCTCGCACGTCTGGCGCCAGGACCACAACGGCTTCTCCCACCAGGACCCCGGCTTCGTCGACCACATCCTCAACAAGAGCCCCGAAGCCGTACGGGTCTACCTGCCGCCGGACACCAACACCCTGCTGTCCGTCGCCGACCACGTGCTGCGCAGCCGCGACTACGTCAACGTCGTGGTCGCCGGCAAACAGCCCTGCTTCGACTGGCTGTCCATGGACCAGGCCCGGGTGCACTGTGCGCGTGGCGCCGGGATCTGGGACTGGGCCGGTACCGAGGACGGCGGCCGGGAACCCGACGTGGTCCTCGGCTGCGCGGGCGACGTACCCACCCAGGAGGTCCTGGCCGCCGCCCAGTTGCTGCGCCGGCACCTGCCGGACCTGACCGTCCGCGTGGTCAACGTCGTCGACCTGGCCCGGCTGCTGCCCCAGGAGGAACACCCGCACGGCATGCCGGACGCGGAGTACGACGCGCTGTTCACCCGCGACAAGCCGGTCATCTTCGCCTACCACGGCTACCCGTGGCTGATCCACCGCCTGGCCTACCGCCGGGCCGGCCATCCCCACCTGCACGTGCGCGGCTACAAGGAGATCGGTACGACCACCACACCGTTCGACATGGTGGTCCGCAACGACCTCGACCGGTACCGGCTGGTCATGGACGTCATCGACCGCGTCCCGGGCCTCGCGGTACGGGCCGCCGCCGTACGGCAGCGGATGGAGGACGCGCGCCTGCGGCACCACGACTGGATCCGGGCCCACGGCACGGACCTGCCCGAGGTCGCCGACTGGACCTGGGACGGCTGAGGCGCGGCAACGGTCCGGCCGTCGTGCGCCGGGAGGGACCGCGGGTCTCTCCCGGCGCAGACGTGCGGACGTCGCGGGAGCCGGCGCGTCACCCGGGCACAGGTGGTCGGTCCGCACCGGGACGTGAGCTCGGACGTGGTCACGCATCGGCGGCGGACACCGGGAAGCGGGAGTCGTCGTGGCCTACGAGGCCGACCTGAGCGATCCGGACAGCCACCTCGGCTGGAGCGTGGTGGTCATGGGCATGCGCCTCGTCGCGCGAGGTCAGGGCCGCCCCGGAATGGGTGCGGATGACGATCTCGCCGTCGATCAGGACGTGATTGGCCGGGCGGATCGTCGGCAGCGCCTGCTGTGGACGGCGCACCGATCTTCTGCCGGCCTGACCGGGAACATGCCCCCCCACCTCGGAGGGGAGATCGGCTCCGACTCCGTACCGGGTCGCGGCCCGGACCATTACGTTGGCACGTGACGGCACAGGGTCGGCGCAGGGGAGCTGGAGGATCACAGGTGGGTGGCTCGGAAGGAACCGCTGAGGCCCGCGTCAGGCTGCCGCAGCTCAGGCTGGACGAGCTGCTGGAGGAGCTGCAGGCCCGGCTCGACGCGGCCCGCGGCACCCGCGACCGGGTGCACAGCCTTCTGGAGGCCGTACTCTCGGTCGGCCGGGAACTCAACCTGGAGCAGGCGCTGCACAGCATCGTCGAGGCGGCCGCCGCGCTGGTGGACGCCCGGTACGCGGCCCTCGGTGTGATCGGCCCCGACGGGAAACGGTTGTCCGCCTTCCACACCGTGGGGGTGACCGACGAGCAGATCGCGAGGATCGGACCCTACCCGGAGGGCCACGGCATCCTCGGGGAGCTCATCCACCACCCCGAGCCGCTTCGGCTGACCAAGATCTCCGAGCACTCGGCGTCGTACGGCTTCCCGCCCCACCACCCGCCGATGAACACCTTCCTCGGCGTCCCGATCCGGGTGCGCGAGCAGGTCTTCGGCAACCTGTACCTGACCGAGAAGCGGGGCGGCGTCCAGTTCGACGAGGAGGACGAGGCGGTGCTGTCCACACTGGCGGTGGCCGCCGGTGTCGCCATCGACAACGCCCGCCTCTACGAGGACTCCCGGCTGCGCGAGCGCTGGCTGCGGGCCAACGCCGAGATCACCCACAGCCTCATGTCGGGCGGCGCGCAGACAGAGGTCCTGCGGCTGATCGCGGACCGGGCCCGGGAGAACACCGGCGCCGCCCTGGCCCTGGTCGCGATGCCGGTGCAGGGCACGGACTCGCTCACCGTGGAACTGGCCGTCGGGACCCGAGCCGAGGCACACCAGGGGCTCGTAATGCCCGTGGACGGCAGCCTCATCGGACAGGCCTTCACCGGCGGGGCCGCCGTCACCAGCGCGGACGTCTCCTGCGACGAGCGGGTCGCGAGCGCCGCGGAACGCTTCGCCGGGCTGGGTCCGGCGGTCGCGGTGCCGATCGGATCGGGCACGGAAGGGGCGCGCGGAGTCGTCCTGCTGGTGCGGGAGGCCGGCCGGACCGTGTACACCGACAAGGAGATCGAGCCCCTCAGGGGTTTCGCCGCGCAGGCCGCGGTCGCGATGGAGCTGGCTGAGCGCCGCCAGGACGCCGAGGAGATCGCGGTGCTCAAGGACCGTGACCGGATCGCCCGCGATCTGCACGACCTCGCCATCCAGCGGCTCTTCGCCACCGGCATGACCCTGCAGAGCGCGGGCCGCCTCATCGAGCACGCCGAGGCCTCGGAGCGGGTCGTGCGCGCGGTGGACGACCTCGACGAGACCATCAAGATCATCAGGTCGACGATCTTCGGGCTGCGCTCGCGGGAGGGCGGGGCCGGGTCGGGACTGCGGGCCCGGGCGGTCCGCGTGATCGGCGAGGCCGCCTCGGTCCTCGGCTTCCCTCCCAGCATCCGCATGGAGGGACTGGTCGACACGGACGTGCCCCGGGAGATCGCCGACGACGTGGTGGCCGTGCTCTCCGAGGCACTGACCAACGTCGCCCGCCACGCGCGGGCCGGCCGCGCCGACGTCGTCCTGGAGACCGACGGCCACGAGGTGCGGCTGACCGTGTCGGACGACGGGGTGGGCATTCCGGCGGAGGGCCGCCGCAGCGGACTGCGCAACCTGGCCGACCGCGCGGAGGGCTACGGCGGGCACCTGACCATCGACTGTCCCGGGACGGGCGGCACCACGCTGGTGTGGCGGGTCCCGGTGGGCGGCTGACGCCTCGCGCGCAGGGGGCGTTCGGTCCTCGCGATGCCAGGGCCGACCGTGGCCCGGCGGTCTGTCGAACGGTCGCGGCCCGGCGTTGCACGGGCACCACGACGACGGGACCGGCTGCCTCCCGCAGCATGTCCCGTGCCACGGTGCCGAGTTCGCCGTCGCGGCCGCGGCCCACGATCACCAGCTCGGCGTTCGCGGACCGCCGGACGAGGGCCTCGGCCGGCGGCAGGTGCCGTACGTCCTCCAGGACGGGCACCTCGGGATACTCCGCATGCCACGGCCGCAGGGCGTCGGACAGCAGTTGCACCTCGTGGTCCTCCCACGCCCCCCGGTCCTCCTCGGGTACGCCGAAGGGCAGTTCGGCCGCGCGGGACGGGAACCGCCACGCGTGGACGGCGCGCAGGCGGGCGCTGCCAGGTGACGGAGCGCCGTCCCCCGTACACCTCAGATGGTCCGACGCCCCCACTGCGGGCCGACCAGGTCCCACTCACGGCCCCATGCCTCGACCCGCCGCCGGTCGAGCCGCCACCGCACCAGGGTTCCGGCGGCGTGCACGGCACCGGCGAGGGCCAGGCCCGCGAACGCGCCCACGACACCCGCCTCGACGGCGGCCTCCCGGGCGCTCGGGGGAGCGGTCACGAGGGTGCCGTGACCGTTCTGCCAGAGCACGACACGGCTTCCGGCCCTCAGCCCTGTGTCGACCAGTGTCCAGTCGGTGCGGACCGAGCCGTCGGGGGCCTTCCAGCGGGCCATCCCCAGGGACCGGCCGCTCGACGGGCGGACCGCCGACGTGCGCTGCGACTCGTCGGTGAGCAGGACCGCGCGGACGGGGAACCGTTCGGCGCGCTGCCGTGCGAACACCTCGTCGGCGGTGTGCGTCGCAGCGAGCCCCGCGGCCGTACCGCCCAGGGCCATGACCGTCCACACCGCCAGCACGATCCACGCCTCGACGATGTCGTCCCGGCGTCGCAACGGGTTGCTCCGCCAGCGCCAGAACCACGTGCCGCCCATGCCCGAGCACCTCCTCCAGGTGTTCCGTCTGCGACGGCGGCACGTCCCGGGGCCTGGTGACATGGACCGGGCAGACACCGTCACCGGGCCGCCCGGACCCGCGCACGGCGCCGGATGGGCCGTTCGGCCCACAGCCAGGCGGGTGCCCGGTCTCCGGCCGGGGCATGTCCGTCCGGTTCAGGCAGTCGTTCCCGGCAGCCACAGGTCGGGGCCGAACACCTCGTAGCGGATGGCGCGCGGCGGGACACCCCGCTCCAGCAGCTGGGTGCGGACCGCGCGCATGAAGGGCAGTGGACCGCACAGGTAGACGGTGGCGTCGGCGGGCAGCTCCACTCCGTCGAGGTCCATCAGTCCGGCGCGCGCGTCGGGCTCGGCGGTGCCGGGACGCTCGTACCAGAACACGCTCCGCGCCCGCGGCAGTCGGCCGGTCAGCTCACGGGTCTCGGCGCGCAGGGCGTGCTCGTCCGGGGAGCCGTCCGCGTGCAGGACGAGGACGGGGCGGGTGGAGCCGGTCGCCGTGAGCCGGGCCAGCATGCCCACCATGGGGGTGCAGCCGATACCGGCGGAGACGAGGACCAGCGGGGTGTCGGCCTCGTCGAGGACGACATCGCCGAAAGGCGCGGACAGGGTGAGCTCGTCCCCGGGCCGCACCGTGCGGTGAAGCAGGTCCGACACCTCGCCGTCGGGGGCGCCCTCGGCGCCGGTGGCCCGCTTGACGGTGATGCGGCGCAGCTCACCGCCGGGGTCCCCGGACAGGCTGTACTGGCGCAGTTGGCGCACGCCGTCCGGCATCCGCATCCGGACGCTGACGTACTGTCCGGCCCGCGCCGCCGGGGCGGGGCGTCCGTCGGCCGGGCGCAGCAGGAAGGAGACCACGTCCGCGGTCTCCTCGCGGCGTTCGACCACCGTCCAGGGCCGCCACGTCGCGCCCGGCTCCACACCGGCCTCCTGGTAGATGCGGGCCTCCTGGGCGATGAGCGCGCCGGCCATCAGCCAGTAGACCTCGTCCCAGGCGGCGGCCACCTCCGGGGTCACGGCGTCGCCGAGGACCTCGGCGATCGCGCCGAACAGGTACTTGTGGACGATCGTGTACTGGTCGTCGGTGACGCCGACCGCCGTGTGCTTGTGGGCGCTCCGGGCCAGCAGCGCGTCCGGCCGGGTGCCGGGCTCGGCGAGCAGGGCGGTCGCGAACCCGGCGATCGAACCGGCCAGCGCCCGTCGCTGGGCGCCACTGGCCTGGTTGCCGCGGTTGAACATCCCGTCCAGCAGCTCGGGCCGGTCACGGAACATCGCGGCGTAGAACCGGGTGGTGATCTCGTCGAGAGCCCCGGCCACGGCGGGCAGGGTGGCCTTCACGAGGGCGGCGGACTCGGCGGACAGCATGACGTCTCCCAGGGGAGTGGGGGAATCAGGGGCCGCCGATCGTGGGGCGGCGGACCCTGTATAGCAACGGGGATTCCGGCATTTACGGTCGTTTCGGGCCCTGCTGGAGTGGCACGGGACCTTTGGCGCCGAGGTCGGGACGAAGGTCCCGGCGCACCGCCACGGGCCGGGACCGGACGGGCCGGGACCAGGGCCGTTCGGCCCAGCACGGCCGTGCCGCGGCATGAAGGCGCCAAGGGCTGGGGCGCGGGTATCACGCCAGGGCATGGTGCGGTCGTCCTGGGCGTCACCGCTCGCGCTGTCCGGTACGTCGTCCTGCACACCCGGATGCCGCACAGGCCCCCTTTGCCCGCGCGGGCAGGCTGATGCGACAGCGCGGATCCGTCCACTTCGCGGAGGGGGTGCCGCAGCGCCGGGAGAGGGCTGAGAGACTGTTGGGTATGGACATCACGAGCAGAAACCATGTCACCGTCACCGGCAACCCGCAGGGACGCACGGTGGTGCTGGCCCATGGCTTCGGCTGTGACCAGAACATGTGGCGGCTGACGGTGCCCGCCCTGGCCGACGACTACCGCTTGGTGCTGTTCGACTACGTGGGCTCCGGCCGCTCCGACGCCTCCGCGTTCTCCGAGGACCGGTACTCCTCCCTGGAGGGGTACGCCCGGGACGTGGTCGAGGTGTGCGAGGCGCTCGACCTGCGTGACGCGGTGTTCGTGGGGCACTCGGTCAGCGCGATGACCGGCGTACTGGCGGCCGGCATGGCTCCCGAGCGGATTGGAGCGTTGGTGATGATCGCTCCGTCCCCGCGCTACATCGACGACGAGGGCTACCGGGGCGGGTTCAGCGCCGAGGACATCGACGAACTGCTGGCCTCGCTGGAGGCGAACTACCTCGGCTGGTCGGCCGCGATGGCTCCGGTGATCATGGGCAACGCGGACCGCCCCGAGCTCGGCGACGAGCTCAGGAACAGCTTCTGCGCCACCGACCCGGACATGGCGCGCGTCTTCGCCCGGACCACGTTCCTGTCGGACTCGAGGGACGACCTGAAGGGCGTGAGCGTGCCGACGCTGGTGCTGGAGTGCACCCAGGACGCGATCGCCCCGCGGGAGGTCGGGGCCTTCGTCCACCGCACGGTTCCCGGCTCGACCCTGGTCACGCTCGACGCGACCGGCCACTGCCCCCACCTGTCCGCCCCCGAGGCCACCAACCAGGCGATCGTCGACTTCCTCGCGAGCCTGTGATGATGTGCCGCGCCGGCCAGCAGCCCGACCCGCAGGACGCCGACGCCGACGGGGAGGGTCCTGACGCGGCATTCGCCGCACTGCTGGAGGACGGAGCCGAGGACCTGTACGAGAACGCCCCCTGCGGATACCTGTCCACGCTGATGGACGGCACCATCGCCAAGATCAACGGCACCCTGCTGGGCTGGCTCGGACTGGAGCGGGAGGCGGTGGTCGGCCGGATGCGGTTCACCGACCTGCTGACCGTCGGCGGCAGGCTGTACCACGAGACCCACTTCGCGCCGCTGCTGCGGATGCAGGGCGAGATCAGCGGCATAGCCCTGGACATGAAGCAGACCGGCGGTGGCCGGATACCCGTGCTGGCGTCCTCCGTGATCAAGCACGGCACCACCGGGCAGCCTCTGCTGATCCGCACCACGGTCTTCGACGCCCGGGACCGCCGCGCCTACGAAGAGGAGCTCCTGCGCCGCCGTGCAGCGGCCGAGGAGGCCCGCCGGCAGGCGGAGGCCGACCGCGCCCGGCTGCAGGAGGCGCTCGCCGTGCTCCAGCAGTCGCTCCTCCCGGACAGCCTGCCCGCGGTACCCGGCGTGCAGACGGCCGCCCACTACCACACCGCCTCGCCCGACCGGCTGGGCGGCGACTTCTACGACGTCTTCCCCCTGGACGGCAAACGCTTCGGGTTCTTCCTCGGCGACGTGTGCGGCAAGGGACCCCAGGCCGCCGCGCTCACCTCGCTGACCCGCTACACCCTGCGCGCCGCCGCACTGCACGACCCCGATCCCGTCTCCACCCTGAACACCCTCAACACGGTGCTCCACGAGCGCTACGCCGCCGGCGGCGACCCCCGCTACTGCACCGCCGTCTTCGGCACCCTCGAACCCGATCCCGGCACCGGGCAGCTGGCCGTCCACCTCGCGGCGGGCGGCCACCCCCCGGTGATCGTCCTGCGCGCGGACGGCACCGCCGAATTCCTGCCCACCCCCGGCGGCCTGCTCGTCGGCATCCTGCCTACCGCGCCCTTCACCGACGCCAGGACCGTCCTCGGCCCCGGCGACACGCTTCTTCTCTACACGGACGGCCTCACCGAAGCCCGCACCGGCCCGGACCGCACGGGCCGCTACGGTGACGAAGCGCTGCTCGCCTTCGTCTCCGCTCACGCGGGCAAGCCGCCGCACGCCGTCATCGAGGCCCTGACCGGTCTCCTGGACGGCTTCGGTGACGGCCTCGACGACGACACCGCCCTGCTCGCCATCGGTGTCCCCGCCTCCGACCCCCGGACGAGAAACGAACGATGAGCAAGCTGAAGATCACTACCCGAGATGCCGCGACCGGTCCCGTGCTGGAGATTTTCGGCGAACTCGACTACGCCAACGTCGCCGAACTGCAGTCGGTGCTCGACGGCCTCCACCTCCGGGCGGGCCAGTGCCTGGTCCTGGACATGAGCGGACTGGAGTTCTGCGACTCCAGCGGCATCACGTCCCTGATCGCCGCGCGCGGCACCGCGCACGCCGTCCAGGCGGACGTCGCCCTGGCCGCCGTACCGCCCAACATCCTGCGTGTCCTGCGCATCGTCGGCCTCGACCAGATCTTCACCATCCACCCCGACAGCGAGACCGCCACCCGCGCCTGAGCCGGGCCGCACGTGGGCCGGGGGCGGAGCCGGGACCGGCTCCGCCCCCGGCGGTCAGGGCAGGATCTCGACGTACCCGGCGGTGCCGTGCACGCGGATCCGCTGGCCGTCCCGGATCCGCCGGGTGGCCCGCTCCACGCCCACGACGGCCGGCAGGCCGTACTCACGGGCGATGACCGCGCCATGGGTCATCTGGCCGCCCACCTCCGTCACCAGGCCCGCGATGCCGACGAACAGCGGCGACCAGCTCGGGTCCGTGAACGTCGTGACCAGGATGTCGCCCGCCTCCAGGTCGGCGTCCGCCATGTCGAGGATGACGCGGGCCCGTCCCTCGACGGTCCCGGTGGAGACCGGCAGACCGATCAGGGCGCCGGCCGGCACGTCGTCGCGCCGGTAGGCCCCGCTGAGGGCCTCACCGTCCGAGGTGAGCACCCGGGGCGGGGTGAGCGCCTGGTACGCGCGGAACTCGTCCTTGCGCCGCCGAACGAGCCCGTCGTCGACCTGCTTCGAGCGCACGGCCTCGCGGAACTCCTCGAAGGTGAGGTAGAAGACGTCGTCCCGGTCGGTGAGCGCGCCCGCCTCCACCAGGCGCTCGGCCTCCCCCATCAGGGCCTGCTTGTAGACGAAGTAGCGGCTGATGATGTCGTACTTGGGGTACTCCCGGTAGCCGATGAAGGTGCGGACCCGGTCGATCATGCCCTTGGTCTCGGCGGCCTTCCGCTCCCCGTCCGGCAGCGCCCGCAGGCGTTCCAGTACCTCCTGCTCCTTCCGCAGCGCCTGCCGCTGCCCCTGTTCGAAACGCCGCCGGGCCGCACCCGGCTCGAAGTTCCTGACGTTGTCCAGGATCACCGGGACGAGCGTGCTGGGGCGTTCGCGCCAACGCGGCCTCGTGACGTCGATCTCGCCGACGCAGCGCATGCCGTACCGGTCGAGGTACGCCTCGAGGGCGTCGCGGGCCTCGGTCCCGCCCGGGAGCTTCGCCAGCTCGTCGAGGAAGCCGTCGTCCTGGACGCCCGCCAGGAACTCGACCACCTGCGCATGGGGACGGATCACGTCCGCCACGTCCAGCAGGGCGAGTCCCATCTCCGACGTGACGTTGCCGGGGGCGGACAGGGTCAGCGTGTCGGCCGCGTTCTTCTCGCCGAGCCACTCCTCCAGCTTGTCGTTGAGCCACCAGGTGGCCTCCATGCCCGCCATGATCGCCTTGAAGTTCAGCGGATCGGTGAGGACGCGTTTGTGCTCCTCGAAGGCCTCCAGCAGGAAATCGAACAGCTCCGGTCCGGTCCTGGTCCCGGCCTCGCGCCGCAGGGCGGCGATGGACGCCTGACTGCGCTCGATCAGCCCGGTGACGACGGCCGGGTCGGTCGCGACCGGTTCGGGGGGCCCGCCGGCCCGCGGCCCGCCGGCGGGCGCGTCCGGGAGCGACGGGACGAAGTCCTCGCGGTCGAGCACCGTCTCCAGGGCGTCCCGGACCAACGGGTCGCCCCTGCCCATGAGTTCCAGCAGGGCGGCGCGGCTCGCGGGCGAGGCCAGGCGCTCGGTCACGTCGACGAACAGCCTTCCGCCGGCCGCGTGCATCCGCGCCATGGCCGTCAGCTGCCACATGGACAGGCCCAGGGGCTTCATGGCATCCGTCATCATCTGCTGGTGCCCGACGGAGACGTAGACGTGGTTCTCCTCGTCGCTCCTCTCGGGAACGGGGAAGAGTGTCGTGACCGGCCGGCTCTGCACGATGTGGAAGCCGTCGTCGGCCAGGCACCATTCGATGTCCTGCGGGCGGCCGAAGTGCGCTTCGATCCGGCGCCCGAGCTCCGCGAGCCGGACCGCCTGCGCGTCCGTCAGGGCCGGCTCCTCCTGCCGTCGCGCGTCGACGGCCACGTCCTGTGTGCCTCCCGTCGGCAGGGCGCGCACCTCACGCTGTTTGGCGGAGATCGTCCGGGCGACGACCTCGCCGTGCCGCACCTTGAAGACGTCCGGGTTCACCAGGCCGGACACCAGGGCCTCGCCGAGGCCGAAGCCGGCGTCCACCGTGGACACCGTCCGGTCGCCCGTCACGGGGTCGGCCGTGAACAGGATGCCGGACGCCCGCGGGAAGACCATCTGCTGCACGACGACGGCCATGAGGACCGTACGGTCGTCGACGCCGTTGCGCCGGCGGTAGGTGACCGCCCGCTCGGTGAACAGGGACGCCCAGCACCGGCTGACGTGCCGGAGGACCGCCCCAGGGCCCACCACGTTGAGGTAGGTGTCCTGCTGGCCCGCGAAGGAGGCCGTGGGCAGGTCCTCGGCCGTAGCGCTGGAGCGGACGGCGTGAGGGACCTGCTCACCGGAACGGCCCAGCGCGAGGGTGATCTCCTGCGCCAGGTCGTCCGGAACGGCGATCTCCTCGATGGTCCGGCGGATCTCCGCGCTGAGCGTGCGGATGGCCTCCTGGTCGTCCGGGCTCACGAGCGAGAGCCGGTCGAGGAGCGCCCCGGTCGAGGGCTCCTGCGCCACGACCCGCCGGTAGGCGTCCGTCGTCACGCAGAAGCCCGCCGGTACGCGGATGCCCTCGATCCGCGACAGACTGCCCAGGTGTGCTCCCTTGCCGCCGACGAGGGCGAGCCGGCTCTCGTCGCTCTCCTGAAGATCCAGCACGTACTGCCCGGTCATCGCGATACCTCCGGGGCGGCCGTGCCGTGCTGCACTGCGGTGCCCGATCGAATGTGCCAATTGGTCGAACCGTTGGTCGAGCACGTCGTCATCCGCGGTTGCCTTCCCCTCGACGAGTCGGCCGGTCGCCGCGCCCTCCTGGGCGCTGCGCACCAAACGTCGACAACAACACGTCGTTCCCCCATTTCCGCAGGTTGTGGCCTCGGCCGACGATTCTGCGCCGCGACGGGGGGCTTGCCGCAAGCCCCCCGTCGCGCTATAAGTTGAGTAGAGGCAAGGAGAGTTCTCTCCTTGCCTTTTCCGTTTGCCGCCCTCCGGAGCGAGCGAGCCATGTGCTTGGTCGACGCGTCATCGGGTACCGCGTTTGAATAAGGGTGGTATCTGCATGGCCAAGCGATTACTGAAAGCGATGGGTGTGTGACTCGTCTCAGTGGCTCGGGGGACGACCAGTCGAGCGGACCGGGTGACGACCCACTCTCCGTCGCGCTGGAAGTCGCCGACGCCGTGGACGGCCTCACGAACCTGTGGTCGGTGGCGGCCCAGGGAGCGAGCCTGAGACTGTCACCGCACCAACTGAGAGCACTCAGGATCCTGGAGTCGGAACCGGGCCTCAACCTCACCACCCTGGCCGAGAGCATGGACATAGGGCCGCCGACCGCCAGCCGACTGTGCGACCGGCTGGAGGCGGCCGGTCTGCTGGAGCGCCTGCTGCATCCGCACAGGCGGCGCGAGGTGCAGCTCGTCCTGACCGGACGCGGGCGGCAGGTGCTGAACGAGGTGGCCGCGCGCAGGTCGCAGGCGCTCGCCGCGGTCCTCGCGGCCATGAGTCCCGGCGAGCGGGCCGCCCTGAGCGGAGGGCTGCGGGCCTTCCTGGGCGCTCAGGACGACAGCGACAAGGAGGGCGACGGCCCCGGGCGCTGACCGGCGGGCGGTCAGCCCTGGCGGCCGCTCCAGTCGAGGCAGACCACGGCGGCGTCGGACGCCAGGTCCCGGCTGCCGAAGTGCTCGATCAGCCCGGACACGACCGCGCGTGCCGTCTCGTGGGGCGGCGCGGTACGGGTGGCGCTGAGGATCTGGCGCAGGACCCGCTCACCGAACAGGTCGCCGGTCGCGGAGCGGGTGCCGTGCACACCGGTGCTGACGGCGATGAGACGGTCGCCTGGCTCGACCTGGAACGTCTGCTCCGTGTAGAGGGTCTCCTCGAACATGCCGAGCGGCATCTGCGCCTCCAGCTCGATCCGCTCGGTATGGCCGCCGCGCTGCTGGAACAGTTGCGGGGAGCCCGCGTCGACGGCCTGCACGATGCCAGTGGCCAGCTCGAAGCGCAGCAGCAGGGTGGAGGCGTACGCCTTGCCGCCGTACTGGGCGTAGACGGCCTGGTCGGCGAGGCACGCCTGGTCGGCGAGGCCTATGCCGGCGCGGCGGGCGTTGCGCAGGGCGCCGGTCGTGAGGCCGGCGAGCAGGGAGGCGTCGATGCCCTGCCCCATGCCGTCGGTGACGGTCAGGACGAGGTGCTCGGCGCCGGTGGACCAGTCGAAGGTGTCGCCGCCGATGGCGTAGGCGGGTTCCAGGTGGGCGCCGATGACGTACTCCTCGCGGGCGCAGCCCCGCCCGGGCAGGAGCTGCCACTGCATCTCGGCGGCCAGCGTCATCCGACGGGTGCGGCGGGCCTGTTGGTAGAGGTCGGTGTCGCGGCCGGCGGTGGTGACCTCGTGGCCGAGTGCCGTCGCGAAGTCGACGAGCTGGAGCACGGTGTGCGGGTCGACGGCGCCCGCCGGCAGATGCACGGACAGGACGCCGAGGCGGTCGCCGCGCACCGTGATGGGGAGGTGGGCCAGATGGCCCGCAGGGTCGTGGAGGACCTCGAGCACCGGCTTCTGGGTGAGGAAGGCGCTGCCCGCGGGCCCCTCCTGGGCGGAGACCGCAGGGCCGGTGTGCGGGAGGTGCGTGACCGGTTGCAGGACGGCCAGGCCGTAGTCGGCGAGCAGCAGGCGCACCTCCTGGGCGCCCACCCGTTCGGCGAGCAGCCGCCGGGCGGTGGCGACCAGCGCGTGCGGCGGGGCCGCGCGGAGCTGGGCTTCCGCGGACTGCTGGGGTTCAGAGGCTTTCACGGAATCCACCCTCTCGCCTTGAGTCCTTCACGCTACCGCGCGTGGGCGGGCGGCCGG
This sequence comes from Streptomyces sp. NRRL B-24085, assembly GCF_001282115.1. Classification (GTDB taxonomy): domain Bacteria; phylum Actinomycetota; class Actinomycetes; order Streptomycetales; family Streptomycetaceae; genus Streptomyces. The sequence continues at coordinate 960 of NZ_LJBR01000438.1, read as the reverse complement.
GCGGTTCGGAGTCGGTGGAATCAGCGGAAGGCCGGTTCGCCTGCGGGGGCTGCACCGGCTCCGCCGGGGCCACGGTGTGGCACAGCAGCAGACAGACGTCGTCGTCCCGTTCGGAGTCGTACAGGAGGGGCTTGAGCAGGGCGTCCGCGGCGGCGTCGAGGTCGTGTTCGAGCTCCGGCGTGCCGAGCGCCTCCAGGGCGCGGCCGAGGCGCCCGATGCCGGGGTCGATGCCCTGCCCCCGGCGTTCCACCAGGCCGTCGGTGTACAGCACCAGGGACGAACCCGGGGGCAGGTCCGCCCGCTGGTCCGTGTACACGTAGGGGAGGGGGATGCCCAGCATGACGCCGGGTTTGGCGTCGAGGACCCGTACGGTGCCGTCGGCGGCGCGTGCGACGGCGGGCGGGTGGCCCGCCGAGGCCCAGACCACCTCCGGTTCGCCGGGCCGGAAGCGGGCGATCAGCGCGGTGGCGTACAGGTCGGGCTGGAGGTGGCCGAGCATGCGGTGCAGCCGCGTGAGGATCTCGCCGGGGGTGGCGTTCTCGACGGCGTAGGCGCGCAGGGCCGTGCGCAACTGGCCCATGACGACGGCGGCGTGCAGTCCGTGGCCGGTGACATCCCCTATCACGGCCAGCAGGCTGCCGTCGGGCTGGAGGAAGGCGTCGTACCAGTCGCCGCCGATGTTCATGCCCCAGGTGGCGGGGAGGTAGCGCGCGGCGAGCAGCAGTCCCGGCGGGGTGGGCAGCTCGGTGAGCTGGGCGCGCTGGAGGGCTTCGGCGGTGTTGCGGGACTGCTGGTAGCGGTGGGCGTGGTCGAGGGCGACACCCACGCGGCGGGCAAGTTCGACCAGCATCTTGGAGGTGTCCTCGTCGAAGCGGGAACCGGGGGCGGTGAGGGTGAGGACGCCCAGCAGGCGCTGTGCGACGAGGGGGATGGCCAGCAGCGGCCGGTCGGGGGACAGGG
>NZ_LJBR01000437.1 GCF_001282115.1 Streptomyces sp. NRRL B-24085 | reverse complement strand
CCAGCCGACCCACCGCAGCAGCAGCTGGTCGGGGTCGGGGCCCGCGGTACCGCAGTGTTCGTAGGCGGCGGGGATGCCGTCGCGCCGCCAGCGGGCCGCGAGCTGCTCCTCGTCGCCGTCGGGGTAGGAGGCGGGCAGGTGCTCGGGGGTCTCGCCGATGGTGAAGCCGAGCAGGAAGCGGTTGACGACGACACAGCGGGCGGCGAGGTCGAAGCGGTCGGGCTGGGTGCGGTCGCCCTTCACGGCGGGGACGTGTCCGAAGCCGAGGTGCAGGACGGCGTGGGCGAGCGCCCAGGCCCAGGCGGCGGGTTCGGCGAGGCGGTGGGGGTGGACGTGCAGGTCTCCGTCGGAGTCGGCCACCACGAGCCCGTCGCGGGGGGCCAGCGGGCAGTCCTCCTTGCGGCAGACGTCGAACTCGACGGCGGCGAGGGCCGGGTTGGCCTTGAGCAGCCGCATGCCCTCGGCGAACGCCTCACCGGCCGGGTCCCGCTTCTTCTTCTTTTCGGGGCCGCGGCTCACCGCCGCGCCTCCACGAGCCGGGGCATGTCCCGGGCGGCCTCGACGAGGAACCAGGACGGCAGGACGGGGTTGCCGTCGGCGTCGGAGGCGATGACGGTCTGGGCGACCTCGACGGAGATTTCGGCGAGCTGGACCAGCAGCGACTTGGCGCGGTACGCGGTCTGCCGACCGTTGGCCGACATGTGCTCCTTGCTGGCGGGGAGTTCCTTGATCAGGCGGCCGCGGAAGGACTCGGCGAGGTAGTAGAGCAGGTCGCGGTCCTCCAGGCGGTTCGGCCAGCGGGCGTCGCCCTTGATGATCGCCTCGATGCCGAAGCGGCTGCGCACGATCTTGACGTAGCCGCAGAACGCGGTCGCGTGCCGGGGCGTCAGCGTGCCGTGCGCGAGGACCTTCAGGGTGTCCTCGTCGAGGTCCCGGCCGAAGGAGTGCAGCGCGTCGGAGAGCATGTGCCAGGAGCGGGGCGTGGAGAAGGGCTCCTCGGTCTTCGGCGGCTTGGACCACAGGTGGTCGGGCCGGTCGGTGAGGTGGTCGAGGATCCAGGGGTGGATGCCGTGCTCGGCGGCCCAGGCCAGCCAGTCCTTCGCGGACGCCTCCAGGTGCACGTGGGTGAGGCGGTTGACGAGGGCGGAGGCGATGGGCCGGGCCAGCGCGTTGTCGGTGGCCCGGTTCCCGGCACCGATGACGATGGAGCCCTTGGGGAGTTCGTAGTCCCCGATGCGGCGGTCCAGGATCAGCGAGTAGAACGCCTTCTGCACGTCCGGGGTGGCCGCGTTCAGCTCGTCCAGGAACAGACAGTACGGCTCGTCGCGCGCGATGGACTCCGGCGGGCAGAACACCGACCGGCCGTCCCGGATCTGCGGCACCCCGATCAGGTCCTCGGGGGCGAGCTGCGTACCGATGAGACTCACGCACTCCAGGCCCAGCGAGGCGGCGAACTCCCTGACCAGGGAGGACTTTCCGATGCCGGGGGCGCCCCAGACGAAGACGGGCCGCACGGTGGCGAGGCCGAGGAGGAGGTCGGGGATCCGGGAGGGCGAAACCGTGACGGCAGCCTGCAAAGCGGTGGCTCCAAGGGGGTGTTCGAGAGGACGACTCGAACATTGTGAGCGCCCGGCCGAACGAACGCAGCTGAATATTCCGCAGGGTGACTTGGCCTACCAAGGGGCGCGGGGAACTGCGCGACCAGTCCCCACCGGCGCGCGGACAAACGACTACGCGGCCTTCTCCTCGGCCTTCTCCAACGGCACTTGGGGACCCCCCGCCTCGTCGAGCCACCGCCGCAGCACCTGGTGAACCCCCTCCGCC
>NZ_LJBR01000436.1 GCF_001282115.1 Streptomyces sp. NRRL B-24085 | reverse complement strand
GGGGAAGACCTCGCCCGGGGTGGGGATGGGCCGCGAGGGCTTCGGGGCCGCGGGAGCGGGCTTCTCCGCGGGCTTGGCCGGGGACTTCTCCGGGCGCTTCGCCGGCTCCTTGGCGTCCTGCACCGCCGGACCGCCCCCGACGGCTCCGGGCCACTCCTCGCGAAGCCCTCCGGAGCGGCCTCGGGAAAGCCCTCCGGGCAGCGCCAGGAGGCGTGTGCGGGACGCCGGGACCGCGGGCGCCGCCGGGGTGTGCCGGGCGCCCGTGGCGGCCGCGAGGCGGGCCCTCACGTCCCGTTCGGCCAGCATCTGGCAGCGGATCAGCAGCGCCGCGGCGGCGGGGCTGCCGCGCAGGGCTCGGAGCGCGGCGAGATCGTCGGGCTCGGGCCGGTACCCGGCGCCCAGCGCCTCCTCCAGCAGGGTGAGGTAGCCGGCGGCGGTGCCGGGCAGTGCAGCGCGGTACCGGCCGAGGTCGGCCACCAGGAAGGCGCGCAGCCGGGCACCCTCGCGCACCGCCTCGTCGAGGGACTCGGCGAGACGGTGGCAGTCCTTGATGTCCTCGGCCGAGGCAGGGGCGGGGTGAAGGGCGAGGGCGAGAGCGCGGCGGAGCACACGCAGCTCCTCCACGCCGAACGCCATGCCGCCGCGGGATCCGTATGGCGTGGGCATGCGGCGACAGTACGCGCTAATCAGACAAATTTGACATAAGGGACGGGTGTGGCGTGACCGGACCACCCCGATGCCGGTCCGGGCGCCCCGGCCAGGGAGGTCACATCCGCGAGACGTTCCGCTCGTACACCAGCCGCAGGCCCACCAGCGTCAGCCAGGGCTCGTGCTCGTCGATCACGGAGGACTCCCCGAGCACCATCGGCGCGAGCCCGCCGGTGGCGATCACCGTGACGTCCTCCGGGTCCTCCGCGAGCTCCCGGGCCATCCGGGTCACCACGCCGTCGACCTGTCCGGCGAACCCGTAGACGATCCCGGCCTGCATCGCCTCGACCGTGTTCTTGCCGATCACGCTCCGCGGCCGGGCCACCTCGATCTTCCGCAGTTGCGCCCCCTTCACGCCGAGCGCCTCCACGGAGATCTCGATACCGGGCGCGATGACCCCGCCGACGTACTCCCCGCGCGCGGACACCGCGTCGAACGTCGTCGCCGTGCCGAAGTCCACGACGATCGCGGGACCGCCGAAGAGCTCGACGGCCGCCACCGCGTTGATGATCCGGTCGGCGCCGACCTCCTTGGGGTTGTCGGTGAGGATCGGCACCCCCGTCTTCACGCCGGGCTCGACCAGCACGGCCGGCACGTCGCCGTAGTAGCGCCGCGTCACCTCGCGCAGCTCGTGCAGCACGGACGGCACGGTGGCGCAGATCGCGATGCCGTCGATGCCGTCGCCCAGTTCGTCCCCGAGGAGCGGGTGCATGCCCATCAGGCCCTGGAGCAGTACGGCCAGCTCGTCCGCGGTCCGGCGCGCGTCCGTGGAGATCCGCCAGTGCTCGACGATGTCCTCGCCGTCGAACAGCCCGAGGACGGTGTGCGTGTTGCCTACGTCGATCGTGAGGAGCATCGCGACTACTCCGCCTCGCGCAGGTCGAGGCCGATGTCGAGGATCGGCGAGGAGTGGGTGAGGGCACCCACGGCGAGGTAGTCGACGCCGGTGTCGGCGTACGCGCGCGCGTTGTCCAGCGTCAGCCGCCCGGAGGCCTCCAGCGCGGCCCGTCCGTGCACGAGCGCGACCGCCTCCTCGCACTCGCCGGGGGTGAAGTTGTCCAGCAGGATCAGGTCGGCGCCCGCGTCCACGACCTCCCGCAACTGGTGCAGGGTGTCGACCTCGACCTCGATCGGCACGTCCGGGAAGGCCTCGCGGACGGCCTTGAAGGCCTGGGCCACACCGCCTGCGGCGACCACGTGGTTGTCCTTGACCAGCGCCGCGTCGGACAGGGACATCCGGTGGTTGACCCCGCCCCCGCAGCGCACCGCGAACTTCTCCAGGGACCTGAGCCCCGGAGTCGTCTTCCGGGTGTCCCGCACGCGCGCCTTGGTGCCCTCCAGTGCGTCCGCCCACGCGCGCGTGGCGGTTGCGATGCCCGACAGCCGGCACAGCAGGTTCAGCGCGCTGCGCTCGGCGGTGAGCAGGTCACGCGTGCGTGTGGTGACCGACAGGAGCTTCTGCCCGGCCTCCACCCGGTCGCCGTCCTCGACGTGCCGCTCGACCTCGAACTCGTCCTCGCAGACCACCGAGACGACCGCCTCGGCGACCCTGAGGCCGCCCACGACGCCCGCCTCGCGCGCGACGAAGTCGGCGGTGGCGACGGCGTCCTCGGGGATGGTCGCGACGGTCGTCACGTCCACGCCGTGGTCGAGGTCCTCCTGGATGGCGACATTGGCGATGTCCTCGACCTCCACGGGGTCGAGCCCGGCGTCGGCCAGGAGCTGGGCGAGCGCGGGGTCGAGGCCGCACTCCAGGTACTCCTCGCCGAGACCGTCGGAGGCGGCGCCACAGGCACAGCCGTCGCCGCAGCCGCCGGACGGGACGAGGGGAAGGTCGTCGGTGCTCACTGGTGTCACTGCTCCTGAGGGTGCTGCCGGGTCGGGGGGAAGTCTGCGGTATCGGTGGTGTGCACGGCGAGGGTCCGGTCCGGATTGAGCCGTACGACGATGTGGCGGCGCCATGCCGTGTCGTCCCGGTCGGGCTGGTCCTCGCGCCAGTGGCAGCCGCGCGTCTCCTCGCGCAGCTGGGCCGCGGCGACCAGGACGCGGGCCACGCACAGGAGGTTGGTGGCCTCCCAGGTGTCGACGCCGGGCTCGGCCGTCTTGCCGTTCTCGGTGAGGGCGTCGCGGGCGTCGGTGTGCAGTTGCTGGAGCAGTTCGGCGGCCTTGGACAGGGACTCGGCGGAGCGCAGCACGCCCGCTCCCTGCGTCATGATCCGCTGGATCGCGAACCGGGCCTCGGGGCCGAGCAGCGGGTGGGCGGGCCGCTCGGGCTGTTCGACGGGGGCGGGCACGCGCGCGTGGAGGCCGGCACGGCTGGCCGCGATGTCGGCCACGATGCGCTCGGCGTAGACCAGGC
>NZ_LJBR01000435.1 GCF_001282115.1 Streptomyces sp. NRRL B-24085 | reverse complement strand
TCCGTACCCCCGCCGGGTCTCGCTCGGCGTCGTTGCCATGGCTGTCACCTTCCTGTACGACGCGCTCACCGACGCACAGTGCCCCTGCGACGGCGGCCTTGCTGGCTCTGGCGGTGTGGGCGTGAGGGGGCGCACCGCGACCGCAGCCCCCGGCGGTGCGCCCCCTCACGCCCCCACCGCCCGAGCCAGCAACATCACCCGGTTGTTCGTCGCCGTCTTGGTGAAGACCGACTTGAGGTGGTCCTGGACGGTGTGTTCGGAGAGGGACATGCGCTGGGCCACCGTGCGGCTGTCGCCGCCCTTGGCCAAGTGGCCGAGTACGTCGGCCTCGCGCGGGGTCAGGGCGAAGCACCTGGCGAAGAGGGCGAGCCGTTCCGCCGGGGACGTCTCCTCCAGGGTGACGGCGATGCTGTGGCGGCGGTCCGAGGGCAGGACGCCGCCGATGCGGGCCGCGCTCAGGGTGAGCCACAGGCCGTCCGCGAGGTGGAGCCGCAGGCGGGGCGGGTGGGTGTCGACCCCCGCCTCGACCGCCAGCAACTGGGCGGCGACCTCGTACACGCACGCGTGCACCGCCGGAACCTGGTGGTGTCCAGGGGGCGTCAGCCGGCTCAGGCAGGCCGTCGTGGCCGGGGTCTGGGCGAGCACCCGCAGGTCGGGGTCGAGCAGCAGGGCCAGCGGACCCGGCAGTCGCGCGTGGGGCGGTCGTACGACGAAGGTCTGCGCCCGGCCGCGCCGCAGGGCCGCGGTCACCGGGGCGGTCAGACGGGCCAGGCAGGCGGCCTCGGCGGCGGTGAAGGTGCGGTCGCGGCGGTACAGGTTGAGGTGGCCCCAACAGCCGAAGCGGTCCTTGAAGACCAGCGAGGCGACGTCCCGGATGCCGTGGTCGCACAGCGTCTCGCGCCACGGGCAGCCGGCGGCGGGGCTGGGGAGCCGGCTCAGCAGGGCCACACCGTCGAGGTGCGTCCAGCGGTTGGCCGCGCTCAGGTATCTGAGGCGGGTCGTCCTCGGGGCCTCCGAGCGCCACGGCACGTCGGTGACGGGGGAGCAGCCCACCGTGGTCTCGGGGTCGGTCAGGAGGAAGTCGTGGGCGTCGAAGCCGACGGCGGTCCGCAGCTCGCCCAGGAGGCGTTCGCGCAGGGTCCGGGAGTCGCCGCCCGCCTCGCAGAGACGGACGATCCGCTCGTGCGACCGCGCGTACGGGACGACGGGGACGGCCATGATTCGAGCGTACGTCGCGATTCCCCACATTTCTGGGATGGGCCGCGCTCCGTCCCAGGTCAAGCATGGAGGCGTCAGCACACCACGGAAGGCAGCGACGGAGGAGCCACCGATGAGAAAGACGTCGAGAATCCCTGTCGGCCTGGCCGCCGCCGCGCTCGCCGCCGCGGCCGGGCTCGCGACCGCCGCCCCGGTCGGGGCACAGCCCGCCCAGGTGCTCCGGGCGACCCAGTCGAGCACGGTGTACGCGTGGATCGACGGCTGGGGCGGTGGCACGGTCACCAGCAGTCCCGCCGGGATCAGTTGCCACACGACCGCCTGGGACCCGTACAGCTCCGAGGAGCCGCCGGCGAACTCGACCGGGCCGTGCTCCGCGAGCTTCCCGGTCGGCACGACCGTCACCTTCACCGCCACACCCGACCCGGGTTCCGGCGTCAACGGCGGCCCCGACCCGGCCTCGCTGACCGTGCGGTCCGGCTACAACGCGGTGTGGGCCATGTTCTGCCCGACGGACGGTCTCTGCTCCGCCGGGTGACCGCACCTCGCCCGGGCCCCGCAGCCCTTCGGTCAGTGCACCGACAAGCCGCCGTCCACGAAGACCGACTGGCCCGTGACGTAGGCCGAGGCCGCGCTCGCCAGGAAGACGGCGGCGCCCGCGAAGTCCTCGGGGAGACCGTTGCGGCCGGTCATCGTGCGGGCGGCCAGGGACGCGACCTGCTCCGGGTCGTCGGCGAGGCGGGCGTTGAGGGGGGTCAGTACGAAGCCGGGGACGAGGGTGTTGCAGGTGACGCCGTGCGGGGACCAGGCCTCGGCCTGTGAGCGGGCCAGGGACTCCAGGCCGCCCTTGGAGACGCCGTAGGCGCCGCTCTGCACGAAGGCGCGGTGGGCCTGCTGGGACGTGATGTGGATGATCCGGCCGAAGCCGCGCTCGGCCATCCCGGGACCGAAGCGCTGGCCCAGGAGGTAGGGCGCCTCCAGGTTGACCGCCATGGTGGTGTCCCACACCTCGTCGGTGAGCTCGGTCATGGGTGGACGCAGGTTGATCCCCGCGGAGTTGACCAGGATGTCCGGTTCACCGAACACTTCGGCGGCCTTCTGAGCCGCCGTACGGACACCGTCCCTCGTGCTCAAGTCGCCGCTCACCCAGGCCGCCCGGCAGCCGTCCGACGTCAACTCCTCGACGGCGGACGCCAGTTCCGTCTCCCCGCGGGCCACGATCACCACGCTCGCGCCCGCCCGCGCCAACGCCCCCGCGATCGCCCTGCCGATGCCCGAACTCCCGCCGGTCACCAGCGCGACCCGGCCGTCCAGTGAGAAGAGTCGGGAGAGATACGCCTGGGAAGTCATGCCCGCACCCTAAGGCGGTACCCGGACTCCCATGACCCGTATTCTCGTCGGCACTTGCTCCTGGACCGATCCCGCGCTCGTCCGCAGCGGCTGGTACCCGCCGGGGCGGCGGGACGCCGAGGGACGGTTGCGGTACTACGCCGAGCGGTTCCCGGTGGTGGAGGTGGACGGCACGTTCTACGCACTGCCCAGCGAGCGCAACAGCCTTCTGTGGGTGGAGCGCACGCCCGAGTCCTTCGTGTTCGACGTGAAGGCGTACGCGCCGCTGACCGGGCATCCGGCGAAGCAGGCCGCTCTCGCCGACGTCCCGTTGGACGAGGTGTGGGCGCGGTTCGCGGACGGGATCGAGCCGTTGCGTCAGGCCGGGCGGCTGGGCGGGGTGTTGTTCCAGTTCCCGCCGTGGCTGCGGCCGGGACCGCGGGCGGAGCGGTTCCTGGAGGAGACCGCGGAACGGACCGCCGACTGGCCCGTCCACGTGGAGTTCCGGCACCCGTCCTGGTGGGAGGAGGAGCAGCACGACCTCACCTGCGCGCTGCTCGGCAAGTACGACTTCGCCGCCGTCGCCGTGGACATGCGCCAGGGGCTGCCCGCCTCGCTGCCGCCGGTCACGCCCGTCACCTCGCCCCGGCTGTCCGTCGTGCGCTTCCACGGGCGCAGCTCCTCCTGGGGCCGGGGCAGCAAGGAGGAGCGCTTCCGGTACGACTACGCGCGGGCCGAACTGGCCGAGTGGGTACCGCGGTTGCGGACCCTGGCCGGACGGTCCGACGAGCTCCACGTCCTGTTCAACAACTGCTGCGGAGCGGCCGCCGTGCACGCCGCCGAGACCATGGCCGAGTTGCTCAGCCCGCGATCCTGACCGTCTTCGTGACGCTGATCTGGTCGACGTCGGAGACCCTGATCGTCGCCTTCATCCGCCAGTCGCCGGCGAGGGGCAGGGTCAGGTCGTTCGTGCCCCAGTAGCCGCCCTTGTTCTCGAGCCGGGCGTCGATCGGGCCGATCCGCTGGGCCGGGAGGGTGAAGGACAGCCGGAGTTCGGGGACGGTGGCGAGGCCGCCGTCGGCCGCGTAGACGATGGCCTGGACCGAGTTGTCGCCGGTACGGCCCGGGTCGAGGGTGACCTGCACGCTGCCGGTGGCACCGCCGACCGCGAAGGGGACGGTGGTCAGGGACGCGGCGGGCAGTCCTGCCGTGGCCGGGCCCGCCTCGGCCGCCTCGGCCTGCGCCCGGCCCGGCAGCGTGCCGCTCAGCACGGTGCTCAGCACCAGGACCACGACCCCGACGGCCACTTCGGCGAGGACGGACCGGCGCAGACCGTACCGGTGCGCGGCCGCGGCGGACCGGGCCGCGGCCCCCTTCTCCCGTACGGCCGTCTCCGCCTCGACCTCCGCCTCCGCCGACGCCGGGCCGCCGCCCACCCGCTCGGCCACCTTCTCCCGTACGACCGTCTCCGCCTCGGCCTCCGCCTGGGCCTCCGCCTGGGCCGCGACCGTCACCAGCCGTCCCGTCCACCGCCGCGACAGTCTCGCCGCCGCCAGCAGCAGCGTCACCGCGAGCAGCTTGAGTACGAGCAGATGGCCGTACGTGGTGCCGGTGACCGCGTCCCAGGAGCCGAGGCCGCGCCAGGACTGGTAGACGCCGGTGGCGACGAGGACGGTCACGGAGGCGAAGGCCAGCCGGGAGAAACGGGCGACGACGGCGGCCGGGAGCTGTCCCTCGGCCCGGTACAGGGTGGTGAGCAGGGCCGCGAGACCGCCCAGCCAGACCGCCATCGCGAGCACGTGCAGCACCGCGGACGTCATCGCCACCGGCACCTGGATCCCGGCGGACGCGTGCTCGGCGGCGGCCCAGGTCAGCGCGAGACCCACGGCGAGCGCGCCGCCCGCCGCCTGCCACGCGCGGGGCAGCCTCGACGCGCCGGGCCGCAGCAGTCGTACGACGAAGAAGCAGGCGACCAGCAGCAGGGCCAGGCGGACCAGGAGCGCCTCACCGGGGCGGGTGCCCAGGGTGCGTTCGAGGGCCTTCAGGGAGAACGCGGCCGACGGGCCCGCGCCGCTCTCGTACGGCGCCCGCAGCACCAGCAGGAACACGGTCGAGCCGAGCAGGGTGCCCCAGCCGGCCCACAGCAGGCGGCGCAGCCGGGACGGTTCCGGGGGGCGGCAGACGGCGAGGAAGACGGCGGTGCCGATGAGCAGGGCCGCGGCGAGGTAGGCCAGGTAGCGGCCCATGTTGAACAGGCTCTCCGTGGCCGGGTCCTCGGTCGGGCCGGTGTCCGCGACCACCACGGCCGGGGAGGGTCTGCCGACGGAGAAGGTGAAGGCGCCGGAGACCGGGTGGCTGTCGGCCGAGACCACTCGCCAGGCCACCGTGTAGGTGCCCTGGGCGAGTCGGGCGGGCAGGGTGACCCGGGCCGTGTCCGAGCCGCCCGGTCCGTGTCCGGCGTCCCCGACCCTCAGGCGCTTGCCGTCGGGGTCCAGCACCCGGAAGGAGTCGTCGAGCAGACCGACGGACTCGGTGAAGGTCAGGGTGATGTCACGGGGGGCGGACTTGAGGACGGTCCCGTCCTCGGGGTCGGTGGCCCGGAGGGCGGCGTGGGCGGACGCCGCTCCCGCTCCGCCGAACAGGAGCAGGACCAGCACGGTTCCCAGCAGCACCAGCCCCTGAAGTCCTCGCCTTCGCCCGCCTGTGCTGCTGCGCGCACGCTCACACCTCACGTCACTGCTCCGTACCTGGGCTCACGGTCTCCCGGATACGTACGGACGCGGGCCGCCGAGCGCTCACCACGTGGACCGGGCGGACACCCCGCCGTCCACCACCAGGTCGTGCCCGGTGACCCAGGACGCCAGCGGGGAGGCGAGGAACACGCACGCGTCGGCCACGTCCTCGGGGCGCCCGAGCCTGCCCAGGGGTGCCTTGCGCAGCCACCGCTCCACCCCCTCGGGCCAGGTCTCCGCCAGCCCCTCCCGGTCGATCAGCCCGGGCGAGACCGTGTTCACGCGCAGGCCGCGTGGGCCGTACTCCAGGGCCGCCGACCGCGCGTGCGTCACGATCGCGGCCTTGGAGGCGGCGTAGTGGGCGTGCCCGGGCGCGGGGTGGCCCGCCTCGACGGAGGCGACGTGGGTGACGGACCCGCCCGGCCCCATGAGCTCCGCGGCCGCCTGCGTGCAGGCGAAGACGCCGGTCAGGTTGGTGTCCACGACGTCCCGCCACTGCGCGGCCGTCATCCCGGGCAGGGCCTGGACGGGCTGCACGCCCGCGTTGTTGACCAGCGCGGTCAGTCCCCCGCCCCATGCGGCGGCCTCCCGGACCAGCCGCCGGCACGCGTCCTCGTCCCGCAGGTCCGCCTCCAGTACGACGGCCCGGGCGCCCGAGTCCTCGATGCGGGACGCCGCCTCGCGGGCCGCCGCCACGGCCGTACGGCAGTGCAGGGCGACCGCCGCGCCCTGCTCGGCGAACCGCAGGGCGATGCCCCGCCCGATGCCGCCGCCCGCGCCCGTGACCAGGGCGACCTGTCCTTGAAGGAGTCTCATGGGCGGCACAGTCGCGCGATCCGCTCCGCCTCCGCCGGGTAACGCGCCGTCAGTTCCGCCGCGTCGCCGTGTTCGTAGCCCTCGTAGGTGAACCCGGGCGCCATGGTGCAGCCGAAGAAGGTCCAGGCGCCGCGGGTCACGGCCCCCATCCAGGTGCCCGCGGGCACGGTGAACTGCGGGTGCTGGCCACCGAGTACGTCCGGGCCCAGGACGGCGGTGCGTGCCGTGCCGTCCGGGGCGAGGAGCAGGAGGTCGAGGGGGTCGCCGAGGTAGTGGTGCCAGATCTCGTCGCTGGGCAGGCGGTGCAGGGCGGAGTAGTCGTCCGAGGTCAGCAGGGCCACTATCGCCGTGCCGTCCGGCCTTCCGTCGGCGCGCTCCGCTCCGGCCCAGGTCTGCCGGAACAGTCCGCCCTCGCGGGGGATCGGTTCCAGGCCGTAGTGGGCGACGAGGTCGTCAGGCGTCACCCGGAAAGGCTACCTCCCTTGTCAGGAAAGCCAGTTGGGCGTGCTTCTCGGGCAGGTGCACGTCGGGGAGGTCGATCTCCGGCAGCACGACCGCGTCCCCGGCCACGAAGCCCTGCTTGAGGAAGCGGGCGATGGCCTTCTCGTTGCGCACGTCGGGGTCGACCACGACCCGCCGCTTGTCCAGGCCCAGCAGCACGTACCTGGCCACGGCGGACAGCAGCGCCGAGGTCCAGCCCGGCCGGGCGCCGTGCGGGCCGGCGGGCGGGAGCAGCAGGTGGATGCCGATGTCCCCGGGTTCGACCGGGTAGCACTCGCTGACGCGGTCGGCCTCCGGCTCGTAGGTCTGAAGGAGCCCGGCCGGTTCGCCGTCCTTCTCCAGCAGATAGGCGTGGTGGGTGTCGAGGGTGTCCAGGTGGGCGTAGATCTCGGCGACCTGCTGCTGGGTGAGGCCGTTCATGCCCCAGAACGCGGCGCGTTCCTCGCGCACCCAGGCGTGCACGGTCGCCGCGTCGGCGTGCGGGTCCAGGCGCAGGACGCGGACGGTGCCGAAGCCGTCCACTGTCTGGGTGTGGACCGCTTCACGGGCGGTGGTGTCGGACATCTGTCTCCTCAGTCTTCCTTCGTCAGGTGCTGCCAGTCGGTGACGACCGGTACGAGATCTCCCCGCAGCCACAGCGGGAGCTGGTCGCGGTGATGGGGTGAGCCGGGCAGGCCGGAGGCGCCCAGCGGGACCACCCAGAGGCTGTCCTCGCGGCGGGCCAGGTCCCAGACGTAACGGGCGGCCGGGCCGCGCGCGGCGAGGTCGGTGAGCCCGGGCACCGCGGAGGTGCACAGGACGCAGTCGTGGTCGCCGGACAGGGCCGGGGCGTCCCGGTCGTGCTCGGGGAGCGCCTGCCAGGGGGCGAGGCGGTGGGTGTCGCCCCAGGTGCCCCGCGGCGGTTCGGCGGCCACCTCCTCCAGGGCGGCCCGCACGGTCTCGGCCCGGTCGACGCCGTACAGCTCCTCGGCGCGCAGCAGGTGTTCGAGCGCGAAGGCGACCCGGGGGACGAGGCCGAGCCAGGGGAGGAGGACGTCGGGGTAGGCGGGCGGCTCGGTCAGGGCCGCGAAGGCGGGGTGGGCGGCGAGCCGTCGTACGACCGCGCTGCGCACGGCGGCGTACAGGGCGGCCTCCGTGCTGCTCGCGGTCATGCGGCGGTCCCAGCGGAGAATCGTTTCCCTCGTGGCAGCGGCCGCGGGGCTGAGACCGTCCAGGGCCGCCATGTGGTCCAACAGGGGCTGCGCGGAGGCGAGATGGGTGTCCATGTGGATCAGGGGCATGTCGGCGGCCGACCAGCGCTCCTTCTCCCGCAGCAGGGCGGCGATGCGGTCCGCCCGGTGGGGCGGGGCGAACTCGACGCCGAGCGGGGTGGCGGGGCCGCGCTGGTTGGCCATCACGGCAATGCCGTCGGTGAGGCCGGCGCGGGGGGTGTCGTGCCGGCCCTGCCACTCGTGCCCGGGCTCCCAGGCGGGGACGGGCCGCAGCCGGTTGGCCTCCGCCCGCACCGGCACCCACCCGGCGACCCGGTGCAGCAGCCCGCCCTCGGTGTCGGCGGCCTGCACGACGTTCACGGGCTCGGCCCACAGGTCGAAGGCGCGGTCCACGTCGGCGGTGCGGCGGGCGCGCAGGAGAGGGAGGAGGGCGCTGAAGCCGAGGTCCCCGGTGACGCGGGGCGGGTAGCGCAGGGACAGGGCGACGGGGGCCGGTGCGGGAGGGGAGCCTGGCCGGGACGTACCCGCGACGGCGGGCTCCTCCAGCACTCCGCCCCCTTCCAGTCCC
>NZ_LJBR01000434.1 GCF_001282115.1 Streptomyces sp. NRRL B-24085 | reverse complement strand
CACCGGGCTGTTGCGATGGCTGGCCCGGACGCTGCGGCAGAACAAGGACTCCTTCGCCGTCGTCTACAGCCACCACACCGGCTACTCGATGACCAACACCCGCCCCGACCCGGCCCACCCGGGCGAGCGCCGGCACAACGGCCAGGAGGTCGTCACCCTCCTCACCCGGCACAGCAACGTCCTCGCCTGGGTCAACGGGCACATCCACCGCAATGTGATCACCGCCCACTCCGCCCCCGGCGGCCGCTCCTTCTGGGAGATCTCCACCGCCTCCCACATCGACTTCCCGCACCTCGCCCGGGTCGTCGAACTGGCCGACAACAAGGACGGCACGATCTCGGTCTTCACCACCCTGATCGAGTCCGCGGCCCCCCACCGCACCGACTTCACCGACCTGTCCCAGACCGGCCTCGCCGCCCTCTACCGCGAACTGGCCTACAACGCCCCCGGTTCGAGCGACAAGCTCGGCGGCGCCGCACAGGACCGGAACACGGAGCTGATCCTGAAGAAGGGCTGAAAGCGGCCCAACCCGCGTGATCCGCCTCAACCCTCCCGGTCCGGGGTGGGTCTCTCCCGCCGGTCACGCTCGCCGAGCGTGCCGGAACAGGGGGAAGACATGACCGTACGCACGACTGTGGTGGTCGGGGCGAGTGCCGTGGCACTCGCGACCGGCCTCGCCGCCCCGGCGACGGCGGCCGGGGCCGACACTCACGCGGCCACCCGGCAGGCCGTCCGCGCCGCCGTGCAGGACGGCGTGCCGGGGGTGACGCTCACCGCGAGGGACGGGCGTGGCACCTGGTCGACCACGGCCGGTGTCGGCGACCTCAGGACGCACGCGCCGCGTTCGGCGGACGACCGCTACCGCGTCGGCTCCGTCACCAAGACCTTCGTCGCCACCGTGCTGCTCCAACTGGAGGCCGAAAGACGGCTGTCGCTGGACGACACGGTGGAGAAGTGGCTGCCCGGCACGGTCCACGGCAACGGCCACGACGGCGGCCGGATCACCCTCCGCCAGCTCCTCAACCACACCAGCGGCGTCTTCGACTACACCTCCGACGACACGTTCGGGCGCACGTACTTCCTCAAGGACGGCTTCCTCGCACACCGCTACGACACCCAGAGCCCCGGGCAGCTGGTCGCCATCGCCATGGCCCACCGGCCGGACTTGGCGCCCGGCACGTCCTGGAGCTACTCCAACACCAACTACGTCCTGGCCGGCATGGTGATCCAGCAGGCCACCGGACGGACGTACGGCGAGGAGATCCGCCGCCGTGTCATCGCCCCGCTGCACCTGAGCGCCACCTCGGTCCCGGGCACCCGTGTCACCGTGCCCGAGCCCAGCAGCCGGGCCTACTCCAAGCTCGCGCGGACGGCGACGGGACCGACCTACGACGTCACCGAGCTGAACCCGTCCCTCGCCTCCTCGGCGGGCGAGATGATCTCCGACTCGGACGATCTGAACCGCTTCTACTCGGCCCTGCTGCGGGGGAGGGTGCTCCCGCCGAAGCAGCTCAGGGAGATGAAGACCACGGTGGCCGTCGACGAGCACCCGGGGGCCCGTTACGGTCTCGCCCTGATCGACCGCGAGCTGAGCTGCGGGGTCCACGTGTGGGGCCACGACGGCGGCATCCACGGCTCCTCCTCCGTGGCCGTGACCACGGCCGACGGGCGGCACTCCCTCGCCTTCAACTTCAACGGCGACTGGTCGGGGGACACCGACGCCGTGATCGAGGCGGAGTACTGCGGCCGGTAGGCGCGCCGCGGTCGCACGCACATGAGGAGGGGCCCCGGCTCCCCAGTGCCGTGGCCCCTCCTCTCCCCTCCTGGTCCCGCCCCGGTCCGTCACTACCGGGGCAGCACCACGACATAGGCGGCGGGATCCCGGTCGCCCGAGGCCATCAGGGCCGTACGGACCACCGTCGCCTGCTGCTCCATCGCGTCCCGGAGCTTGCGCGGGGTGATGTGGACGACCGTGATGCCGAGCCGCTCCAGGTGCTCGCGCTTGCGGGCGTACTCCGACCACAGGGCGTCCTCGTCCTGGCGGGGGGCGCGGGTGTCCAGCTCCACCGCGACCGCCTGCTCCGGCCAGTACGCGTCCAGGCCGCCCAGGTGGGGGCCGCCCGGCAGCCTCAGGTCGACGTTCCACACCGGGTCGGGCAGGCCGTACTCCGTGACCATGCGGTACAGGCGGTCCTCCGCGATGGCGCGGCCCTCGGCGAGCAGGGAGTCCACCGCGTCCACCACGTGCGGGCGGCTCAGCAGCTTGGCGTTGTTCAACTCCCGCACGACGGCGGCCGGTTCGCAGTGCCCGCCGCGCACCGCCTCGGTCAGCAGCCGGCGTACCGCGCCCGCGTCCGTGAGATCGGTGACCGCGTCGGCGAGGGCGCGCGGCACCGGGGCGACGGGGAGGCCGGTGACCTGTTCGGCGGCGGGGAGCGCCGAGGTGCGGACGATCCGCGCGCCGCCCGTCGAACGCAGCCGCCGCAGCCTCGGGACCAGGACGTCGATCCGGTCCAGGGAGGGCAGCGGCGGTGTCGAGCTGAAGCCGTGCAGCGTGAGCGCCGCGAGGCCGGTGATCATCGCCTCCGCGTACACCGGCCGGTGCGGCGACTCGGCGCCCGGCTGCACGGGGACCCCGGCGCTCTGCTCCCGTGCCGCGTACATCAGCACCGCGTGCAGCCGCTCCTCGCTGGTCGGCGGGCCCGGGTGGAGCAGGAAGACGCCCGGGAGGATCTGCTGCCAGGGGCCGCCGGGCCGGCACTGCTCGTTGGCCTCGGCGACCGAGACGCCGGTCGCGCGCAGCCGGCCGGCGGTCACGACACGGCGGTGCACCTCGGAGAGGTGACGCAGGGGGCGGGGGGAGAG
>NZ_LJBR01000433.1 GCF_001282115.1 Streptomyces sp. NRRL B-24085 | reverse complement strand
CCCCATCTCGCCGCCCTGGGGCTGCTGTTGGGGCTGGTGATGTGCGCGGCGCTCGCGGCCGTGACGGCGGCCGTGACCCGCACCGTGGAGAGCGCGCAGGTCACCACCCTGCCGTTCGTGATGATCTCGATGGTCCTCTCGGGCGTCGCCGTGCCCCTGGAGCTGCTGCCCGGCACGTTCGCGTCGGTGTGCGAGCTGCTGCCCCTGTCCCCCGTGATCACCCTGGTCCGCGGCGGCTGGGCGGGCACGCTCTCCGCCTACGAGGCCCTGGGCGCCCTCGGTACCGCGCTGGCCTGGACGGTCCTGGCCGTGTTTGCTGTACAGCGGTGGTTCCGGTGGGAGCCGAGGCGCTGACGTACGGGGAGAACATGCGCGAGCCGGGGGGCTGGTGGCGGCGGAAGAGCACGCCGGCGAAGGTCGAGACGTACACGCGGTGGTCGTTCCACTTCTTCGCGGTGACCGAGGTCGCCGCGGTCGGGCTGCCGCTGTTCGGTGCGATGCCGGGCTGGCTGACCGCCCTGCTGCTGGTGATGCTGACCGGGCACGCGGGGACCTGTGCCGTGGTCGCGTCCCGGGCGCTGGACTGGACGCGCGGCAGCCGCGAGCAGCCCGTCCCCATGCTGTGGACACTCGGCGCGGTCACCGCGGTGGTCGCCGTGACGGCCATCGCGATCACGGAGCACGGTCCGGGCGGGGAGGACGTCGACACCGCGGCCGGCGGGATCTTCGCGGTGGTGCTGATCTTCGGGGCCGGGGTGATCGCGCTGGGGGTGCGCGACCGGAGACGGGTCTTCGCCCTCGTCGGCGGGTTCGCGGCGGGCGCGGGGGTCATCGCCTTCCCGCTGGGGCTGCCCGGTGCGGCGACCCTGGCGACGATGGTGGCCGTTCTGCTCGGTGCCGGGTTCCTCGCCTTCACCTCCGTCTTCTCGGTGTGGCTGCTCAACGCCGTCTACGAGCTCGACGAGGCCCGCGAGACCCGCGCCCGGCTCGCCGTCGCCGAGGAACGGCTGCGCTTCGGGCGGGACCTGCACGACGTGATGGGGCGCAACCTCGCGGTGATCGCGCTGAAGAGCGAGCTGGCCGTACAGCTGGCGCGACGCGGGCGGGAGGAGGCCGTGGACCAGATGACCGAGGTGCAGCGGATCGCGAGCGAGACCCAGCGCGAGGTGCGGGACGTCGTACGGGGCTACCGGGAGGCCGATCTCGGGGTCGAACTCACGGGAGCGCGAGGGGTGTTGACCGCCGCCGGCATCGACTGCGAGGTCACCGGGGACCCGGGCGGGCTGCCCGCCGAGGTGCAGTCGGCGCTCGGCTGGGTGGTCCGGGAGGCCACCACGAACGTGCTCCGGCACGGGGACGCCAAGCGGTGCAGGGTGGCCGTGGACAGGGAGGAGGACCGGGTGGTGCTGACCGTGGAGAACGACGGGGTCCTGAGATCGTCGGGCACCGGCGGGTCCGGGCTCGCCGGGCTGCGGGAGCGGCTCGCGGCGGTGGCCGGGACGCTGGAGGCGGGGCCCACGGCTGACGGGGTGTTCCGGTTGGTGGCCCGGGTGCCGGTGGGGGTCGCGGGGGGAGTCTCATGACCTTGCGGGTACTGCTCGCCGACGACGAACATCTGATCCGGGGCGCGCTCGCCGCGCTGCTCTCGCTGGAGGACGACCTGGCGATCGTGGCGGAGGCGGCCACCGGCCCCGAGGCGCTGGCGATGGCCCGGGCGCACGGGCCCGATGTCGCCGTACTGGATCTCCAGATGCCCGGCGCGGACGGTGTGAAGGTCGCCACATTCCTGCGGACCGAGCTGCCCTCGTGCAAGGTGCTGATCGTCACGAGTCACGGACGGCCGGGGCATCTCAAGCGGGCTCTGGAGGCCGGGGTGCGGGGGTTCGTCCCGAAGACCGTGAGCGCGCAGCGGCTCGCGGAGATCATCCGCACGGTGCACGCGGGAAACCGTTACGTCGACCCCGAGTTGGCCGCCGACGCGATCTCCGCCGGGGACTCCCCGCTGACCGCGCGGGAGGCCGAGGTGCTGGAACTGGCCGCCGACGGGGCACCCGTCGCCGAGATCGCGGAACGGGCCGCGCTGTCGCAGGGGACCGTTCGGAACTACCTGTCGTCGGCCGTCTCCAAGCTCGGGGCGGAGAACCGTCACGCGGCCGTGCGGCTCGCACGGGAGCGAGGTTGGGTATAGTGGTTCTCGCGCCACGGCGCATGCGAACGTAGCTCAGTTGGTAGAGCGCAACCTTGCCAAGGTTGAGGTCGCGAGTTCGAACCTCGTCGTTCGCTCCGTTCAGGCAAAGGCCCCCGGTTCTCCGGGGGCCTTTCGCGTTACGACCAGCTCGTGCCCGTCAGCCGCTCGAACGCCTCGATGTACTTGGCGCGGGTGCGGTCCACGACCTCCTGCGGCAGCGGCGGCGGGGGCTGCTCGCTCTTGCGGTCCCAGCCGGACTCCGCCGAGGTCAGCCAGTCGCGCACGAACTGCTTGTCGTACGACGGCTGCGGGCGGCCCGGCTGCCACTGGTCGGCCGGCCAGAAGCGGGAGGAGTCCGGGGTGAGGACCTCGTCCGCGATGACCAGGCTCTGGCCGTCGAAGCCGAACTCGAACTTGGTGTCCGCGAGGATGATCCCGCGGTCCCGGGCGATGTCCCGGCCCCGCGCGTACACGGCGAGGGTCGCCTGGCGCAGGCGGGCGGCGGTGTCCGCGCCGACCTGGCGGGCCACCTCCTCGTAGGAGACGTTCTCGTCGTGGTCGCCGACGGCCGCCTTGGTCGCCGGGGTGAAGATCGGCGCGGGCAGCTCGCTGCCGTCGACCAGGCCCTCGGGGAGCGCGAGGCCGCAGACCGTGCGGGAGTCGTTGTACTCCAGCAGCCCGGAGCCGGTGAGATAGCCGCGGGCGACCGCCTCCACGGGAACCATCTGGAGCGACTTGCAGACCAGGGTGCGGCCCGCCCAGTCGGCGGGGGCGCCCTCCGGGACGTCCGTGCTCAGCACGTGGTTCGGCAGCAGGTCGGCGATCTGGTCGAACCACCACAGCGACAACTGGGTGAGGACGCGGCCCTTGTCGGGGATCTCGGTCGGCAGCACCCAGTCGAAGGCGGAGATGCGGTCACTGGCGACCATCACGAGGTCGCCCGCCTCGTTCTGGTACAGCTCGCGCACCTTGCCGGTGTGCAGGTGCACCAGACCCGGAACCTGAAGCGGCTCGGGCTTTTCTACGAATCCGGACACGGTTCCTCCCCGTGGCTATGTCCAACGGGTCGATTGTCCCGTACAGGCGGCTGACCTTGGACTTGGGGTGTGCTGCGAGCCCTGGGCGGGTGCTCCGCCCGGGCTCAGTCACGCTTGCAGATGTGGTCCAGGAGGTTGGCGGTGGCGCGCTGGACACGGGCGTCGACATGGCCCGGGCGGTCCAGCGCAGGGGACCAGGCGAAGGTGCCGGCGGCGAAGACCAGGGCGCCTGAAGGGGCACGGTAGAGGGACGTCTCCTGGTGGCGGAGGGCGCCCTCGCTGTCGGTGTAGGGCGAGTGGGCGAGCAGGATGCGGTCGTCGTGGTCGGGGAGGGGGGCGCGCGGGAAGTAGCGGTCGGCCTCGCCCGCGACCAGACCGGCGATCTCGTCGCCCTCCTGGGCGCCGGTCGCCTCCCACAGCCAGTGCCCGGCGTTGCGGACGATCAGGGGGTGCGGCTCGGGCACCCGTCCCGCGTACTGGATGCCGACCAACTGCTGTTCCGGGCGGTCCACTTCGCGCCACAGCGCCGGTTTGCCCGGTCCCCTGCGTTTGCGGCAGGTGAGCAGGCGGTCGGGGACACCGGACGGCGAGGGGCCCAGCTCGACCTGCCAGTACATGGTGTTGGCGGACAGGAAGACCAGGGAGGTGCCGCTGTCCCGGGCGCGCTCGACCGTGCGGCGCATGGCCGACGACCAGTACTCGTCGTGGCCGGGGAAGACCAGGCCCCGGTAGCGGGTGGGGTCGAGCCGGCCGGCGTGCAGGTCGCGGGCGTCGGCGTAGGCGAGGTCGTAGCCGTAGCGCTCGGCGAAGCGGATGAAGTCGTAGGCGTGGCCCACGTGCATCGGCAGGCCCGCGCCCGCGTACGGCCGGTCGAAGGAGACCGTGGTCGCGGCGTCGGCCTCGCCGAGGAGCCGGCCCTGCTCGTCCCAGGCGTGGTAGAGGCTGGCGCCGGTGCGGCCGTCCTCCGGGTAGAGGTTGTACGCCTGCCAGGTCACGTCGGGCAGCAGGAGCAACAGGTCCGCGGGGTGGTTGTCGCGGACCGTGAAGGGGATGTGGGAGCGGTAGCCGTCGGCGGTGGTGAGGACGGCCACATACGCCCCGATGCTCCAGTACGACGGGATCTGGAGCCGCCAGGACAGCCACCAGTGGTGGCAGGAGACCGTGCGGTCCGCGGTCAGCGGCGGGGGCTGGACGATGCCGGAGAGCCGGGGGCTGGTGGTGATCTTCGCCGCGCCGTCGCCGCCGTAGTGGCCGATGCGGTAGATGTCGACGCCGAACTCCTGCGGCGGGTCGACGGTGATGTGGAAGTCGACGGCCTGCCCTGGGGCCACCGCGCCGGTCGAGGTGAAGCCCTTGATCTGGCGGCGGACGTCGTCGGCGGAGCGGGGGCCGCCGCCGGAGGCGCTGCGGGGGGAGGGGACGCGCGGGGCGCCTTCCTTCGGGGTGTGCGCGGGGTCCGTCTCGACGTACCAGGGGACGACCTGGCCGGTGTCGTCGAAGTACGTCTCACTGCCGCGCAGCCAGGGGACGGGACCCTGGCCGAAGGGGTCCGTCACGGCGTGCGCGAGTGCTCCCGACTCCCAGCGGCGGATGTGCTCCGGTCCCGGTCCTGGGCCTGGCCCCATGGTCGCTCCCCTCCCTCGTGCCCCCGTCGTTCGTCCTGCGCGGTGCGGTGATGTCGGTGGTGCGGTGGTGTCGGTTGTGCGGTGCGGGTGGTCGTGCGTGCTCGTGGTCGTGCGTGTTGATGGTCGTGCGTGTTCATGGTCGTGCCGTGCTGAGTGTGGTGCCGTGTTGTCGCGGTGCGGTGTGGCGCGGTGCGCGGTGGTGCGGGCGGGTCGCTCGTGGTTGCGCGTGTGTCGTGCGCCTGTCCTATGGCGAACGACCTTGCCATGTGCGCGATCGGTCCCAGCACATCACATTCCGCACTCGGCCTGTCACTATTCGTTGCGAATTGGCCGAAAGTGGAAGCGGGTCTTCCGTCCCTGTCAGACGAGGCGGACCGGCTTCTCGGGGCGTATCCCCGACTTGACCAGCCAGGCACGCAGCGGGGCCGGGTCGCCGTCCTCCACGAGGCTCAGGACGCGCGGGGCGAGGTCGGCGGCCCGCTCGCCGTTGATCAGGAGGGACGGGCCGTCGAGCCAGTCCAGGCCCGGGGCGGCGCCGGCGGTGTCGATCGCGGCGCAGCAGACCATCGCGGTGACGTGGTCGGTGAGGAGCTCGCGGGCGCTGCGAGGGGGCTGGAGCGGGAAGAGCGGGAGAGCGGTGTCGTCCCAGGCTGCGGCGTCGGGAGCGGTGCCGGAGTGGGGCACGGCGGCTTCCTCGCGGGCGAGCTCGGCGGTGAGCGCCGCGGCGAGGGTTTCGGCTTCGCCTTCTGTGGCGGCGGCTGTGCGGTGGGTGGCGTGGTCGTCGTCGGG
>NZ_LJBR01000432.1 GCF_001282115.1 Streptomyces sp. NRRL B-24085 | reverse complement strand
CGCGGGGAACTGCGCGAACGGCCCCCACCGGCCCGCACCCGTCCCGCAACCGAACCCGGCACCCCCTATGCCCGCTGCCCGTACCCCCGCAACCGCTCCCCCACTTCCGCGAGCTGTTCTTCCGTCAGGAGGTTCGGGGTCAGGTCCGGGACCGAGCGGGCCGTCAGCCACAGGTGGCACATCCACTCGAGTTGGGCCGTGCGGTCGTAGGCCTGGGCGAGGGTGCTGCCGTAGGCGATCGTGCCGTGGTTCTGGAGGAGGCAGGCGGAGCGGCCGGCGAGGGCGCGGAGCATGTTCTCGGCCAGCTCGGCGGTGCCGTAGGTGGCGTAGGGGGCGACCCGGACGGGGCCGCCGAGCGCGCTGGTCATGTAGTGGATCGTGGGGAGTTCGGGCACGAGCGTGGAGACGGCCGTGGCGTGCACCG
The DNA here is from genome assembly GCF_001282115.1 of Streptomyces sp. NRRL B-24085. Classification (GTDB taxonomy): domain Bacteria; phylum Actinomycetota; class Actinomycetes; order Streptomycetales; family Streptomycetaceae; genus Streptomyces. Next base: position 4,037 of record NZ_LJBR01000432.1, on the reverse strand, counting down.
CGTGGGTGTGGACGACCGCGCGGGCGTCGGTGCTGCCGTAGACCGCCAGGTGCATGGGGAGTTCGCTCGTCGGCACCAGGGTGCCGAGGGTCTGGCGGCCCCGCAGGTCGACTCCCGTCACGTCGTCCGGCGTGAGGCGGTCGTAGGGGACGCCCGACGGGGTGACCAGGACCGTGTCCCCGACGCGTACCGAGACGTTGCCGGAGGTCCCGACGACCAGTCCGTCGGTGACCGTACGGCGGGCCGTGTCGACCAACTCGCCCCAGGCGGCCGCCTCCTCGGCCCGCACCTCTCGCGTGCCGTTCCGTACCTCTTGGTCCTGCCCTCGCTCAGCCATGCCGTGATCCTGCCAGCCGGGGCGCCGGGCTGTTGCCGGGCCGGGACTTCGCCCCTCTTGTGCTGCTTGGCCGGAGATGGACTGAAATTCGACGATCTTCCAGTAGCCTCTGGGCTTTGTCGTACACGACGCCATTTCGGGGGACACATGGCCCGTGACCGCAGGAACGCCCGGACCCGCGCCCTGGCGCTTTCCGTGGTCCTGCTCGCCGTGGGAAGCGTGGCGCTCGCCGGGTCGCCCGCCCCGGCGGCGGGCCTGCCCAGGGGGCACGACGTCTCCTCGCACCAGAAGAACGTCGACTGGCGGAAGGCCAGGGCCAAGGGCGCCCGGTTCGTCTACGTCAAGGCGACCGAGTCGACCGACTACCGCAACCCGCGCTTCGGACAGCAGTACAACGGGGCGCGCGAGGCGGGCATCATCCGCGGGGCGTACCACTTCGCGCTGCCGGACAGGTCGTCGGGCAGGGCGCAGGCCGCGTACTTCGTGCGCAACGGCGGCGCCTGGTCGGCGGACGGCTGGACGCTGCCGCCCGCGCTGGACGTCGAGTACAACCCGTACGACCGGAAGCACAAGTGCTACGGCCTGAGCAGGGCGAGGATGGTCGGCTGGATCCGGTCGTTCAGCGAGGAGGTCGAGCGGCTCACCGGTCGCCGGCCGGTGATCTACACGACCGCCCACTGGTGGAACACCTGCACGGGCGGCAGCGGTGCCTTCGCCGGGGACCACGCGCTGTGGGTGGCCCGCTACGGGGCGGACGCGGGCCCGCTGCCCGGTGGGTGGTCCTACTGGACCATCTGGCAGTACGACAACAGCGGCAGCCTGCCGGGTGACCAGAATCTCTTCAACGGGTCGGCGCGGCAGCTGAAGAGGTTCGCCGCCGGGGCCTAGCCGTGGGGCGCCTGGGGCGCGCGGGGGCCGCGGGGTTCGGCAAAGCCATAGCCGAAGATTCCGGTCACCATGCGGCCCGCCTCAGTTCACCTTCCGTTCATCCAGGTTACTTACCTTCAACATGCCAATGACCTCGAACGATTGCCTGGGTAAATGGAAAACTTCTCGCTGATCCTCGCGATTGTGGTCGTCACCGCACTCGCGTTCGATTTCACGAACGGTTTTCACGACACCGCCAACGCGATGGCCACCACCATCTCGACCGGTGCGCTCAAGCCCAAGGTCGCGGTGGCCATGTCCGCCGTGCTGAACCTTGTGGGCGCCTTCCTCTCGGTGGAGGTCGCCAACACGATCTCCAAGGGTCTCGTCGACGAGACCGGCATCCGTCCCGAGGTCATCTTCGCCGCCCTGGTCGGCGCGATCCTCTGGAACCTGCTGACCTGGCTGGTGGGACTGCCCTCCAGTTCCTCGCACGCCCTCATGGGCGGTCTGATCGGCGCCACCATCGCCTCGGCCGGCTTCGGCGCGGTGCACGGCGACGCGCTCGTCACCAAGGTCCTGATCCCGGCGGTCGCCGCGCCGATCGTCGCGGGCGTCGCCGCCATGCTGGCCACCCGGCTCTCCTACTCGCTGGGCAAGAAGGCCGACGGCAAGGCCGCCGCGAAGGGCTACCGCACCGGCCAGATCGCCTCGGCCGGCCTGGTCTCGCTCGCCCACGGCACCAACGACGCGCAGAAGACGATGGGCATCATCACCCTCGCCCTGGTCGCCGGCGGCGCCGTCGCCCCCGACTCCGACCCGCCCACCTGGGTCATCCTCTCCGCGGGTCTCGCCATCGCGCTCGGCACCTACCTCGGCGGCTGGCGCATCATCCGCACCATGGGCAAGGGCCTGACCGACCTCCAGCCGCAGCAGGGCTTCGCCGCCCAGACCAGCGCGGCCACGGTCATCCTGGCCTCCTCCCACCTCGGCTTCTCCCTCTCCACCACGCACTCCGTCTCCGGTTCGGTGATGGGCGCGGGCCTCGGCCGCAAGGGCGGGGTCGTGCGGTGGTCCACGGCCACCCGGATGTTCGTGGCCTGGGGACTGACGCTCCCGGCGGCGGCCCTGGTGGGCGCACTGGCCGAGTCGGTCACCGACCTCGGTGACTGGGGCACGGCGGTCGTGGCGGTCTTCCTCGTCGCCTCCAGCGCGGCGATCTGGAAGATCTCGCGGCGCGAGGTCGTGGACGCGTCGAACGTCAACGAGACCGACGAGCCGGCCGGCGTGGTGACCACGGCGATCGCCGCCGTGATCCCGCCGCCCGCGGGCCCCGTGGCCGAGGAACTCACCGCCACGATCCCGGCCCCGCCCGCCACGACGGAACCGGCAGCCCCGCCGGCCGCCGTCTGAGCCCGCAGTACTAAGGAAGCCTCACCATGCAGATCGACTGGGAAGCACTCGGCTCCGTCTTCGGCGTCAGCCTCGTCGTCACCGTGGGCCTCGTGGCCCTGTTCACCCTCGGGATCATGGGCCTCTCCCGCCAGGAGCGGGCCACGGCCCAGGGCGGCTCGGCGGCCCTCGCGGTCACCGGCGCCTACGCCTGCTTCGCGGCGTGCGCGGCGGCGGTGGCGTACGGGATCTATCTGATCGTGGCCTGACGGCACTCCCGTCACTCGACGGCCGGGCGGGCACGGAACCTCGGTTTCCGTGCCCGCCCGGCCGTCTTCCATGACCGGCGGTGTGGGGTTCTGCACACTCCCCCGCCGCAGGTCAACAGCAAGTTGACGGGTCTCGAAGGCCCGTGGTGGACTGCCGGAGCCATATACGGCGGCAGGAGAGGAAGCCGGTGCGAATCCGGCGCGGTCCCGCCACTGTCACCGGGGTAGACACCCCCGGGAGCCAGGAACTCTCACCGCCGGACTCGTCGAACCAGGGCGTGGACACCCTGAGTGAGGACATGACGCGATGCTCGCCTGCCGATCCACCAGCAGTACCAGGCACCTGAACGACCCCGCGATCGGCTGACCCGATGCGAGCCGATCGCGTTTTCGCGTACGGCGCCGCCGCCGGCCTGATCGGTGACCTCCTGCTCGGCGACCCCCGTCGCGGGCACCCGGTCGCCGCGTTCGGGCGGGCCGCCGGGGCCGTGGAGCGGGTGCTGTGGCGGGACCACCGGGGATGGGGCGCACTGCACACCGCCGTGTGCGTGGGAGGCGCGGTGGCCCTCGGCGCCGCCGCGGAGCATGCCGTACGTCCGTCCCGTGCCGCCTCCGTCGCCCTCACCGGCGCCGCCACCTGGGCCGTGGTGGGCGGGACTTCGCTGGTGCGGGAGGCCCGGATCGTCGGACGGGCGCTGGAGGCCGGGGACGTCGAGGCGGCCCGGGACCGGCTGCCCCATCTGTGCGGGCGCGACCCGCAGGCCCTGGACGCCGACGGGATCGCCCGCGCGGTCGTGGAGTCCGTCGCCGAAAACACCTCCGACGCCGTCGTGGGTGCCCTGGTGTGGGGTGCCGTCGGCGGGGTGCCGGGGCTGCTCGGCTTCCGGGCCGTGAACACGCTGGACGCCATGGTGGGGCACAAGTCGCCCCGGTACCGGCGTTTCGGGTGGGCCTCCGCCCGGCTCGACGACCTCGCCGGGTGGCCGGGGGCACGGCTGACCGCCCTACTCGCCGCTCTCGCCGGGGACGATCCCCGGGGTGCCGTCGCGGCCTGGCGCAAGGACGCGCACCGGCATCCGAGTCCCAACGCCGGGCCCGTAGAAGCCTCGTTCGCGGGGGCGCTGGGGGTCCGGCTCGGGGGGACCCTGTCGTACGCGGGGCGGGTCGAGCAC
>NZ_LJBR01000431.1 GCF_001282115.1 Streptomyces sp. NRRL B-24085 | reverse complement strand
GCTCGGTGACGGACGCCGGCCGCTGCGGGCGGACACCCCCCACCCCGCCCCCTCACCGCCGTAAGCGTCTGCACGAACGTCCACATGACCCACCCAGGGGCGCGGGGAACTGCGCGACCGGCCCCCACCGGCCCGCAGCCGCCCTACGACGTTCCGCAGCACACGGCCCCTCGGAGCGCAGGTGACTGCACCCACCCAGGGGCGCGGGGAACTGCGCGACCGGCCCCCACCGGCCCGCAGCCGCCCCATCACCGAACCCGGCACCCCCTAGGCGACCGGGTGCCTCAGTCCGAGATGAGGCCCTCGCGGAGTTGGGCGAGCGTGCGGGTCAGCAGGCGGGAGACGTGCATCTGGGAGATGCCGACCTCCTCGCCGATCTGCGACTGGGTCATGTTGGCGAAGAAGCGCAGCATGATGATCTGCCGCTCCCGGGGCGGGAGTTTGGCCAGCAGCGGCTTCAGCGACTCCCGGTACTCGACGCCCTCCAGAGCCGTGTCCTCGTAGCCGAGGCGGTCCGCGAGGGAGCCTTCGCCGCCGTCGTCCTCCGGGGCCGGGGAGTCCAGCGAGGACGCGGTGTACGCGTTGCCGACCGCGAGGCCGTCGACGACGTCCTCCTCGGACACGCCCAGCACGGAGGCGAGTTCGGCGACCGTCGGGGAGCGGTCCAGCTTCTGGGAGAGCTCGTCGCTGGCCTTGGTGAGGGCCAGCCGCAGCTCCTGGAGACGGCGCGGGACACGCACCGACCACGAGGTGTCGCGGAAGAAGCGCTTGATCTCGCCCACGACCGTCGGCATCGCGAACGTCGGGAACTCCACGCCCCGTTCGCAGTCGAAGCGGTCGATCGCCTTGATCAGGCCGATGGTGCCGACCTGGACGATGTCCTCCATCGGCTCGTTGCGCGAGCGGAAACGGGCCGCCGCGTAGCGCACCAGCGGGAGGTTGAGCTCGATGAGGGTGTCCCGGACGTAAGCGCGCTCGGGGCTGTTCTCGTCGAGTGCGGCGAGCCGCAGGAAGAGGGAGCGGGACAGGGTGCGGGTGTCGATGGCTCCGGACACCACCGGGGGTGCCGGGAGGGCCGGGAGCGGCGCGGCCTCGACGGCCGTGACGTCGTCGAGCACGGGCTCAGCCTCGCTCTTCGTGAGCGTGAGCACCTTCGAGCTGCCCTGATCTGCGGACATGCCACCCCCTTTGGGTCGCGGGACGGTCGCGGCGAACGCCCCGTGGTGGAACGTCAGCCTTCACCTGAATACCGGAGCCGAAGCCTCGGCAAACGCGCTTCCGGCAGAATGTCACATGTCGGCAACACGCTGTAGTGACATGTCGACACGTGAGACTCTAATCCGCCCTGGATAAAGGGGGTCTGACGGTTTTTCGGCACAGAAGTGTCAGGAACGGCGCCGGTGAGCGATTCGCTCGCGCCGGTTACGCCTCGACAGGGCTTGCGAACTGCGGTGTTACGGAACGTGCGACCGTGCGCCCCTTATGCATCCGCTATCCGGCGCGAACTATGCGTCGATCCGATTGGCGGACCGCAGCCGCTGGAAGCTACGCGCGAGTAGCCTCGAAACGTGCATCTGCGAGACGCCGAGTTCCGCGCTGATTTGCGACTGGGTGAGATTGCTGTAGTAGCGCAGCAGCAGGATTCGCTGTTCCCGTTCCGGGAGTTGGACGAGGAGATGGCGGACCAGGTCGCGGTGTTCCACGCCGTCCAGCGCCGGGTCCTCGTAGCCGAGCCGGTCGAGCAGTCCCGGCAGCCCGTCGCCCTCCTGGGCCGCCTCCAGGGAGGTGGCGTGGTAGGACCGTCCGGCCTCGATGCAGGACAGCACCTCGTCCTCGCCGATGCGCAGCCGCTCGGCGATCTCGGCGGTCGTCGGAGTGCGCCCGAAGGCCGTCGTCAGGTCCTCGGTCGCGCCGTTGACCTGCACCCACAGCTCGTGCAGCCGGCGCGGTACGTGGACGGTGCGGACGTTGTCGCGGAAGTACCGCTTGATCTCGCCGACGACGGTCGGCATCGCGAAGGTCGGGAACTGCACGCCCCGGTCCGGGTCGAAGCGGTCGATGGCGTTGATGAGCCCGATGGTGCCGACCTGGATCACGTCCTCCATCGGCTCGTTGCGGGAGCGGAAGCGGGCGGCCGCGTAGCGCACGAGCGGGAGGTTGGCCTCGATGAGCGCCGCGCGTACCCGGCTGTGCTCCGGCGTACCCGGCTGGAGCTCCTTCAACTGGCCGAAGAGCACCTGGGTGAGCGCCCGGGTGTCGGCGCCGCGACTGCGTGGGGCGGCCTCCTGGGGGGCCTCCTGGGGAGGCGCGGTACTGGCCGCCACGGTCAACGCCACCTCTTCGTTGGTCAACTCATCCGTCAAAAGCGGTCATAGCATCACAAGACATGTGCACTGTGTGCAAGCACCGCATAACGTTGGGTTACGCCGTGTTGAGGGGCAACTTGGGCTGGAAGACGCAGAAAAGCCTCCCGCCGTTCCCGGCAGGAGGCTTTGCGGCACTCGGACTCAGTACGCGTAGTCCGCGATCACCCAGGTGGCGAACTCCTTCCACAGAGCCACGCCCGCCTGGTGCTCCGGGTGCTCGACGTACGCCCGCAGCGCGGCCTCGTCCTCGAACCCGGAGTTGATGGCGAAGTCGTAGGCGATGGGGCGGTCGCTGAGGTTCCAGCCGAGCTCCCAGAAGCGGATCTCGGGGATCTTGCCGTCCAGCGCACGGAAGGCCTCGACACCCGCGACGACGCGCGGGTCGTCGCGCTCGACACCCTCGTCGAGCTTGAAGAGGACGAGGTGACGGATCATCTGAGCTCCCAGCTAGTGCGCGCCGTCGGCCAGCCACGTGAAGAAGTCGCCCACGGCCTTGGCGGCGTCCGATATGCCCTGGAACCCTATCTGCACGTAGTCGGCGGCCTTCTCCGGGTCCGTGATGATCACGTACAGCACGAAGACCACGATCACATAGACGGCGAGTCTCTTGCCGTTCACCGCCATCGCGGCCTCCCCCGCTTGGTACCTCTGTTGCTTCTGGGGCGCGAGTGTAACCGGGGTGATCAGTACGCACGAAGGGCCCCGTCTCTCGACGGGGCCCTTCTCAAGCGGTAGCGGAGGGATTTGAACCCTCGGTGACTTGCGCCACACTCGCTTTCGAGGTCTGTTCGTACTGGTCAGGGCGTGATACGGGGCCGTTCAGAGCCGTTCATTTCGGTACTCCCGCCCGGAGCGTGAACCGGTTTGAACGGCTCCGGACGGGGGTGAATGAGACGGAAACTGAGACGGAACCTTTTCGCGCTGACCTGCCCTTTCACCTCGTTCGGGCGTCAGCTTCGTGAGACCTCTAGAGCCGCGATAACGGCCGCAGGGTCACCGTTGTAAAGGAGGTGCGGTTCGTCCTCCTGGGGAGGGATGAACCGGGTGCGGTATCGCTGTAGGTCGCTCTCAGAGAAGTAGATCGAGTTGGGATCGTTTGCGTGGAACTCGTTGCGCTTGCTGATCCTCGCCCACAGTTCGTCGTGGCTTGCTGCGAGGTAGACGAGCGCAGGAGTGGCGCCGGCGTCGGTGGCGATGGCCCACCAGTGGGCCCGGTCCTCCGGAGTCCAAAAGCCGTGGTCGACGACGACGTCATGCCCGGCCTTGAGGTGATCCCTGAGTTCGATCGCCACATCCTCCAGCACCGGTCGCTCAAGGGTGGGGAAGATGCCTCGGGGGAAGTCCACTCCGTACACGCCATGGCGGCGGTACATCTCCTCATCCGGGCACAGCCGTACGAACCCGCGATCGGTGAGAGCGCGGGAAAGGGTCGTCTTGCCGGAGCCGGGGAGCCCGGCCATAAGGACGCAGAACGGTGGGCGTGGTGACATCGGTCTCGTCATGGTCTGGGAGATCGCTGACATCTCCGCTTCGGCTTCGGGCGTGATTTTGCCAGCCGCGCGGGCTGCAATCAGTGACCCTAGGCGCTCTTCGAGGACGTTCGCGAGCGTGTCATCCATCACCGTCATGTGGCGACCTCCGACTCTGTGCGCCATGTGCGGCCAGGACCTCCGAGGTCCACGCCGTACTCCACGATGTTCCCCTCGCTGTCCACGAACTTCGCCGTCATCACTACCACTGGATCCGTCGGAGGGTGTTCGGGGTCCAGCTCCAAGAGCTGTGCGTATTCCGGCGTGAGAAGGCGCGCAGATGCCGTGTCGATGCGGTGACTGATCGGGTTGCCGGTCACCTGGGCAATGAGCTGGAGCGAGGTTCCCCCGGTTAGCCGCGCGCTCTCCGCCAGTTGCGGGATCAGCTTCCCGTAGCGAGCGGGAATCCACGACGTGCTGTGGGCAACGATGCCGTGCCGGTCTCGGTAGACCCGGCTTCGGCGGATTACGTTGGAGCCGGGCTGAATGTCCAGTGCTTGGGCTACTTCAGCGGGCGCTGAGACGACGGCAGCTTGATGCGAGTCGGACCTTTCGCCTGCCCCCCAACTGGATCCGGTACGGCGTCCCCGGTCCTGTCGCTGGGACCCCGAAGACATCGGAGCCGGTTGGTCCAGTACCTCGGTACCGATCCCATGGATCCCGCGCACAAGCCCCTCGTTGCGCAGCTTGCGAAGAGCCTTTTCGGCTGTCGCGGTGCTCACTTTCCACTCTTCCGAGAGGTTCTTGATGCTCGGCAAGAGCGTCCCTGGCTCTAGCTGACCAGACGTAATCAGCTCCGTGTAGTGGGCGGCAATCTTCGCGTACGGCGCCCGATTGTCGGCCTGGCCTGCCATGTTGCCCGCTCCCTGTCGTCACTTCCCTGAGGTTCCCTAGCTTACCGCTTGACACCGGAGGGAACCCTAGGGAACCTTAGGGATGTGCCCGGAGGAAAGCCCGTGGGGGTGAGTACAAAGTGAGCGCGCATTGGTTGAAAACTCAACAGAGCGTTTGAGGGAAGCCCGTCCCACCTCCGCAAGTAAGCGGACGGGCGCGCATGGGTCTTGTCCCCGTGCGCGGTACAGCGCGACCTCAACTCTTCGCAGCACTGCTGCGGCCGGTTGCCTCCGCTGCTCGTCTCGTACGAGCGGCGCTGAGGGGAGCCGGATGTTCCGACTTCAACGGCGCGCGGCCCCGGGTGGCTAGACCCGGGGCCGCTGTTCGGGCCGTTCCCCTGCTGAGAGGAACCGCGACCCAATGGAACACATCGTTACTGTTCAGGGCATTGTTACGGCGTCTGATGACTGGACGCCGTTCGCTGCGTTCGCCGACTTCATCGAGCCGACGGCCGCTGAGCTGGACGCGATCGAGGCGGAGATGCCGCTGATCCTGGCGGACGTCGACCTGCTCGACGCGCAGATCATCACGCTGGACCGCCTGCCCAACGAGCTGGACGCCCGCCGCATCCGCCGGGCCCGCAACCGGGTGCTGAGCGAGCGGCGGGCCCTGGCCAACCGCACCGCCGGCGCCGTCCTGCCCGGGGGTGCCGCATGAGCACCCTTCAGCAGGATCTGACGGCCGCGCACGCTGAGGTGAAGGCGGAGATCGCGCGGACCGACACGAAGGTCGCGCTGTTGCTGGCGTTCGTCGGCGCAGTGCTGGCCGGTGCGTGGACGATCGCCCGCGACCTGCCCCTGAACCCGGCCGCCTGTGCCGTGGGCGGATGCGGCATGGCGTTCCTGATTGCAGCGGCCGGTTTGCTGCTGCGGTCGGTGCGTCCGAACCTGTCGGGCCGGCACGGCTTCCCGCTGTGGGCGACCCTCACCCCCGAGCAGATCACCGCCGCTGTCTCGCGGGATCTGGCCGCCGACATCGCGGGTCTGTCCCGCCTCGCAGTCGTCAAGTTCACCGGCCTGCGCCGTGCCGTCGACCTGACCCTTGCCGGGGGCGGACTGCTCGCCCTGGCCCTCCTGATCGTGATCGGAGGTGCGGCATGAATGCGACGTCTTTCCCGCGCGGCTGGGAGCTGCTGCTCGCCATGGCGGGGGCGCTGGCGGCGATGGCTGGTACGACGGCCGCGTTCGTCACGCACGATCACGCCTGGCGCTACCTGGTCGTGGCTGGATGCCTGGCCCAGTTCGTCGGTTGGACGCTGCACGGCCGGCGCCTGAGGGGCGGTGCCCGATGAACCCCAAGCCGCTCACGCGCATGCAGATCAGCGTCCTGGTCGCCGCGTTCGTCCCGATGCTTGCCACGGGCGTGATCGGGGGTATCGGCACCTACAGCAACATCGGCCACGCCTACGGCAAAGGCACCGCACTCGGGGCCCTCGCCGCGGGCGAGGGCGCCACCGCCGTGCTCGCCCTGGTCCTGCTCGGGCTGACGATGCTGGGCCAGTCCTCGCCGCGGGTGGTGCGGGCCGGTCTGTGGGCGCTGCCCGCCGCCGCGTCCGTGATGGGCGCCATGGCCGCACCCGACCCCGCCCGCACCGTCATCTACGCCCTGACCCCGATGGGCATGTCCGTCTCTGCCGAGGGCATGGCGTTCCTCGCCCGCCGCATCGTCGTCCACACTGACGGCCGCGACGCGGAGCACGAGCGCCGCTCCGCTGACCTCGTGCAGGCCCTCGCCTACCACCGCGCCCGCGCCGCCAACCACCCCAGCACCCGGGTTCAGTGGTGGTCGGAGCGCAAGTCCTGGCGGCTCGCCCGCAAAGTCGGGGTCGGCGATACGGCGCTGGGATCACGCCTGCTGGACGTCCAGCGCGACCGGGTCACCGAAGGTGCGAACGCGGCCCTGGCCTCGATGTTCACCGGCATCGCAATTGCGGATGAATCTACCGAGACCATGAGGAATCGGTCTACGGCTGACCTGCCCAAATCGACCTCTGCACCGATCACCGCGACGGTCGTGCGGGTGCCCGATCCGGTACCGGTCGACTTCACCAAGTCGGCCCTGCCGCTCAAGCCTGTGCCCTCGATCGCCCCGCCGATCGAGCCGGTACCGGTCGCACCGATCGGGCGGCGCACATCGGCGGCTGAGTCGAGCCGCCCGCGTCGGGCGACCGGTCGGGTTCCCGAGGCGGCCCGATCGGTGAAGCCCAAGCGGACCCCCGATCAGTTGCTGACGGAAGCGCGCACTGCGACCGCCGACTGGCCGGACAGTCGGATCACGGCTGAGGGTATTCGCCGCGAGGTGCACACCTCGCCCGCCAACGCGCGGATGCTGCGGGACACCCTCCTTGCCGAACGTGCCGCCACTGTCGGGACGCCGTGATGTCTGGCGTCTACGGCAAGTGCTTCGACCCCACCGGGGCCCGCCACGGGATACCGACCTACCCGTGGAAGTTGGCCCCGGACGGGCTGGCCACCCGCCGGCAGTTACGGGTGCAGGGCCTGCGTCCGGGCGGTCAGCCGATCGCGGCTCAGGCCATGCGCATCAACCGGCGCACCGGCGGCCCCCGCGTCGCCTACCTGTACCGCGTTGATCGCGCGCTTCCGGTGCGGCCGATGACCTCGCGCAAGTGGGGCGCTCTGGCTCTGGCCATGCTCGCCCGCCAGACCTGCCCCTGCTGCCGGGTCACCTTCAGCTACTGCATTTCCCGCCGCTACGGCATGTGCGGGCTGTGCATCGACGCCAACCACGCCTCCCAAGGGAGTTGTCATGGGTAAGCCCAACACCCGTCATCTGGACCGCGAAATCATGCTCACGGAGCGCAAGTTGGAGGCGGTCCGCAACGAGGAACTGTGGCCGCTGACCGGCTCGGAGCGCCGTCAGGTCATGGGGGCGCTGGCTTCCGGCTCCTACCGCACGCTGCGCGGCAAGAGCACTGGCCGCGCCGATCGCACCCTGGAACGGGTCTGGGAGTCGGTGCAGGTCCGGCTGACCGCTGAACTGGCCGCGTTCCAGAAGGAGCGGGGCCGGATCGTTGCCGAGGCCGCCACCGCCAAGGCCGCCAAGAAGTCCTCCGGTTGGTGGTGAGCATGGCCGCCACGCAGACCCCGCCGGGGCAGTGCCCGCAGTGCTGGGAGCACGGCCACAACCCGCGCATTCACCGGCGCCTTCGACCGGGCGAGGACTGCAAGCCGTGCGTTGACCACCTGGTCAACGGCTGCCCCTACCTCGTGCCCAAGAAGGAATCCCGCTGGTGGTGACCACCCCCACCGCACCCCCTCACCGGCTCAACTCCCGCCCTGACCTGGGCAGTCTGGAGTCTCCCCGTCATGTCTGAACCCGTCACGGACACCACCCCTGTAGCGACCGTCCACCGCCTCGACGACCACCGCACCGGTGAATCGACGCTGGTCGTCGACCTCGCCAAAACCCGCACCGCCGCCGCGCCGGATGCCGAGGACGCTTCGGCCGGCGAGGCGGTCGACCGGCCCGACAACCCGCTGGCCGACTGGCTCGCCCTGCCCGACGCCGATGTCCTGCCCGCGTGGGCCCGCTCACGTGCCTCCGTGGTCGCCAACGTGCAGGCGTTCGGCCGGCTCACCTGGTGGCACACCCGCTATCACGGTCTGCGCACCCCGAAGTACCTGGTCAAGACTGTGCTGTTGGCCGCGCGCGGCTTCTTCCGGGCGGCGGCCGGCCTGTGGCCGACCCTGTCGGCGCAGGACCACAGTGCGGCCGTGAAGGCGCTGCGGGCGCAGGTCAAGGCCAAGCCCGAAGACGTCGACCTCGCCGTGCGCTTGCAGATGGCCCACTACGCCCGTACGCAGTCCCGGCGTTGGCGTTTCGGCGCGGCTGCCGCTGCGGTGAGCGCCGCCGCGGTCGGCATCGCCCTCGCCCCGCCGCTGCTCCAGGTCGGCATAGCTGCTGCTGTGGTGACCCCGCTCGCCTACCTCGGGAGGGGCAAGGAGACCCGCCTGTTGGATCAGGCGGCGCCGCCGCTGCGGGTGGACATGTCCTCCCAGCAGCTCAACGAGGCGCTGCGCGCCGCTGGCCTCCTCAAAAGCGGCAGCGGCAAGGACGAAAGCGACCTTCCGAAGGTGTCGTGCTCGATGGGCCCGGTCCGCGACGGTCGCGGTTGGGCCGTGATCTTCGACATGCCGCGCGGCGGCGGCAAGACCGCCTCGGATGTCCTCGCCAAGCGCGAGGTCATCGCGCAGGAACTCGGGGTCGACGAGATCCAGGTCATCATGTCCCGCGTCCGCGCGGCCAAGGGCGGCAACGCCGGCCGCGTCTCGATGTGGGTCGCCGACGATGACCCCTACCTCGGTCCGCTCAACCCCTCCCCGCTGGAGAAGGCGGAGAAGTTCTCCATCTGGGACGCCGTGCCGTTCGGGCAGGACGCGCGCGGCAACCGGGTCGCGGTGCCGGTCATGTGGCAGTCGATGTTCTTCGGCGGCCTGCCCCGCCGCGGCAAGACGTTCTCCCAGCGCCTGCTCACGGCGGCGGGTCTGCTCGATGCCTACGTGCGCCACTACGTCGCCGACGGCAAGGGCGGCGCCGACTGGAAGGCCATGAAGGCCGTGGCTCACCGGCTCGTCATGGGGGCGGAGGACGATGCCATTGAGGCGCTGAAGGCGATGCTTCAGGAGCTGCTGGTGGAGATGGAGCGCCGGTTCGCGCTGCTGCGGGACCTGCCCACCTCCGTGTGCCCGGAAGGCAAGCTCACCCCCGAGATCATGGTCAAGTACAACCTGCCGGTCATCTTCGTCACCATTGACGAGTTGCAGGAGTACTTCACCGCGATGGAGCGCGAGGACCGCGAGCAGGTCATCAACGACCTGTGCCGCGTCGCCCGACGCGGCCCGGCCGCAGGCTTCGTCTCCAACTTCGCCTCCCAGCGCCCCGACGCCGAATCGGTGCCGCCGAAGCTGCGGGAGATCATCACCATCCGCTACTCGACCCAGGTCGTCGACCGCACCAGCTCAGACATGGTCCTCGGCAAGGGCAAGGCCGCCCAGGGCGCCGACGCGTCGGTCCTGTCGGAGGACCACAAGGGCGTGGGCGTGCTGGTCACCGGCCCGGCCTCGTTCGTGACCGTACGGGCCGACTACCTCGACGGCACCGGCTTCGCCGCCCTGTGCGCCCGTGGCCGCGCCCTGCGCGAGGCCGCCGGACAGCTCACCGGGGACGCGGCCGGCGACGTCACCGCCGCCGCCGACGCGGCAGGCCTGACCGTGCCCGCGATCGTCTCCGACGTCCTGGAGGTCATGCGGCACTCGCCGCGCATGTTCACCACCGACCTGCTGGCCGGCCTGGTCAACCTCGACGAGGACACCTACGGCGACCTCAACGCCGAACGCCTCGCCGCCGACCTCGAAGCGGCCGGCGTCAAGCGGACCAGCAAGCAGGTCAAGATCTCGGGCGCCAACGGGGCCGGCTACCAGCGCCGCGACATCGAGGCCGCCGTGCCCGCCGAGATCCTGCTCAGCACCGGCAGGTAAAGCCCCCCGCCCCTACCCGGCCCCCTACCGG
>NZ_LJBR01000430.1 GCF_001282115.1 Streptomyces sp. NRRL B-24085 | reverse complement strand
ACCCCCCGCCCCGGCACCGACCCAACCACCGGGCCGTATGCGCTACGCACGCCCCCACCGGGCAGCGGCGGGCCGCCGCAGGCATCAGGGGCGCGGGGAACTGCGCAAAAAAGCCCGCCCCCACCAAGCCGCACCCGCACACGAACCCGCCCAACCCCCGGAGAAAAAAGCAATGCCGGCGTAGCTCCCCAGCTACGCCGGCATTTTGCCGTCCGCCGCACCCCCGTCCCCACGGGGTTTCATGGGCTGATGTCCCCGCCCGGACCGCTCTTCCGGGCCTGGGGTCGCCTCTCAGCGCCCCAGCATCACTCCCACGGACGACGCCTGTGTGGCCACTGTCTCCCAGCCGTCGAAGACGACGAGGAGCAGGACCGCCAGGGGAAGGGCCATCAGCGTCGCCACCAGCGGGTGGCGACGGCCCGTACGGCGGGGCTGGCGTGTGCGGGACAGTGTCCGCGGTGCCGTAAGAGCCATGGTCCCTCTCCTGACCGTTCTGTTGTCGTTGGCAGCGGCGGGTGTCTGACCTCGGGGGACGAGTGCTGCACCCGCCGCTTGACCTCAAATCTAGGCGTCATGGGCTCGCCGCACGTCATGCCCTCGTACCGATTGCCGGGCCTCCCCGAGGATGAGCCATGACCAGCGGAGTACTCCCGTGGGTGGAGACGGGGACCTAGGACTCCGGGTCTTCCCGGAGGGGTCGCCCGGTCTGCCCCGCTTTCTCCGAGCCGTCCTCGCGCGGCACCGGCTGCTCCACCAGCGCCAGCACCCGGGTCGCCATGAACCGGGCCGTCCGTACCACCGATCCGTTCCGCGTGACTTCGCTCACTTCCACGACGCCTCGTCGTACCGCCGTCTCCACCCGGCGGCCCGCCCTGCTCGCCACCACCTCATATGTGCGCGTCGTGTCCCCTGCGTCCACGACTATCTCCACGCGATCACCCTTCACGGGTTCAATCCCCCTTCTGCGACGGGTGGTTGGGATCACATCCGAACCGAAGTCCGCCCGCCCTCCGGCTCCCTGACCACCCCTCAATTCTCCCACCCGGCACTGACAATCCATCGGGACGAGAGGGCGCGGCCTCTGCGCGCGGCGGCCCGCGGAAACGTAAGCTGTGGCTCGTCACACGGACCGGGCAGCGGGGATGAACATGGCGATGATGCGCCTGAGGCGCGAGGACCCGCGCGTCGTCGGCTCGTTCAGGCTTCACAGACGGCTCGGCGCGGGGGGCATGGGGGTCGTCTACCTGGGCTCCGACCGCAAGGGACAGCGGGTCGCACTGAAGGTCATCCGGCCCGATCTGGCCGAGGACCAGGAGTTCCGGTCACGGTTCGCGCGCGAGGTGTCCGCGGCCCGGCGGATCCGCGGCGGCTGCACCGCCCGGCTCGTCGCGGCCGATCTGGAGGCGGACCGTCCGTGGTTCGCGACCCAGTACGTGCCCGGCCCCTCCCTCCACGACAAGGTCGCCGACGAGGGTGCCCTCGGCGCCGCCGAGGTCGCCTCCATCGGGGCCGCCCTGTCGGAGGGGCTCGTCGCCGTCCACGAGGCGGGGGTGGTGCACCGCGACCTCAAGCCGTCGAACATCCTCCTCTCCCCCAAGGGCCCCCGGATCATCGACTTCGGCATCGCCTGGGCGACCGGGGCCTCCACCCTCACCCATGTCGGCACCGCGGTCGGCTCCCCCGGCTTCCTCGCGCCGGAGCAGGTGCGCGGTGCCGCGGTGACGCCGGCCACGGACGTGTTCTCGCTGGGCGCGACCCTGGCGTACGCGTCGATGGGCGACTCGCCCTTCGGGCACGGCAGTTCCGAAGTGATGCTGTACCGCGTGGTGCACGAGGAGGCCCAGCTGCACGGGGTGCCCGACGCGGTCGCCCCCCTCATCCGCGCGTGTCTGGCGAAGGACCCCGAGGAGCGGCCGAGCACCCTCCAGTTGTCGCTGCGGCTCAAGGAGATCGCGGCGCGCGAGGCCCAGGGCCTGCCGGATCTGCGCCCGCCCGCCCCACGCGCCGGTGAGGCGGACCGGCCCACCGGGCGCATCGCCGACACCTACCCGGAGCGGGCCGCCCAGCGCCGCCCGCAGGGTTCTTCGGGCACGTCCGGTTCGCAGGGGACTTCGTCGGCGCGCGGTTCCGGACCGGCGCGGGGCCAGGGACCGGCGCGGGGCGGGGTGCCGTCGCGCGGCGGCAGCACTCCGCGCGGCAACGGCGTGCCCTCCTCCCGCTCCGGATCCCGTCCCGCCCCGGCCTCCTCGCGGAACACGACCCGCTCCGGCAGCGGCAGCCGGCCCGCGCCGCGCAGCGGTACCGGCCGCCCGGCTCCCAGGAACACCAAGACGGGGCTGCGTCCCGCGAACCCCCGCCTCCTGCGCCAGCGGCTCTTCGTGTTCGTCGTGGTGACCCTGCTCGTGGCACTCGGCATCGCCGCGGCCCAAGGCTGCCAGGGGCCGCCGCGCGGACTCGGCGGCGGTGTCATGCGCGAGCAGCGACAGGGACAGGGACAGGTGCACGCGTCGCCGGACCAGGCACCGCAGCAGCGGCCGGCCGGCGGCGGCACGTACTGAGCGCGCCGTCGGGACCGTCGTAGGCGCTGCCAAGGCCCGGAGGAAACCGCTGGTCAAGCCTGCGGGCGCCCCGTGGCCACCGCATAGAAGGCGACCGCGGCCGCCGCGCCCACGTTGAGGGAGTCGACGCCGTGGGCCATCGGGATGCGGACCCATTCGTCGGCGGCGACCAGGGCCTGGGTGGTCAGGCCGTCGCCCTCGGCGCCGAGCATCAGCGCGACCCGGTCCATCTTGTGCGGGGCGGCCTCGTCGAGGGTTTTGGCCTTGGCGTCCGGGGTGAGGGCGAGGAGGGTGAAGCCGGCCTCGCGGACCGAGTCCAGGCCCTTGGGCCAGGTGTCGAGGCGGGCGTACGGCACGGAGAAGACCGCGCCCATCGAGACCTTGACGCTGCGGCGGTACAGGGGGTCGGCGCAGTCCGGGGAGAGCAGGATCGCGTCCATGCCGAGGGCCGCCGCCGAGCGGAAGATGGCGCCGATGTTGGTGTGGTCGTTGACCGACTCCATGACCACCACGCGGCGGGCGGTCTGGAGCAGCTCGCCCGCGGTGGGCAGCGGCTTGCGCTGCATGGAGGCGAGCGCGCCGCGGTGCACGTGGTAGCCGGTGACCTGTTCGGCGAGCTCGGGGCTGACGGCGTAGACGGGGGCGGGGAGTTCGTCGATGACGTCGCGCATGACGTCTACCCACTTGGCGGACAGCAGCATGGAGCGCATCTCGTAGCCCGCGTCCTTGGCCCGGCGGATGACCTTCTCGCCCTCGGCGATGAACAGGCCCTCGGCCGGCTCGCGTTTGCGGCGCAGTTCGACGTCGGTCAGGCCCGTGTAGTCGTGCAGGCGCGGGTCGTCGGGATCCTCGACGGTGATGAGATCGGCCACAGGGTGATACTGCCTTGTCCTGGGTGCGGTGCCAACGGCTGGGGACGGGTTGGGTTACCCCGGGTTACGCCAATGTCCGCGGCCCCACGCCGACGACCTCGCCGACGACGATGACGGCCGGGGGCTTCACGTCCTCGGCGACGACCACCTCGGCCACCGTCGCCAGGGTCGCGTCGACCCGGCGCTGGGCGGCCGTCGTCCCCTCCTGGACCAGGGCGACCGGGGTGTCGGGCGACTTGCCGTGCGCGACCAGGGTCTCGGCGATCCTGCCGATCTTGTCGACGCCCATGAGGATCACGAGCGTGCCGGTGAGCCTGGCGAGGGACGCCCAGTCGACCAGGGAGCGTTCGTCGTCCGGCGCCACATGGCCGCTGACCACGGTGAACTCATGGGCCACGCCCCGGTGGGTGACCGGGATGCCGGCCGCGCCCGGGACCGAGATCGAGCTGGAGATGCCCGGCACGACGGTGCAGGGGATGCCGGCCTCGGCAAGGGCGTGCAGCTCCTCCATGCCACGGCCGAAGACGTAGGGGTCGCCGCCCTTGAGCCGTACGACCGACTTGCCCTGCTTGGCGTGCTCGATCAGGGCGTTGTTGATGGCCTCCTGGGCCATGAAACGGCCGTACGGGATCTTCGCAGCGTCGATGACCTCGACGTGCGGCGGGAGCTCGGCGAGGAGGTCGCGGGGGCCGAGGCGGTCGGCGATGACGACGTCGGCCTCGGCTAGCAGGCGGCGGCCGCGGACCGTGATCAGGTCCGGGTCGCCGGGGCCGCCGCCGACGAGGGCGACGCCGGGGGTGCGGGTGCGGTGGTGCGGGGCGACGAGGGTGCCGTCGCGCAGGCCCTCGACGACCGCGTCCCTGATGGCCGCCGTGTGGCGGGGGTCGCGGCCCTTCGCGTTCGTGGTGAGCACGGCCACCGTGACGCCCTCGCTGTGGCCCGTCGCCGGGGTCCAGGCGGTGGCGGCGTCGGCGTCGTCGGAGCGGACGCACCAGACACGGTGCCGCTCCGCCTCGGCGGAGGCGCGGGTGTTCGCCTCGCTGTCGCTGGTGGCGATGAGGGCGTACCAGGCGTCGGCCAGGTCGCCCTCCTGGTACGGCCGCCTCTCCCAGGCGATCTCGCCCGCGTCCGCCATCGCCTCCACGGAGGGGGTCGCCGCCGGGGACACGAGGAGGACGTCAGCGCCCGCCGCGATCAGGGCCGGGAGGCGGCGCTGGGCCACCTGGCCGCCGCCGAGGACGACGACCTTGCGGTCGGTGAGGCGGAGGCCTACGGGGTAGGCGGGGTTCTCGGCCATGAGGGTGTGGCTCCTCCGGGGCTTTGCGGTGGCCCTGACGTGCGGATTTTACGGGGTGGCGGCGTGCGGCGGCTCAGGTGTCCAGTGGCTGGGCGTCATCGCCGGGTGCGGGTCAGGAGTCCGTGCCCGCCCGTCCCGGCCTGCGGGACGACTGCCCACGGGCCCACGGCAGGGAAGGGACGCACAGGCCCCGCCCCCGCGTCCCCCTCGCAAACGCCTACCTACTTCTCGGTGACCCCCGCGGAGTCGAACGTCGCCACCTCGTGCATCGCCCGTGCCGTGCTCTGCACCAGCGGCAGGGCCAGCAGCGCGCCCGTGCCCTCGCCGAGACGCAGGTCGAGGTCGACCAGGGGGCGCAGGCCCAGCTTGTTCAGGGCGGCCACATGGCCCGGTTCGGCGCTGCGGTGGCCCGCGATGCAGGCCGCGAGGACCTCCGGGGCGATCGCACGGGCCACCAGGGCGGCGGCACCCGCGCTCACACCGTCGAGGATGACCGGGGTTCGGAGCGAGGCACCGCCCAGCAACAGGCCGACCATAGCCGCGTGTTCGAAGCCGCCGATCGCCGCCAGGACCCCGATCGGGTCGGCCGGGTCCGGCTGGTGGAGCTCGATCGCGCGGCGGACGACCTCGGTCTTTCGGGCCAGGGTCTCGTCGTTGATGCCGGTGCCGCGGCCGGTGACCTCGGCGGGGTCGGTGCCCGTGAAGACCGAGATCAGGGCGGCGGACGCGGTGGTGTTCGCGATGCCCATCTCGCCCGTGAGGAGCGCCTTGTTGCCGGCCGCGACCAGGTCGCGGGCGGTCTCGATGCCGACCTCGATGGCCTGCTTGGCCTCCTCGCGGGTCATCGCGGGGCCGGTGGTCATGTCGGAGGTGCCGGCCCGGATCTTGCGGGGCAACAGGCCAGGTGTGGCCGGGAGTTCGGAGGCCACGCCGACGTCCACCACGCACACCTCGGCGCCCACCTGGCCGGCGAAGGCGTTGCAGACCGCGCCGCCGCCGAGGAAGTTGGCGACCATCTGGGCCGTCACCTCCTGCGGCCAGGGGGTGACGCCCTGGGCGTGCACGCCGTGGTCACCGGCGAAGATCGCGACGGCTGCGGGCTCCGGGATCGGCGGCGGGCACTGCCGTGAGAGTCCGGAGAGCTGGGCGGAGATGATCTCCAGCATGCCGAGCGCGCCGGCCGGCTTGGTCATGCGCTTCTGCCGTTCCCAGGCCTCGCCGAGCGCCTTGGCGTCCAGCGGGCGGATCTGGGCGACGGTCTCGCCGAGCAGGTCATGCGGCTCCTCGCCGGGCAGGGCGCGGCGGCCGTACGTCTCCTCGTGCACGACCCACGACAGCGGGCGGCGCTTGGACCAGCCGGCCTGCATCAGCTCGGGCTCGTCCGGGAACTCGTCGACGTACCCGACGCACAGGTAGGCGATGACCTCCAGGTGCTCGGGCAGGCCGAGGGCGCGGACCATCTCGCGCTCGTCGAAGAAGCTGACCCAGCCGACGCCGAGGCCCTCGGCGCGGGCGGCGAGCCACAGGTTCTCGACGGCGAGCGCGGCGGAGTACGGGGCCATCTGCGGCTGGGTGTGCCGCCCGAGGGTGTGGCGGCCGCCGCGGGTGGGGTCGGCGGTGACGACGATGTTCACCGGGGTCTCGAGGATGGCCTCGATCTTCAGTTCCTTGAACTGCTTGGCCCGGCCCTTGGGCAGCGACTTGGCGTACGCCTCGCGCTGGCGCTGGGCCAGGTCCTGCATCGCGGCCCGCGTCTCGGCGGAGCGGATGACGACGAAGTCCCAGGGCTGCGAGTGCCCGACGGACGGGGCCGTGTGGGCGGCCTCCAGGACGCGGAGCAGCACCTCGTGCGGGATCGGGTCGCTGCGGAAGCCGTTGCGGATGTCGCGACGCTCGCGCATGACCTTGAGGACGGCCTCGCGCTCGGCGTCGTCGTAGGCGGGCGCGGCGGGGCCCGTGGAGGGTCGTGCTTCTGCCACGGGAGCCGTGCTCACTTCCTGGACTTCCTGGTCTTCCTGGTCGGCCGCCCGGGTGTCCAGGTCGTCCGCCTGCTGCGCGGGTTGGGGGTCGCCGTCCGCTTCGCGCGGGGTCGGGACCACGGGGTGCGGTGTGCCGTCCGTGGGGAGCGACAGGGCGTGGGGCGGGGTCGGTGCGAGGTGCGGGGTGGTCGGCACGGACCCGTCCACCGGCACGAACTCGCCCAGGGTCTGGCCCGCTTGCGGCTCCAGGGGGACACCCGTGGGCAGCACGGCCGGGGCCTCGATGGGACCCGGAGCAGCGAACTGGGGT
>NZ_LJBR01000043.1 GCF_001282115.1 Streptomyces sp. NRRL B-24085 | reverse complement strand
GGCGGTCTCCGCCCTGGTCCGGGGGCCCCGCACCCCCCCGGTGTCCGCCTGACCCCGGCCGCGCCCGCCCTGCTGCGCCGGGCCGGGTCCCCGGCTGCTGGTGTACGGCCTGCCCGCCACGGCGG
Organism: Streptomyces sp. NRRL B-24085; assembly: GCF_001282115.1. Taxonomy (GTDB): domain Bacteria; phylum Actinomycetota; class Actinomycetes; order Streptomycetales; family Streptomycetaceae; genus Streptomyces. The sequence continues at coordinate 25,932 of NZ_LJBR01000043.1, read as the reverse complement.
GCCTGCTGGTCACGGCGGCCACCGGCGAACCCCGCTGGGCGGCCCTGGGCATCGCCCTGTCCCTGGGGCTCGCGCTCATGGGCCTGGCGGACCTCGTCGTACGACTGCTGCCGAGCCGGCGTCCGGCGGGCGAGCAGGAGGTGCTGGACTGGTTCGACGCGTGGCTCGCCGCGTACCGGCCGACCGTCGGCCTGTACTTCTCCGGCGGGGTCTCCTCCGCCTACCAGGCCAACATGTGGCTGGAGCCGCTCGCCAAGCTCGACGGGAAGCCGGTCATCATCCTGCGCGAGCGGTTCATGATGCAGAAGATCGCCGCGACCGATGTGCCGATCGTCTGCCTGCCGAAGGTGTCCACGCTGCTGCGCCTGGAGCAGTCCACGCTCCAGGTCCTCATCCACCCGTCGAACTCCGGCAAGACCTCCCAGGTCCTGCGCATCCCGACGATCAAGCACACCTTCGTCAACCACGGCGAGAGCGACAAGCTGTCCTCCTGCAACCCGTACGCGAAGGCCTACGACGAGGTGTGGGTGGCCGGTCCCGCGGCCCGCGAGCGGTACGCGGCGGCCCAGGTCGGCGTCGAGGACAAGGACGTGGTGGAGATCGGCCGCCCCCAGCTCGACGCCGTACGGCCGTACGAGGGGCCGCCGGCCGGGCCGTACACGACGGTGCTGTACGCCCCGACCTGGGAGGGCTGGGACGGCAACCCCGGCAACACCTCGGTGATCGAGGCGGGCGAGAACATCGTGCGGGCGCTGCTGGCGGATCCCGGGGTGCGGCTGCTGTACAAGCCGCACCCGTTGACCGGTTCGGTGGACCCGAGGGCCGGTGAGGCGGACCTGAGGATCCGTGAGCTGGTCCGGGCGGCCAACCGGGAGCGGACCGGGGAACGGCCCGCCGACGACGGTGAACTGGCCCGCAGGACGCGGGAGTTGGACCGGCTCACCACCGCGTCCTTCCGGGCCGCCGCGGACTCGGCCGAGCGGATGCTGCTCCAGTCCACGCCGGAACCGGGCCGGGCGGAGGCGGTGGCCCGGGCGACGGCCGCCTGGGAACGGGCGTACTGGGCCTCGCTGCCGGAGTGGGAGCACCAGGTCGTGACCGACGTCCGGCCCGCGCTGTACGCCTGCTTCAACCGGGCCGACCTGCTGATCAGCGATGTGTCCAGCGTGGTCAGCGACTTCCTGGCCAGCGGGAAGCCCTACGCGGTGGCGAACACCAGCGAGTTGGACGAGGCCGCGTTCCGTGCGGCCTTCCCCACGGCGGGGGCGGCGACCGTGCTGACATCGGACGCGGCGGGCACGGCCGCGCTGCTGGACGCGGTACGGCACCCGGAGCGGGACGAACTCGTGGACGCGCGGGCCGAGTTGAAGCGGCGGCTGCTGGGGCCGGACGAACCGACCTCGCAGGAACGGTTCGACATGGCCGTTCAGGCGTTGTGCGCGGCGGCCCGGGAGCGCAGGCTGCCGGGGCAGCGGCGGGACGAGGGGACCGTGTGCGCCTCCGGGACGCTCACGCTGCCGGGGTGAGCACCCTGCGCGCCTTGCGGACCGCCCGGCGCAGCAACTGGTCCACCCCGACCTCCCGGTAGCCGGGGACGTCCCGGGCCTCGCGCGGCTCGGCCAGGTAGACGGAATCGGGCAGGCCCGCCGACCGGTCACGGAAGAACGGGTACGCGAGGTACACCCGGCGGCCGCCCCTCTCCAGCACGGCCTCCGGGGTCCTCCCGGCCCTCATGAACTCCAGGACGTCCACCAGGAGATCCGGGCGGCCCGCCGCCACCAGGTGCAGGCGCAGCCGCTCGTGGACGCGGAGGCGGTGGGCCACCTCGCCGGTCCAGTAGGCGTCCACCAGCGGCTTCGCCAGCTCCAGCTTCTCCCTGCGGACCGCCTCGCCGTCCTTCAGGAACCCCGGGCCGAACTGCGGGAGCAGTGTGACGAGGAAGGGCCGGACCATCAGGGTGTCGCGTCGTGCGCCCGCCGGGACCATGTCGGCGATCAGGTTCATCAGGGCGCGCGCGGAGTCGAAGCGCAGGGTGTGGCTGCCGGTCCTGGTGACGTGCTTGCCGTCCTCGCGGCCCACCAGGTAGTAGCAGGTGTGGTCGGCGATCACGGAGACGCCGTCGGCCCGCAGATAGGCCTCCATGGTGAACAGCGCGTCCTCGCCGGTCCACAGGGACTCGTCGAAGCGCATGCCGTGCCGTTCGAGGAAGGCGCGGCGGAACAGCTTCTGCGCGCTGAGCGTGAACTTGATGTTGGACGAGAAGACGTCGGTGCGCTCCAGGGTCCGCCCCCACATCGACGTCGGCGGCTTGCGGTTGACGCCCTCGACGCGGCCGAGGACCACGTCCGTGCCGTTGCGGTCGGCCGTCGCGACCATCCGCTCCAGGGCCTCGGGGCCGAGCCGGTCGTCGGCGTCCAGGAAGAAGACGTAGCGCCCGGTCGCCTTGCCCAGTCCGACGTTGCGCGGGCCGCCGGGGCCGCCGGAGTTGTCCTGCCGGATCACCGTGACGTCGAGGCGGCTGCGGGCGGCGAACTCCTCCAGGTACGCGCCGGTGCCGTCGGTCGAGCCGTCGTCGACCGCGACGACCTCGACGCGCGCGTGGCCGATCGTCTGGGCCTCGACTGAGGCCAGGCAGTCGACCAGGTACGGCATCGCCTCGTACGCCCCGACGACGACGGTCACATCAGGCTGCGTGAAGGACACTGTTCCCCCTGGACGGTGGGTTGTTCCGGTGCCCTGACATACGCAGCAACGGCCCGGTTCTCGGGAATCACCACCGAAAACCGGGCCGTTTCTTTACCGACCCGAGGTCAGACCACGGTCTCCGCCGCGGAGGCCGCCGCCCGTGACTCCTGGCCGACGTTGCGCGCCTCGGCCTTGATCGCGAGGTTCGCCACCGCGGTGTTGAACTGCTCGATGGAGGTGGGCTCGTCCGGTCCGAGCAGGTACTGCTTGAGCTCCGTGCGGTCCTCGGCCAGCGGGTCGGCCGCCGGGTCGCGGACCGCGTCCAGCAGCTCGCCCAGCTCGCCGGCCCCGTTGGACAGGATCGTGGCGGCCCGCACCGCGGTGTTCTGCCGCTTGAACTCCTCCACACCCAGCTCGGCGGAGTCGGTGACGGCGTACGGCTTGCCGCTCGCGATGAAGTCGGACACCACGCTGGAGATGTCGGAGACCATCGCGTCGGAGACGTTGAAGCAGTCGTACAGCCGCGGTTCGGCGCCCGTGATGACCCGGTGCTCCCACGTCGGGAAGGCGCGCCAATACGCGTCGTTCCACTCGCCGCGCAGCCGGGCGATCTCCTCGTACCTGGCCACGTCGACCACGCCGTCACGGGTGGCCTCGGCCTCGTCGCCCTTCTCTCCGCCGCTGCCGGCGAGGACCGCGAGCCGCGCCTCGATCCGGGCGAGCTCGGCCTTGGCCGCGGCAAGCCCGGTCGCGTCGGCCTGGAAGCGGGGGTCCGCGGCGCGCTCGGCGGCGGCCTTCTCGATCAGCGCGCTCACCTTCAGGTGCGCGGCGCCCGCCTTGGGCAGGACCGTGCCGGTGAAGGGGTGCGGCTTGTAGAGGACGCGGACCGGCGGGTCGGCCGCCAGCAGCTGCCGCACGATGTTCTCGCCGGCCAGCATCAGCGAGGTGTTGCCCGGGTTGCCGTCCCAGCCCTCCCAGGTGGGCGCGTAGAGCACGGTCGGCATCCGGCCCTCGGGCACGCCCTGCCAGGTCTGGATCGGCGCGAGCTGCGGACGGCCCACCTCGACGATGTCCTCGTCGCGGACGCCTACGTCGGCGATGGCATAGCGGTCGCGGCCCGCCCGGCCCGCGGTCCACACCTCGTCGTACGCCTTGCTGAACGGGTTGACGCTCGCCAGCTTGTCGCTGTCGCCGTGACCGATGAAGACGTGCTTCATGGTGGGCACGCGCAGCAGGTGGATGTTCTTGCCGACGTTCGCCGCGTACAGCGCGACCCGCACCGTGGACAGGTCCATGTTCATCAGGTGCACCCCTCCGGGCACGCAGATGACGGGGACCGTGGTGGGCGCGAGGTTCTGCAGGATGACGCGCTCACGCAGGATGATCAGCGGCCGGGAGTCCAGCTGCTCCATGGTCTCCAGCCACATGTTGACCTGATAAGCGGAGTCTTTGGAGCCGGAGAAGTACAGCACCGTCTCCGGCTTGTACTCGCGCAGCCATTCGTCGACCGCGGCGAGGACCTTGTCGGCGTTCGGCGGGATCTTCCTGCCGCGCACGTACGGCGTCAGCGCCAGGACGTACAGGGTGCCGAGCACTATCGTCACGCCGATGCCGATGAAGCCCGGCAGTGCCGTGTCGGTCGCGGCGGCCACGAGTATGCCGACCACGGCCGCGAGGTCGAGGTGCAGCATCTTCTCGGCCGACCGGTTCAGCAGTCCCATCGGCGGGGCGTCCGGGATGCGGATGCGGGAGGCCAGGTCGACGTTGCGGGTGGCGACCGGGAGCCGGCGGCGGTTGCGGATCAGGGTGACCAGCGCGCCGTGCGGGGCCTGGAGGCCGTAGAAGGCGATGAAGCAGGCGGTGGCCCCGTAGAAGATCAGGTTCTCGGAGAGGTCCAGCCGGGCCAGCAGCAGGATCAGCAGGAGCTGTCTGATCAGGAAGCGGATCGACAGACCGGCGCGGACCTTGCTGAGGCGGTTGATCAGATAGCTGCCCTGGCGGTGCAGATAGTGGTCCGCAAGGTACGTGACGGCGGTCGCGGCCGCGAAGGCGGGGACGCTCGGGACGAGCGCGGCCACCATTATGGCGGGGAAGCCCGCCAGCATGAGGACCGCCGCGGCCAGCTCGGCCGCGCTGCCCACCCGGGCGACGCGAATAGCGGTGCTTATCACTGAAAACCTGCTCTGGGAGGGATGCCGGTTGTTTACGGATTCAGGCCCCTGCGAATGCACCATGAACGGGCAGCCACAGAGGCCTGAATTACGAGAGGCTATTTGCCTTGATTATGCCACGCCGTCCTGACGGTCGAGGACACTGGCGAGCGCGGCCTCGAAGCCGGACGCCTGGCCCGCGGAGGCCGTCGGGTCCTGCTGGCGGACGTCGATGACATGACCGGTCAGCTCGGAGAGCAGCACGTCGAGCGAGGTGCGGGCCACCGCCTCGGAGGACAGCAGGGTGCCCGCGGGCTCCTGGCCGAAGGCCTTGGTGCGCATGGGCGTGGCGGTGCGCTCCGGGTTGATGCAGTTCACCCGGACGCCTTCACCCGCCCATTCGTCGGACAGGGCCTGCGTCAGGTTGACCATCGCGGCCTTGGTCGAGGAGTACAGGCTGTACTCGGCGCGGCCGCGGGTGTAGCTGCTGGAGGTGTACAGCAGCAGCTGGCCCTTGGTCTCCGCCAGGTACTTGTACGAGGAGCGCGCGATCTGCACCGGGGCCAGGTAGTTGACCTTCAGCGCCTCCTCGATGGTGGCGTTGTCGGTCTCCGCGAGCTTGCCGATGCGCAGCACGCCCGCGGTGTTGACGACGTAGTCGATGCGCCCGGTCTCGGCGTACGCCTTGGACAGCGCGTCGTCGACCTCCTCCGGGTTCTCGACGTGGGTGCCGGTGGTGGAGCGGCCGAGCGCGTACACCTTGGCGCCGTAGGACTCGGCGAGTTCGCCGATGTCCTTGCCGATGCCGTAGGAGCCGCCGAAGACGACGACGGTCTTGCCGGTGAGCAGCTCGCGGTAGGCCTCGTCGCCGACCTGCTCGGGCGCGGCCGTCGAGGCGAGCTGGAAGAGCTTGTCGGCGATGAAGACGTCGACGGGCTGGGTGACCTTCATGTTGTACTCGTCACCCGCGACGACGTGGATCGGCACGTCCGGCAGGTACTTGAGCACGACCGAACAGTCGTCCGTGGCCTGGAAGTTGGGGTCACCGGCGGCGACCTCGTAGGCGCGCCTGATGGTGGACAGCTTGAAGGCCTGCGGGGTCTGGCCGCGGCGCAGCCGGGCGCGGTCCGGGATCTCGGTGATGAACTCGCCGTCCTGGCCGTGCGTGCGCGTGACGATGATGGTGTCCGCGGACGGGATGGCCACGTCGACGGCCTGGTAGCGCTCCAGGGCGGCCACGCAGTCGTCGATGACACGCCGGGACAGCAGCGGGCGTACGGCGTCGTGGAACAGGACGTTGAGGTCCTCGCCCTCGGCCAGGCCCTCGCCGAGGGCCGCGATGGCGCGCTCGGTGGTCTCGTTCCGGGTGGAGCCACCCTCGATGATCTTCTTGACCTTGGTGAACCCGGCCTTGGCGACGATCTTCTCTATGTCGGGTACGTAGCCCGGCGCCATCAGCACGATGATGTCGTCGATGGAGTCGGCCTTCTCAAAGGTGGTCAGGGTGTGCTCGATGACTGCCTTGCCGGCGATCTTCAGCAGCTGCTTGGGGATCGAGAGACCCACGCGCTGACCGGTGCCACCGGCCAGGATCACTGCGGTGGTACGGGGCTTGGCGATGTGCTGGGACACAGAAGACCTACCTCGGGGCGACAGGGAACGGGGAAATGGTCCCACTTGCGGTTACCGCTGTGCAAGGTGACCGCCGTTCGCCGCATATGTACGCGCTACCTGTCATTCATCTTGCACTGCCGGTAACGGCGGCGGTCCGGGAGTTCAGCGTCGGCGCAGCTTCTTCAGACACCGGTGACCGAGCACCCGCATCAGTTCCTTCGACGACGTCTGGTGCACCGTGCGCGCCTTGGCCGGCGAGGTGTGCCGCACCGGCGCCTCGGCCGCCGCGGCCAGCGCCCCGTACAGCGCCCGCGCCGCCACCTCCGGAGAGATCCGCGGGGCGGGGATGCCGTCCGGGACGGGCGCCTGCGGTACGGCGGACAGGAGACGCAGGTCACCGATGATCCGCACGCCCGCGGCGCCGATGTTCCGGGTCATCTCGGCGGCGATCCCGGCCGCGGCTTCGAGGGCCCACTCCGGAGTGAGGATCTTCACGTCGTCGGGTGACGGGCTGCACGCGTTCTTCATATGCATGACGGCCCCGTTGCGGACGAGCCTGGAATACAACTCGTCCGGCAGTCCATTGCCGCGGAATTCCTTGTTAAGGTTTCGCAGCATTTCGGTCTCGGCGAGAGTAAGAGAACGATTCGCGGTGTCGGGAACGGGCTGGAGGAGATTCCCGGGCAGCCCGAGGAGCTGTTCGAAAGTGCGCAGCAGACCGCCGCGGTCGCGGTCGTCGACCACGACGACGGTGATCCGCTCCGGACCGACCGCCCGTGCCCAGCGCTCGACGAGCCGGTCGTGCCGGTGGCGGCGCCAGAAGCTGGGGTTGGGCTGCTCGTACGGCGCCTTGCGCAGCATGTGGGTGAGCCAGTCCTCGTAGCCCATGCGCAGGCCGTTCTGCACGTACTGCTGCCACTGCGAGGGCATGATCCTCGCCAGCGGCCGCAGGGTGACCACCACGTGCACGAGCTCCCCGCCGAGCTGCTCGACGATCCGCGCGACCGTCTCGTCGTCCTCGGCGTCGGCGAAGAACTCGCTGCTGACCACCGCGGTCCTGCCGCCGGCGGCCCCGACCTGTTCCAGCAGGCGTGTCCAGTGCTTCTCGGTGGGCGCGGTGTCACCCATCATCGCGGGCCTCGCGCACGCGGCCAGGACGGCTTCCATCGGGTGTCTGGTGTGCGCCGGGAAGACGACGCCGTGCTCGGGCAGCAGGTCCTTCGCCGCGAACAGGGCGCCCTGGACGGCGGTCGTGCCGGTCTTGTGGGGGCCGATGTGCAGCAGGCGCGTGCCGGCGGGCAGCGGTGCGGTCGGGCCGTTCACCGGAAGGTCGTCTCTCGTACAGTCCGTCTCCATGGTCAGAGGACGGTAAGAGAGGTGCGTGAGTGTTGCCTGAGAGGAGCGTGGGACTGCGATGAGGACCGTGCCCCTCTCAGGCCACCCGCCTCACGCGGGCCGGACCCCCGGCTTGCCCGCGTCCACCCGCAACTGTGCCAGCGTGGTGGTCGTCGCCTGCGGCCTGACCACCGTGTCGACGGCCCTGACCTGCGCGTCGATGCCGTGCCGGTCGATGTCGAAGAGGTGGTAGCCGCGGTGGGCGTCGATGTACTTCCAGTGCGGGTTGTCGGCCCTCAGCGGGTCCCACTGGGCGTGGAAGGCGGCCTGGTCCTGGTCGCCGTTGCTGGAGATGGAGGTGCCGACGAACTCGGCGCCGACGACCCGGGAGGACGGGTCGGCGTAGTCCTCCTTGAGGTCGCTGATCATCGTGAGGTGGCGGTCGCCGGAGAGCACGACGGGGTTGCGCACCCGCTTGAACTCCTCCAGCAGGGCGTTGCGTTCGACCTGGTAGCCGTCCCAGGCGTCGTAGTACCAGAGCTTGCCCTCGCCGGGCAGGATGTCGGTCTCGGCCATCATGATCTGCGAGGCGATCAGGTTCCAGCGGGCCGGTGAGCCGTGCAGCCCGTCGAGCAGCCACTGCTTCTGCTCGGCGCCGAGCATGGTGAGCGAGGGGTCCTGGGCGGCGGCCTGGCTGGTGACCTGGTCGCTGCGGAACTGCCGGGTGTCGAGCACGTTCAGCCGGACCAGCCGGCCGAAGTCCAGCCGCCGGTGCATCCGGATGTGCGGGCCGTTCGGGACCGCGCCGGCGCGCACCGGCATGTGCTCGTAGTACGCCTGGAAGGCCGCCGTGATCCGGGCCACGAACGCGTCGTGCGGCTGCTTGTCGGGGTCCTGCGGGATCTCGCCGGCCCAGTCGTTGTCGACCTCGTGGTCGTCGAAGGTGACCACCCAGGGCGCGTTGGCGTGGATCTCGGCGAGGTCCGGGTCGGTGCGGTACTGGGCGTACCGGTTGCGGTACTGGACGAGGGTGTACGGCTCCCCCGTGCCCTCGTGCCGGCGCGGACCGGCCGACGACGGCGCCGACTCGTAGATGTAGTCGCCGACGAACAGCACGACGTCGGGGTCCTGGTCCAGCATGTCGGCGTACGGCGTGAAGTAGCCGTGCTGCCAGTTCTGGCAGGAGGCGAGCGCGACCCGGAGGCTGCCGCCGGAGCTGTGCCGGGCGGGGGCGGTGCGGGTGCGGCCGGTGCGCGAGAGCTGGCCGTCGGCGCGGAAGCGGTACCAGTACGCACGGCCCGCGCGCAGACCCCGTACGTCGACGTGGACGCTGTGTCCGTACGCGGGCAGGGCCTGGGCGGTGCCGCGCCGGACCACCTTTCTGAAGCGCTCGTCCTCGGCGAGCTCCCATTCGACCGGCACCACCCTGTCGGGCATGCCTCCGCCGTTCAGCGGATCGGGGGCGAGCCGGGTCCAGAGCACGATGCCGTCCGGCAGCGGGTCGCCGGAGGCCACGCCGAGGCCGAACACCCCGTCGGGCAGCGGGGTCTCCGCCGCCCGGGCGGTGCCCGGCAGCCAGAGCTGGGCGGAGGCGGCGGCGCCGAGCACGGCGGCACCGGCGGTCAGAAAGCGGCGTCGGCCGGGTGATGCTGCTCCGTACATGGGCGAACTCCCTTGCGTCGCTGACCTCTTGGGCACCCTGGAAGCTCACGCTTCGGGGTGATCCGTGCGTTGAACCAGAGTGTTCGCGTGCATGACAAATAGGTAGACAACAGAAGAGCCGTTGCGACTCGGGTATCACATGATGAACGTGATCCCGGCGCAACGGCCTTCAGGACACCGCCGACTGACGATCTTTTGGGTTCTAGTTGGCGAAGTACGAGCCCAGACGGGCGTTCGTGGCGGTGGTGCCGAGCAGGGTGTGGCCGAAGGCGAGCGTGCCGTCCGGCCCCAGGACGGTGGCCGGAATCGGCAGGCCACCGGGCGAGACGACGTACTCCCCCTTGGAGCGGAAGGACCACACGGACCCGGCGCCGGAGTTCTCACCGGGCGCGCCGACCGCGACGTCGGCGAGGCCGTCGCCGTTCGCGTCACCCACATGGACGGCCTTGCCGAAGACGTCGCCCTTCTCGGTGGCGCCGGGCACCCCCGGAGTGTCCTGCGTGACCACCTGGTGGGAGCCCACTCCGGTCAGCCCGTCGGCCCGGCCGCTCAGCACCACGACCGCGCCGGCGTCCTTGACGGAGTTCGGTGCGGTCATCGGGCCCAGGTCCTCGCCGGGCACACCGGTGACCACGTCGAGGTAGCCGTCCCCGTCGACGTCGGCGAGCTGGACGTCGGTGCCGAAGCCGTCGCCCTTCTCGGCGGTGCCGGGCACGCTGGGGCTGTCCTGGTTGACGAACTGGGCCGACGCTCCGTCAGGAGCGCCCGGGGTGCCGGGTATCCAGGTGACACGGCCGCCCTTGGCAAGGTAGGTGTCCTGGTCGCTCTCGTAGCCCTCGACGGTCCGGCCCACCACGATGTCGGCGTAGCCGTCCCGGTTCACGTCCCCGACCGCGAGGTTCTCGCCGCCCTGGAGTCCGGCGCCGTCGATGTCGTAGACCAGGGTCCAGGGCGTGAGGCCGTCCCTGGTGCCCCACCAGTAGGCGATCCGCCGGGAGTCGAACGTGTCCGTGCCGTTCTCGGCGGCCACGACGTCGGTGATCCCGTCGCCGTTGAGGTCGCCCACGTCGAGGTCGAGGACCCGGCTGTCGTACCTGTCCTTCACCACCTGGCGCTCGCCGGTGGCCGAGCCGGAGCGGGTGAAGGGGCCGCCGGTGGCCACCAGGTCGTGCTGGTTCACCACGGTCAGCAGATCGGTCGCGCCGTCCCCGTCGGCGTCTCCGGCCGCGAGCCGGCCCTGGGCGCCGAGGCCGTCGCGGGCCGCGCCGGAGGCGAGGGAGGCGGCCCCGGACAGACCGCGGGCGCCGCCCCAGACGACCTGCACCAGACCGGCACCGCCGTTCTCACCGCCCACTCCCACGATCAGGTCGGTGTACCCGTCCCGGTCGAGGTCGGCGGCGGTGAGCGCGCTGCCGAACCGGTCGCCGGCCTCGGAACCGCCCGGGACGCCCGCCGTGTTCTGGCTGAACACCCGTTTGGTAGATGCCTTCAGGCCGCTCGCCGAGCCGTACAGCACACCGACGAACCCGGCCTTCGCCCGGCCGGCCACGGTCCCGTCGGGCGCGGCCACCGCGAGGTCGGCGTACCCGTCCCCGTTGAAGTCGTCCCGCACCTGGCGGGGGGCCTCAGCGGCTCCGGCGGCTGTGGGCAGGGCGACGACTCCGCCGAGCGCCAGGGCGACGGCGAGCGCCGTGTGCCACCCTCTTCGTTGTACGCGCATGCCGCATCCCTTCCTGTGACGGTCGTACGGATTGCCCGGTACGACTCACAGGAAGGGCGGTTGGTTGTCTCGCGGCCGGTCCGCGCCTCGGATCAGAACGGCTCGAAGTCGTCGAACTCCTGGGCCGCCTCGTCCCGTTCGGCCTGCTTGTCGCGGCGGCGCTGGGCAGCGGGCCGGGGTGCCTCGAAGCGGTGGTCCTCACCGCGCCGGCCGAGCATCTCGGCGCCGGCCATCACGGTCGGCTCCCAGTCGAAGACGACCGCGTTGTCCTCGGGGCCGATGGCGACGCCGTCGCCCGAACGGGCGCCCGCCTTCATCAACTCCTCTTCCACACCGAGGCGGTTGAGGCGGTCGGCGAGGTAGCCGACGGCCTCGTCGTTGCTGAAGTCGGTCTGCCGCACCCAGCGCTCCGGCTTCTCGCCGCGCACCCGGAACAGCCCGTCCTCCTCGCGGACCACGGTGAAGCCGGTGTCGTCCACGGCCTTGGGCCGGATGACGATCCGGGTCGCCTCCTCCTTGGGCCTCGCGGCCCGCGCCCGGCCGACCAGGTCGGCGAGCGCGAAGGACAGCTCCCTCAGCCCCATGTGGGCGACCGCGGACACCTCGAAGACGCGGTAGCCGCGCGCCTCCAGGTCCGGGCGCACCATCTCGGCGAGGTCCTTGCCGTCCGGTACGTCGATCTTGTTCAGGACGACGACGCGGGGACGGTTGTCGAGGCCGCCGTACTCCCTGAGCTCGGCCTCGATGATGTCGAGGTCGGAGACCGGGTCGCGGTCGGACTCCAGGGTGGCGGTGTCCAGGACGTGCACGAGGACACTGCACCGCTCGACGTGCCGCAGGAACTCCAGGCCCAGGCCCTTGCCCTGGCTGGCGCCCGGGATCAGGCCCGGCACGTCGGCGATGGTGTAGACGGTGTCGCCGGCGGTGACCACGCCCAGGTTCGGGACCAGGGTGGTGAAGGGGTAGTCGGCGATCTTCGGCTTGGCCGCGCTCAGCACCGAGATCAGCGAGGACTTGCCCGCGCTCGGGTAGCCGACCAGCGCCACGTCGGCGACGGTCTTGAGCTCCAGGACGATGTCCTGGAGGTCGCCGGGGACGCCGAGCAGCGCGAAGCCGGGGGCCTTGCGGCGGGCGGAGGCCAGCGCCGCGTTGCCGAGGCCGCCGCGGCCGCCCTGGGCGGCGACGTAGGAGGTGCCGTGGCCGACCAGGTCGGCGAGGACGTTGCCCGCCTTGTCAAGGACGACGGTGCCGTCGGGGACCGGCAGGACCAGGTCCTGGCCGTCCTTGCCGGAGCGGTTGCCGCCCTCGCCGGGCTTGCCGTTGGTGGCCTTGCGGTGCGGGGAGTGGTGGTACTCGAGCAGGGTGGTCACGGACTGGTCGACGGTCAGGATGACGTCGCCGCCCCGCCCGCCGTTTCCGCCGTCGGGACCGCCGAGCGGCTTGAACTTCTCCCGGTGGACGGAGGCACAGCCGTGACCTCCGTTACCCGCGGCGACATGCAGTTCGACGCGGTCCACGAAGGTGGTCATGGTTCGGTGCCTCCAAAAACGTCATGGGTACTACTGGCGTAACACGCGAAAGGCGGACCCGCCTTCCCACCAGGGAAGTGAGGTCCGCCTCGCGAAAAGTTCGGTCTGAGCCTGAGCTCAGGCGACCGGAACGATGTTCACGACCTTGCGGCCACGGTGGGTACCGAACTCCACCGCACCGGCGTTCAGCGCGAACAGCGTGTCGTCGCCGCCACGGCCGACGCCCGAACCCGGGTGGAAGTGGGTGCCGCGCTGGCGGACCAGGATCTCGCCCGCGTTCACGACCTGACCACCGAAGCGCTTCACGCCGAGGCGCTGAGCGTTGGAGTCACGACCGTTACGGGTGGACGATGCGCCCTTCTTGTGTGCCATCTCTCCTCAGTCCCTTACTTCGCAGCCGCGGGGATCTCAGTGACCTTGATCGCCGTGTACTGCTGGCGGTGGCCCTGACGACGGCGGTAGCCGGTCTTGTTCTTGTAGCGAAGGATGTCGATCTTGACGCCCTTGTGGTGGTCCACGACCTCGGCCTGGACCTTGATGCCGGCCAGGACCCACGGGTCGCTGGTCACAGCGTCGCCGTCGACAACGAGCAGGGTCGAGAGCTCGACCGTGTCGCCAACCTTGGCAGTGGAAATCTTGTCAACCTCAACGATGTCGCCGACAGCAACCTTGTGCTGGCGACCACCGCTGCGCACGATGGCGTACACGCGGATCTCACTCTCTCGCTCGGGAACGGCACCCCCGCAGTCCAGCCGCCCGGCAGAGCAGACGGCCTCTCCCGGCCAGACGAAAGACCCGAGAGGAAGAGGTTTACGGGGATGTGGCGTGTCACCAGTGGACACGCCGACGGTCTAGGTTACGGGGCCACGGCCGAACGGGTCAAACCGGGCCCCGTCGCGTTCAAACCCACGCGTCAGGAGCCGAGGCTCTCCCGGTAGGCCACGCAGGCCTCGTAGGAGGGCAGCAGCCCCTGCTCGCGGGCCTCGGCCAGGGTGGGCGCCTGCTCGTCCTTGGCGGACAGCAGCGGGGCGACCCCCTCCGGCCACTCGATGCCGATCTCCGGGTCGAGCGGGTGGATGCCGTGCTCGCGCTCGGGCGCGTATCCCTCCGAGCAGAGGTAGACCACGGTGGCGTCGTCGGTGAGCGCCATGAACCCGTGGCCGAGCCCCTCGGAGAGGTAGACGGCGTGGTGGTCCTGGTCGTCCAGGCGGACGATCTCCCACTGGCCGAAGGTGGGCGAGCCCACCCGGATGTCCACGATCACGTCGAGGACCGCGCCGCGCACGCACTTGACGTACTTGGCCTGCCCGGGCGGCACGTCGGCGAAGTGGATGCCGCGCAGGGTGCCCCGGCTGGAGACCGACATGTTGGCCTGGGCCAGGCTCAGCGGGTGGCCCGCCGCCTCCGCGAAGACCGGGGCCTTGAACCACTCGTGGAAGCTGCCCCGGCCGTCGGGGAAGACCTTCGGCTCGAACACCCAGGCACCGGAGATGGAAAGGGGTCGCATCGCGGGGTTCTCAGCCCTTCTTCTGGTTGGTCAGGGCGCGCTTGATGCGCCCGGCGGCCCGGCGCCACAGCGGGCGCGGCGCGGCGGCCTTCTTCTTGGGGGCGCTCGGAGCCGTCTTCTTCGTGGCGGACGGCGTGTGCCGGTCGATCACCTCGGCGGCACCGTCGGCGTCCACCACGACGTCGACGGGCAGCCGCGTCCACTTGCGCTCACCGCGGGCCGCGGAGGGCACGCCGATCCGCACCGCCCAGCGCATGCCGGTGAGCTTGTCCAGCGGCAGGGTGGCGGTGGCGACACGGCCGTCGAGCGTGGCGTCGGCCGGGTACTTGCCGACGTTCTTGCGCTCGAAGCGCAGCTGGACGGTGTCCCCGCCGGCCGCGGCGATGTGCAGCGGCAGCGGCAGCCGTACGACGGAACCCTCGACGGCGCCCTCGGCGGGCGGCATGAAGGCGACCGCCTCGCCCTCCAGCTTGTTGGTGTGCTGATCGACGTCGAGCGAGAGGTTGCCGGGACCGTCGGTCCAGTACGGCAGGACGAGCCGCTTGGGCTCGCCGGTGAGGGCGGCCAGGCGGCCGGCCTCGACGTCCTCGCCGCGCACCGCGCCGAGCCGGGTCTCCTTGCTCCAGCCGCAGGACTTGATCCTCAGGTGCAGGTCCCAGATGCCCTTGTCGAGCGGGGCGCCGGAGGCCGCGGTCTCGGGGTCGAGCTCGGCGCGGGCGGAGATCCGCTGCCGCAGGACACCGTCGCCGGCCTCGATCTCGTGCGGCTCGCTCTTGACGGGCAGGTAGAACTGCCGGGCGTCCTCGCGGTGCCGGACCACCAGGTCCACGTCGCTCTTGGCGAGCGGGGCGTCCAGTTTGATGCCCTGGTCGCCGAGTGCCCCCAGGGCCTCCCCGGACAGCGGCAGGTCGAGCAGCCGGCGCTCGCCGTCGCGGCGGAAGGTCATCGGCTCGTCGCCGTTGTGCAGTTCGGCGTCGAAGCCGACGTGCAGGGTGCCGTCCTGCCACTCCAGCGAGGTGAGCTCGCCGGTGGGCTTGATCCCGGCCTCCCACTCGGCGAGCGTGCGGATGTCCTGGTACCGGTCGGCGAAGACCAGCCCGGCGACGACCTTCTGGGTGAGACCGAGGCGGGCGACGACACCGGGGCCGAAGCGCTCGGTGACCACCTTGTGGATCTCGGTGTACAGCTCCTCGGCGTAGTCCTCCGGGAGCTTGAGGAGGCGCTGGCCGCGCAGCCGCTCGACCATCTCGTTGCGCAGCCAGCGGCTGAACAGCTTGTCGCGCAGCGCTCCCGGCTCGGTCAGCGACTCGACGACGTCGAGGGCCTCGCGCAGGTTGCCGAAGTAGCCGACCGGGTCGAAGCGCTGGAAACCGGCGTTGGAGCCGTCGTCACGGGTGATGTGGTAGTAGCACAGGTAGTCGCTGAGCACGGCGACGCTCTTGGCGCGCAGGTAGGCCTCGGCGACGAAGACATGGTCCTCCAGGCGCCGGCGGCCCTCCTTGAAGCGCATGCCGTGCTCGTTGAGGAACTCCCGCCGGAACATCTTGTGCGGGGTGAGGCTGTCGATCAGCGGCGCGTTCTCGACCGTCGCCCGCGGCCGGTTGACCCGGAACAGCTCCTGCGGGACCGGGCGTCCGATGCCCGCCATCTTGCCCACGACCACGTCGGCGTCGTTGGCCTTGCCGTAGTCGTACATCCGCTCGAGGGCCTCGTCGCCCAGCCAGTCGTCGTGGTCGACGAACATGACGTACTCGCCCTGGGCGGCCTCGATGCCGGTGTTGCGGGGCTTGCCCGACCAGCCGGAGGACTCCTGGTGGATGACGTGGAAGTGCGGGTGCTCGGCGGCGAGCTGGTCCAGGCGGGCCGGGGTCTCGTCGGTGGAGCCGTCGTCGACGAAGAAGACCTCGAACTCGTCCGGGGTCAGGCTCTGCCGGAGCAGGCCCGTGATGCAGTCCTCGACGTACTTGCCGGGGTTGTAGACCGCGATGACGACGCTGACCTTGACCGTCACGCCGTGTTCTCCTTCAGATGGACCCGGTGGATCTCCGGGAAGGCCTCGGTGAGAGCCGTGCGCCAGTCGCGCAGCGGCTCGATGCCGGCCTCGGCGAACCGGCCGTGACCGAGGACGCTGTAGGCGGGACGGGGAGCGGGGCGTACGAACGCGTCGCTGGTGGTGGGGCGGACCCGGTCCGGGTCGGCGCCGAGCAGCCGGAAGATCTCCTGGGTGAAGCCGTGCCAGGTGGTCTCGCCCGAGCTGGTGCCGTGGTAGACGCCGGCCGGGGCGGTGCCGGCCAGGGCGCCGAGGCCCAACTGGACCAGCAGGCCCGCGAGATCGGCGCTCCAGGTGGGCTGGCCGCGCTGGTCGTCGACGACGTCGAGGGTGTCCTTGACGCCCTCCAGCTTGATCATCGTCTTGACGAAGTTGGGGCCGCCGGTGCCGTAGAGCCAGGCGGTGCGCACGACGTACCCGCGCTCCGGGAGCCCCTTCAGCACGGCCTGCTCCCCGGCCAGCTTGGTGCGGCCGTAGGCGCTGCGGGGCGCGGTGGGCGCGTCCTCGGCGTACGGCTCCGCGGCGTCCCCGGCGAAGACGTAGTCGGTGGAGACGTGCAGCAGGACGGCGCCGGTGCGGGCGCAGGCCTCGGCGAGGTGGCGCGGCCCGTCGCCGTTGATGGCGAGCGCCTCGTCCTCACGGGTCTCGGCGTCGTCGACGGCGGTCCAGGCCGCGCAGTTGACGACCACGGCGGGCCGGTGCTCCTCGACAGCCGCGCGCACGGCGTCGGCGTCGGTGAGGTCCAGCGCCTTGCGGTCGAGCGCGACGTACCGCTCCCCCGACCGGTCCAGCCGGGCCAGGACGTCCTGGCCCAGCATGCCGCCCGCGCCCGTGACCAGCCAGGTGCGGTTGTCGGTCACAGCGCGGCCCGCTCCTTCAGCGGCTCCCACCAGGCGCGGTTGTCGCGGTACCACTGCACGGTCTCCGCGAGGCCCTGCTCGAAGCTCTTGCGGGGCTCGTAGCCGAGCTCCTCGCGGATCTTCGTGCAGTCGACGGAGTAGCGGCGGTCGTGGCCCTTGCGGTCCTCGACGTACTCGACGCTGGTCTCCCAGTCGGCGCCGCACGCCTTCAGCAGCAGCTCGGTGAGCTCCTTGTTGGAGAGCTCGGTGCCGCCGCCGATGTTGTAGACCTCGCCCGCGCGGCCCTTGGTGCGCACGAGCTCGATGCCCTGGACGTGGTCGTCGATGTGCAGCCAGTCGCGGACGTTGCCGCCGTCGCCGTACAGCGGGACCTTCTTGCCGTCGAGGAGGTTGGTCACGAAGAGCGGGATGACCTTCTCGGGGAAGTGGTGGTGCCCGTAGTTGTTGGAGCAGCGGGTCACGCGCACGTCCAGGCCGTGGGTGCGGTGGTACGACAGCGCGATCAGGTCGCTGGAGGCCTTCGCCGAGGAGTACGGCGAGTTGGGCTCCAGCGGGTGCGTCTCGGGCCAGGAGCCCTCGTCGATCGAGCCGTAGACCTCGTCGGTGGAGATGTGCACGAAGGTCTTGATGCCCGCGCGGTGGGCCGCGTCGATGAGGGTGTGGGTGCCGACCACGTTGGTGCGCACGAACTCGGCGCCGCCGTCGATGGAACGGTCGACGTGCGACTCGGCGGCGAAGTGCACCACCTGGTCGTGCTCGGCCATCAGCTTGCCGACCAGCTCGGGGTCGCAGATGTCGCCCTGCACGAAGGCGAAGCCCGGGTGCTCGCGCACCTCGTCGAGGTTGGCCGGGTTGCCCGCGTACGTCAGCTTGTCCAGGACGGTGACCGAGACGTCACCGGGGCCCTCGGGGCCGAGCACGGTACGGACGTAGTGCGAGCCGATGAAGCCGGCACCGCCGGTCACCAGAATCCGAGTGGTCATGAAGAGATCTGCACCTTGCTGTGATCACCGAGCACGAGCCGGTGTGCCTTGGGGTTACGGGGCGCGGGCGTGACCTCGACGTCACGTCCGATGAGCGAGGCCTCCACGCGGCGCACGCCGGTCACGGACGAGCCGCGCAGCACGATGGAGTACTCGATTTCGCTGTCCTCGATCCGGCAGTCCTCGGAGACGGACGTGAACGGGCCGATGTAGGCGTCGTTGACCACCGTGCCGGCACCGATGATGGCAGGGCCGACGATCCGGCTGCCACTGACGCTGGCACCCGCCTCGATGCGGACCCGGCCGATGATCTCGCTGGACTCGTCGACCGTGCCCTCGTTCACCGGATCGACGGTCTCCAGGACCGAGCGGTTGACCTCCAGCATGTCGGTGACGTTGCCGGTGTCCTTCCAGTACCCGGAGATGGTCGTGGAGCGGACGTCGCGCTGCTGGTCGATCAGCCACTGGATGGCGTGGGTGATCTCCAGCTCGCCGCGCCAGGAGGGCTCGATGGAGCGGACGGCCTCGTGGATGGCCGGGGTGAAGAGGTAGACGCCGACGAGGGCGAGGTCGCTCTTGGGCTGCTTCGGCTTCTCCTCCAGGCCCACCACCCGGCCGTCGCCGTCGAGTTCGGCGACACCGAAGGAGGTGGGGTTGGGGACGCGGGTCAGCAGGATCTGCGCGTCGGGCCGCTCGGCGCGGAACTCGTCCACCAGACCGGTGATACCGCCGACGATGAAGTTGTCGCCGAGGTACATGACGAAGTCCTCGTCACCCAGGAACTCCTGCGCGATGAGCACGGCGTGGGCGAGGCCCAGCGGCGCTTCCTGCGGGATGTAGGTGACCTTGATCCCGAACTGGGAGCCGTCACCGACCGCCTCTCGGATCTCGTCCGCGGTGTCGCCGACGACGATGCCGACCTCGCTGATCCCGGCCTCGGCGATCGCCTCCAGGCCGTAGAACAGCACCGGCTTGTTGGCGACCGGCACCAACTGCTTGGCGGAGGTGTGGGTGATCGGGCGGAGGCGGGTGCCCGCTCCCCCGGAGAGCACGAGAGCCTTCACGAAAATCCCTATTTGTCTAAATTAAGCGTCAATCTCGGCTCACATCATAACCCTGAGGACAGGCCGGGGATTCACCGGCCATTCACATGATGGATCACCGGTTGACAACTTTCCGTTCGGACGCAATACCCACAGAATCACGAAATCCGCTCCCGGCGAACCAGGAGCGGATTTCGATCTTCGGACGGCCGAATCCATTCGGTGACCGTCCGTCAGGCCCGGTGGACCGTCAGGAGTCCTCCGCCGGGGTGGAGACGGAACGCGGCGACTTCTGCTCGGCCGCCACCGTCTTCTTCGACGCCGCCTTCTTCGCGGTCGTCTTCTTGGCGGTGGTCTTCTTCGCGACCGTCTTCTTCGCGGCGGTCTTCTTGGTCGCCGCCTTCTTCGCCGTGGCCTTCTTGGCCGTCTTGCGGGCCGTCTTCTTGGCCGGAACCGCCACGTCGGCGGGCTCCTCCGCGTCGGCCGGCGCCTCGGCCGAGGGCACGACCACGACGGCCGCCTCCTCGGACGCAGTGGGCGCGGTGGCCTTGCGGACGGCACGCCGGCGCGGACGGGCCGGGGCGGCGCTCTCGGGGGCCGCCTCGGGCTCGGCCGGCACCACGGGTGCCTCCTCCGCCGGCGCCTCGACCACCGGCGCGGCCTCGGCGACCGTCACCACGGCCGCCTCGGCGCCCGCCGGGGAACCGGCCGGAGCCGACGCCCTGCGGGTGGCCCGGCGACGCGTACGGCCCTTGGGCGCGGCCTCGTCGGCAGCGGGCTCGGGCGCGGCCGACGCGGCCTCGACCACCGGGTCCTCCGCCGCGACCGGCTCGGCCTGCGCCTCGGCGGCCGACTCCGGCTGCACGGGACGCTCGGCCTCGACCTCGGCCGGCACGGCCTGGGCGGTCGGGACCTCGACGTCCTCGGACACCGGGCTCTCCAGGTCGGCCGGCGCCTCGGCACCACCCGACCTCCTCGACCCGCCGCCCCGCGGGGCACCGGCCGGGGCGGACGCCCGGCGGCTCGCCCTGCGACGGCCACGCCCGCGCGTGGCCGCGGCCTCCGCCTCGGCGACGCTGCTGTACAGCTCCTCGTCCGGCGCGAACTCGGCCGGGGCCAGCGCGATCGGCTCGGCGACCTCCGCGGCGACCTCCGCCTCGGTCTCGACCTCGATCTCCTCGGGCGCCTCCACGGCGGCCACGGCCTCGTGCGTGTGCTCGTGCCCGTCGCCGCCGCGCCCGCGCTTCTTGCGCTTGCCGCCGCCACCGGCGGAGGTCGGCTGCTCCATGTGCACGATGACACCGCGGCCGTTGCAGTGCACGCAGGTCTCCGAGAAGGACTCCAGCAGGCCCTGTCCGACCCGCTTGCGGGTCATCTGGACCAGGCCCAGCGAGGTGACCTCGGCGACCTGGTGCTTGGTCCGGTCCCGGCCCAGGCACTCCAGCAGGCGCCGGAGCACCAGGTCCCGGTTGGACTCCAGGACCATGTCGATGAAGTCGATCACGATGATGCCGCCGAGGTCGCGCAGCCGGAGCTGACGCACGATCTCCTCGGCCGCCTCCAGGTTGTTCCTGGTGACCGTCTCCTCCAGGTTGCCGCCCTGGCCGGTGAACTTGCCGGTGTTGACGTCGACGACGACCATCGCCTCGGTCCGGTCGATCACCAGCGAACCGCCGCTGGGCAGCCAGACCTTGCGGTCCAACGCCTTGGCGAGCTGCTCGTCGATCCGGTACGTGGCGAAGACGTCGACCTCGGAGGTCCACTTCTGGAGCCGCTCGGCGAGGTCGGGCGCGACGTGCGAGACGTATCCGTGGACGGTCTCCCAGGCTTCCTGACCGCTGACGACGACCTTGGAGAAGTCCTCGTTGAAGATGTCTCGGACGACCCGGACGGTCATGTCCGGCTCGCCGTAGAGCAGCGTCGGGGCGTTGCCGCTCTTCGCCTTCTTCTGGATGTCCTCCCACTGCGCCTGGAGCCGCTCGACGTCGCGGCGCAGCTCGTCCTCGCTGGCGCCCTCGGCGGCGGTGCGTACGATGACGCCCGCGTCCTCGGGGACGATCTTCTTGAGGATGGTCTTCAGCCGCGCCCGCTCGGTGTCGGGCAGCTTGCGGCTGATACCGGTCATGGAGCCCTCGGGCACGTACACGAGGTAGCGGCCCGGCAGAGAGACCTGGCTGGTCAGACGCGCGCCCTTGTGCCCGATCGGGTCCTTGGTGACCTGGACGAGCACCGGCTGGCCGGACTTGAGCGCGGACTCGATGCGGCGCGGCCCGTTGGCCATGCCCAGCGCCTCGAAGTTGACCTCACCGGCGTACAGCACGGCGTTGCGGCCCTTGCCGATGTCGATGAAGGCGGCCTCCATCGACGGCAGGACGTTCTGGACCTTGCCCAGGTAGACGTTGCCGACGTACGAGGTGGCCTGCTCCTTGTTGACGTAGTGCTCGACGAGCACACCGTCCTCGAGGACGCCGATCTGGGTGCGCTCACCGCTCTGCCGGACGACCATCACGCGCTCGACGGCCTCGCGGCGGGCCAGGAACTCGGCCTCGGTGATGATCGGGACGCGACGGCGGCCCTGCTCGCGGCCCTCGCGGCGGCGCTGCTTCTTGGCCTCCAGACGGGTCGAGCCCTTGATGGACTGCACCTCGTCGGACGGCTCCGCCTTCGGGCGCGGCTCGCGCACCTTGACCACGGTCCGCTCGGGGTCGCCGTCACCGGGCTCGGTGTCGGCGGAGGAGTCACCGGCCCGGCGCCTGCGGCGACGGCGGCGACGGCTGCTGGAGCTGGAGCCGCCGGACTCGTCCGAACGGGCGTCCTCGTCGTCCTCGTCGTCGTGCTCGGCGTCGGCGCCGTCGTCGTCCTGCGCGGAGTGCGCGGACCGGCCGGCCTCCTCGGCGGCGGGCTCGTCGGAGTCGTCCGGCTCCTCGTCACCGGACGCCTCGGCGGACTCGCCCCGGCGACGGCGGCGGCCACCGCGCCGGCGGCGGCGCCGCGACCCGGTCTCCTCGGCGTCGTCACCGGCGGCGTCGGCGGCGGCGCCGCGACCCGGTCTGCTCCTCGACGGCGGTCTCCTCGACCGGCTCGACGGCCTCGGCCTGCTCGCTCTGTCCGGCCTCCGCCTCCGCGGCGGCCTCGGCGGCGGCCCGCTGCGGGGTCTGGAACTGCGGCTCGGTGAAGACGGGGGCCTGGAACACGGCGACCGCGGGTCGCGCGGGCCGACGCGGCGATCCGTCCTCGTCGTCGGCACCGGCAGCGGCACCGCGCCGCGCGGGCTCGGAGAACCCGGTGGCGGCCTGACGGACGGACCGGCGACGGGCACGGCGCGGGGCGGCTTCCTCGGCGGGGGCCTCGGCGGCGGCTTCCTGCACGGGGGCCTCGGCGGCGGTCTCGGCCGGCGCGGCCTCGACGGTCTCGCCCTCGGGGGCACCGGCGGGCGCGGCGACGCGACGCGTGGCACGGCGACGCGTACGTCCGGCGGGCGCGGCGGTCTCGGCGGGGGCCTCGGCGGCCACCGGCTCCGCGGTCACCGGCTCGGCCACCTCCGCGGCGGGCGCGGCCTCGACGGTCTCCGCGGCCTCCGGAGCACCGGCGGGCGCGGCGGCCCGGCGGGTGGCACGGCGACGGGTGCGCGGAGCAGGTGCGGCGGCCTCGGCGGTCTCGGCCGCGGGTGCCTCGGTCTCGGCGGGCGTCCCGGCGGTCACCGGCGCTTCGGTCTCTGCCGACTCCTCGGCCTCGGGGGCGGCGGCGGGCGCGGTCACCCGGCGGGTCGCACGCCGACGGGTACGCGCGGGCGGAGCCGCGTCCTCGGTCCCGGCGGCGGGGGCGCTGTCCTCGGCCGCGAGCTGTGCGGGCGTCTCGGCCGCTGTCACCGGCACCACGGTCTCGGCGGCCTCGGCCGCCGCGGGGGCCCCGGCAGGGGCCGACGCCCGGCGGGTCGCACGCCGACGCGGACGCGCGGCGGGCGCGGCCGGCTCCTCCGCCACGGCGGTCTCACCGGTCTCGACGTTCTCGTCGAGCTTCTCCTCCTCGTCCGTGACGAGGTCCTCGGCCTCCGCGGCCGGTATGGCCGGAGCGACGACCTCCTCGCCGCCCGGGGCGGCGGCGACCGGCGGTCCCGCCGGCCTGGACGCGGCACGGCGCCGACGACGCGGCGGCAGGGTGTCGCTGGGGGTGTTCTGTTCGGAACCCTCGATGGGTTCGGTCGGTTCGAGCATGCGGGCTTGTCTCCCGTCAGGCTCCCGGGCGCCGCGCCTGGTCCGGCGAGGATGCCGGTGACGTCCGCGGCTCGCGCGATGCGCGGTGCCGCCGTCCGGGGCGCGGGCGCCGCACGGGAGCTCTCTGTGTCCTGTCTCGCCGGTTCCGTACGCCCTTGCTGGGTACGGCCTGGCGAAAGTCTTGTGGTCGGTGCGCTGCCCGACCCAGGTGGCTCCCGAGTACGAGGGCTGCGCTACGACGCCCGTCCTTCGCGGGACCTTCCTTACGCCGGCGCCTTCGCGGCGGCAGTCGGTTCGGCCGTTGAGTGGGCCTCGGCTGCCTCGCGGTCGGGCGCGAGCGGGTCGGTCACCGTGCCGGTCTCTTCATCGAGCAGCCCCTGCGCCAGCCTGGTCACCGCAGCGGGGACCGGCGGCGCCAGGTCGGCCACGGCGCGGAGACCGGACAGGACGTCGTCGGGTCGTACGGCAGGCGTCACGTGCCGAACAACCAGCCGCAGTATCGCACAGGGCTGGTCGGTCGGCCTATCAGCAGGTTCACTGTGCGTTTCCAGGTGTACGACCGCGGGGCGGGCGTCGAAGGTCCTGAGGCCGTTCTTGGTGGTGCGCTGGACCTCGACCGCCTCGGCGGTGTTGAACGCGGCGACCGCGCGCTCGGCCTCGGCCGCCTCCACGCCGTCCAGCCTGAGCTCCCACACGGAAGCGGTGAGCCGGTCGGCGAGTCCCGAGGTCCGGGCCTCGACCGCGTCGACGACGTCGAGCCCGGCGGGCAGCGACTCGTCGAGGAGGAGCCGGAGCTTCTCCGGGTCGCGCGCCTGCGTGAGCGCGATCTCCAGGTACTCCGCCTCACTGCCCGTGCCGGTGGGTGCGGCATTGGCGTACGACACCTTCGGATGCGGCGTGAACCCCGCCGAGTACGCCATGGGCACCTCGGCGCGGCGCAGCGCACGCTCGAAGGCGCGCTGGAAGTCACGGTGGCTGGTGAACCGGAGGCGGCCGCGCTTGGTGTAGCGCAGTCGGATGCGCTGCACCGCCGGTGCGGGCGGCGGGCCTTCGGGCTGTCGCTTGCCCAGTGTCGCTCAGTCCTTCGTGAGTGCGGTCGTACTGCTACCAAGAGTACGTGTGTCGGCGCCCTGCGGTTCCCGCCGGGCCACCGCCTCACGCTCACGGGTTCCCCCGGAAGCGCCGAAAAGAACCCTGCGGACGTCGGCCCGGGCCTGCCGCACGGACTCCCGGGCGGAGGCGAGCGTGGCCCGGGTGATCCGGCCCACACTGCGCGCGGCCTCGGCGACGGGCCGCAGCACCGCGTCCCGGACCACGTGTCCGACGTCCCGGACCACGTGTCCGACGGGGGTCAGGACCTCGCGGTACACCCAGCGCACCGGCTCGACGAAGATCCACCGGAAGAGGGTCGCGAGGAACCGGCCGACGGCGAGGGAGATGTGCCCGGCGATCCGCCAGGCGTGCCCGAGCGCGTCCCACACCTCCCGGCCGACCACGGCGAGGGCCCGCCCCACGGGCGCGAGGACCCAGCGCCACAGGGCGACGGCGGGCAGGACGAGCAGGACGCGGGCGATCCAGTACAGGGCCACACCGATGCCGGTGACGACGGCGCTCACCAGCCACGCGATCCCCCTGGCACACCAGGCGATCCCCTGGGCGCACCAGAGGATCGCGCGCCCGATCGGCGTGAGGATCCAGAGGAGCACGGCTCCGACGCCCTTGAGGAGCCACACGATCGCGTGCCCGACCGGGGTGCACATGCGCGCGTACACCCACGCCAGTCCCGCCACGATCCCCCGTACGACCCACGCGACGCCGCGCCCGGTCACCGTGCAGATCCAGACGAGCCCCGCGACCACGCCCTTGAGGAGCCACAGGGTCCCGTGCCCGATCGGGGTGAGGACGCGCGCGTACACCCACACCAGGCCGGCGACGATCCCCCGCACCAGCCACGTGACGCCGTGCCCGACCGGCGTCAGCACCGACCGGTACAGCCACACCAGCGGGATGACGAGGAGCACCTTGCCCAGCCAGCCGACCGCTTTGGCGAGAGGCACGACCCCATAGCGCCACAGGGCCGTGCAGGGCCAGACGACGAGCGCCCGCCACAGGGGCCGCAGCACGCTGTCCCGCAGGAAGCGCCCCAGCACGACGAGCGCGTCCCACACGATCCGCACGGGCACGACCAGCACGAGCACGACGATCCGTACGGGGATGCGAATGGCGACGGTGAGACATCCCTCGGGCGGGGGTGCCTGCGGCGCGGGCTGCTTCTCCAGGTCCATAACGACGTAGACGCCCCAGCTCCCCGTCCGGATGCGGCACGGCGGCTCCGCTCCGCACCGGTCCTCGAATTCTCCGCCCCTGACCCCGCTCACCTTAGGAGACGCGGCACGGGTGACCAGGGGCCGGGCGGCGGTCAGTTGACGGCAAAGCGGGGCGGACGCGAGCCCGCCGGCCGCTGCGGTCGTCGTCAACCCGGCCCGCCGGCGCGGCCGTTGCGGCTCGGCACGCGTCTTGCCGACCCCGACCACGGGTCCGCTCTGGGACCTCGGGGGAAGCACGTGCAGTATGTCCCCA
>NZ_LJBR01000429.1 GCF_001282115.1 Streptomyces sp. NRRL B-24085 | reverse complement strand
GCACGACAGCCCTCTGACGTATGCCACCCCGCCCGGGTGTCGGGCGGCCCGCGTTCCGCAGGACCGCCCGCCCCCGTCCCCCTACTCGCCCGCTCGGGCGTCCGCTGCCTGGGCCTTCAGGGCTCGGTCCACGCCTGCGCGGGACTCGGAGACGAGTCGGCGCAGGGCCGCGTTCGGCTCGGCCTCGGTCAGCCAGGCGTCGGTGCGGTCCAGGGTCTCCTGGGAGACCTGGAGCGAGGGGTAGAGGCCGACCGCGATCTGCTGGGCGATCTCGTGCGAGCGGGACTCCCAGATGTCCTTGACCACCTCGAAGTACTTGTCCGCGTACGGCGCGAGCAGCTCCCGCTGGTCGGTCTGCACGAACCCGCCGATGACGGCCTCCTGGACCGCGTTGGGCAGCTTGTCGGACTCGACGACCTGCGCCCAGGCCTCCGCCTTCGCCTCCTCGGTCGGCCGCGAGGCACGGGCGGTCGCCGCGTGGCGCTCACCGGCGGCGGTCTTGTCCCGCTCGTACTCGGCGGCGATCTCCGACTCGTCGTAGCGGCCGACGGAGGCCAGCCGCTGCACGAACGCCCAGCGCAGCTCCGTGTCGACGGCGAGACCCTCGACGACCTGGGACCCGTCGAGCAGCGCCTCCAGGAGGTCCAGCTGCTCGGGGGTACGGGCCGTCGCCGCGAACGCCCGCGCCCAGGCGAGCTGGTGGTCGCTGCCCGGCGCCGCGGACCGCAGGTGGGCCAGCGTGGCGTCGGTCCAGCGGGTCAGCAGCGTCTCGCGGGCGGCGGGGGCGGCGTACAGCTCGATCGCCAGCTTCACCTGCCGGTGCAGCGACTGCACGACACCGATGTCGGACTCCTTGCCGATTCCGGAGAGGACCAGCGAGAGGTAGTCGCGGGTCGCGAGTTCGGCGTCCCGCGTCATGTCCCACGCCGACGCCCAGCACAGCGCGCGCGGCAGCGACGACTCGAAGTCGCCCAGGTGCTCGGTCACGAAGGCCAGCGACTGCTCGTCGAGGCGGACCTTGGCGTACGACAGGTCGTCGTCGTTGAGCAGCACGACCGCGGGGCGGCGCTTGCCGACCAGCTGCGGTACGGCCGTCAGCTCGCCGTCGACGTCCAGTTCGATCCGCTCGTCACGGATCAACTTGCCGCTGTCGTCGTCGAGTTCGTACAGGCCGACCGCGATGCGGTGCGGCCGCAGCGTCGGCTCGCCCTTCGCGCCGGCGGGGAGCGCCGGGGCCTCCTGGCGGATGGCGAAGGAGGTGATGACACCGTTGCCGTCGGTCTCGATCTCGGGGCGCAGGACGTTGATGCCGGCCGTCTGGAGCCACTTCTGCGACCAGGTGCCGAGGTCACGGCCGGAGGTCTCCTCCAGCGCGCCCAGCAGGTCGGACAGGCGGGTGTTGCCGAACGCGTGGCGCTTGAAGTACGCCTGCACACCGCCGAAGAACTCGTCCTCGCCCACGTAGGCGACGAGCTGCTTGAGGACGGACGCGCCCTTGGCGTACGTGATGCCGTCGAAGTTGACCAGCACGTCGTCCAGGTCGCGGATCTCGGCCATGATCGGGTGCGTGGACGGCAGCTGGTCCTGGCGGTACGCCCACGTCTTCATGGAGTTGGCGAACGTGGTCCAGGAGTGCGGCCACCGGCTGTCCGGGGCGTACGCCTGGCAGGCGATGGAGGTGTAGGTGGCGAACGACTCGTTCAGCCACAGGTCGTTCCACCACTCCATGGTCACGAGGTCGCCGAACCACATGTGGGCCAGCTCGTGCAGGATGGTCTCGGCGCGCATCTCGTACGCGGCGTCGGTCACCTTGGACCGGAAGACGTACTGGTCGCGGATGGTGACCGCGCCCGCGTTCTCCATGGCGCCCGCGTTGAACTCCGGCACGAACAGCTGGTCGTACTTCTTGAAGGGGTACGCGTAGTCGAACTTCTCCTGGAACCACTCGAAGCCCTGCCGGGTCACCTCGAAGATGGCGTCCGAGTCGAGGTGCTCGGCGAGCGAGGGACGGCAGTAGATGCCCAGCGGGACGGACTGGCCGTCCTTCTCGTACACGCTGTGCACCGAGTGGTAAGGGCCGACGATCAGGGCCGTGATGTACGACGAGATCCGCGGGGTCGGCTCGAAGACCCAGACGTCGTCCTTCGGCTCCGGCGTCGGGGAGTTGGAGATGACGGTCCAGCCGGTCGGCGCCTTCACGGTGAACTGGAAGGTGGCCTTCAGGTCCGGCTGCTCGAAGGAGGCGAAGACCCGGCGGGCGTCCGGCACCTCGAACTGGGTGTACAGGTACGCCTGCTGGTCGACCGGGTCGACGAAGCGGTGCAGGCCCTCACCGGTGTTGGTGTAGGCGGCGTCCGCGACGACCCGCAGGACGTTGCGGCCCTCCAGGAGACCGGGCAGGGCGATCCGGGAGTCCTTGAAGACCTCGGCGGGGTCGAGCGCGTCCCCGTTCAGCGTGACCTCGTGGACTGTCGGGGCGACGAGGTCGATGAAGGACTCGGCCCCGTTCTCGGCGACATCGAAGCGCACCGTGGTCACGGACCGGAAGGTACCGCCCTCCTGCGCGCCGGAGAGGTCGAGATCGATCTCGTAGGACTCGACACTGAGCAGCTTCGCGCGCTGCTGAGCCTCTTCGCGAGTCAGGTTTGTGCCAGGCACGCGGTCATCTCCTTGTTTCCTCGATATGAGTAGGTTCGGCGGTCCGGCCATCCTTCCACGAACTGTCTCCGACGGATCGGGGGATTACCCTGCGGTTCCGGGGGTTCCACGTCCGGTTTCCGCCGGTCATCCGCGCGCGGCCGCGCCAGCCTGGTCCCATGACGACGTACACCGCACTGCCCATCGGCCCCCCGGTCCTCAGCGCACTGCGCACCGCCGACGACGCCGGCCGCCCGCCGGCCCCGTTCACGGACGAGGAGGGCGGCGCGCCCCTCAGGTGCTGTCTGCGCCGCAGCGAGCCGGGCGAGCGGATCGCACTCGTCTCCTACGCCCCGCTGCGCCGCTGGGCGGCCGAGACGGGCGCGCGGCCGGGGGCGTACGACGAACAGGGCCCGGTCTTCATCCACGCCGGGGAGTGCGCGGGGCCGGACCCCGGCGGCCACCCGTTCGCCAACGCCCACCGGACCGTCCGCCGCTACTCGTCCGACGGACACATCCTCGGCGGAGAGCTGGTCGACCGGCTCGACGACGACGCCTTCCGAAACGCGTTCGACGACCCGTCCGTGGCGCTTGTCCACGTCCGGGCCGTCGAGTACGGCTGTTTCCTCTACGAGGTCAGGCGGCCCTGAGGGTCAGCCCTTGAGCTCCGCCGCCACCAGCTCCGCGATCTGGACCGCGTTCAGCGCGGCGCCCTTGCGGAGGTTGTCGTTGGAGATGAACAGGGCGAGGCCGTTGTCGACCGTCTCGTCGCGGCGGATGCGGCCGACGAAGGAGGCGTCCTGGCCGGCGGCC
Organism: Streptomyces sp. NRRL B-24085; assembly: GCF_001282115.1. Classification (GTDB taxonomy): domain Bacteria; phylum Actinomycetota; class Actinomycetes; order Streptomycetales; family Streptomycetaceae; genus Streptomyces. Next base: position 6,540 of record NZ_LJBR01000429.1, on the reverse strand, counting down.
TGAAGAGGGGTCGGGATGTCCGAGAGGGTCACGCCCGGGGCGCCCGCCAGCAGCTCCGTCGCGCGCTCCGGGGAGATCGGGCGGGCGAAGCGGGCGTTGACCTGGAGGGAGTGGCCGGAGAACACCGGGACGCGCACACAGGTGCCGGAGACCTTCAGCTCGGGGAGCTCCAGGATCTTGCGGGACTCGTTGCGGAGCTTCTGCTCCTCGTCGGTCTCGTTCAGGCCGTCGTCGACGAGGTTGCCGGCGAAGGGCAGGACGTTGAAGGCGATGGGCCGCTTGTAGACCTGCGGCTCGGGGAAGTCGACCGCGCCGCCGTCGTGGGTGAGCTTGTCCGCGTCGGCGGCGACCTTCTGCACCTGGCCGTGCAGCTCCGCCACGCCCGCGAGGCCCGAGCCGGACACCGCCTGGTAGGTGGTGGCGATCAGGGTCAGCAGGCCCGCCTCGGCGTCCAGCACCTTCAGGACCGGCATCGCGGCCATCGTGGTGCAGTTCGGGTTGGCGATGATCCCCTTGGGGCGGTCCGCGATGGCGTGCGGGTTCACCTCGGAGACGACCAGCGGGACCTCGGGGTCCTTGCGCCAGGCCGAGGAGTTGTCGATCACGACCGCGCCCTGCGAGGCGACCTTTTCGGCCAGCGCCTTCGAGGTCGCGCCGCCCGCGGAGAACAGCACGATGTCCAGGCCGGTGTAGTCGGCCGTCGCCGCGTCCTCCACCGTCACGCCGTCCAGGACGGAGCCGGCCGAGCGGGCGGAGGCGAACAGGCGCAGCTCCGTGACCGGGAAGTTCCGCTCCTTGAGGATCTTCCGCATGACCGTGCCGACCTGTCCGGTGGCTCCGACGATTCCGACCCTCACGGTGACTCCCTATCTCTTCGCACGTGACCGAGGCTTTTCCATCATGCGGCCGACCCGGGTCAGCCTGTCCAATTCTTTGTGCTCCATGCTCGAAGGCTGGGACGCCCCGAGGCGGCCGGCGGGTTGCCAAACTGTGGCCGCACCCGTGCTGAGCTGGAGAAATTCGCCCGGTGGTCGCGTCGTGCCGGAAGCCGTGCGGTCCCGCGCGCCCGGTGTGACGTACGCCTCGGAGAATTCTCCCCGCCTCCCGCCGAACGTTTTCCGTCCCACCGGCGTCGTAGGAGAAACGCGGCGAGGGGAGGGGTGTCGGTGCTGCGCGGAATCGGCCGCAGGACCCAGGGGGACGACCCCCTGGACGCGGCACAGGAACGCCGGGTGCGGGCCGTGCTCGCCCTGGGCGGGGTGCCGCAGGCGGACCTGCCGGACGGGGTGCAGCAGGTCCGCCTGCGGTTGCTGGAGCGGGCGGCGAAGGGGCACGAGGCGCCGCGGGACGTGTCCGCGTGGGCCGCCGTCGTCGCCTCCAACCTCGCCATGGACTGGCACCGGGCCAAGAAGCGCCAGGAGCGGCTGGGGGAGCGGCTGGCCTCGCTCAGACAGCACGAGCACCCCTCCGGGGAGGACACCAGCGTGCTCTCCGTCGCCGTCGCGCAGGGCCTGGACGAGCTGCCCGACCAGCAGCGCCAGGTCCTGGTGCTGCGGTTCTTCGCCGACCTGCCGGTGCGCTCGATCGCCCAGGAGCTGGGCGTCCCGGAGGGCACGGTGAAAAGCCGCCTGCACACGGCGGTACGGGCCCTGCGCGCCCGCCTGCACGAGGACGAGGTGGTGTGACATGAGCGCCGAGAACGAGACGTACGACAGCGACGCGCTCATGGCCGCGATCACCGGTGAGGAGCTCGGCGACGAGGCCCGCGCGGACGGCGTGTTCCTCGCCGAGTACCGGGCGGCCGAGGCCGACATCGGGCTGCTCAGGGAGCAGCTCGGGCTCCTCGGCGAGGCCCTCGCCCAGGAGCCGCCCGCCCCGGAACCCGTGCCCGCGCGGCTACGGCCCTCCCCGGCCCGCCGCCGCGTCCGCACCCTGGCCTTCGGCACCCTCGCGGTGGCCGCCGCGGCGAGTGTCGTCACCGGGCTCGGCTGGCTCCTCGGACACAGCGGCGGGATCAGCCAGGACGCGGGCGGCAGCGCCGACTCGGCCTCCAAGGCGGAGTCGGGGGTCCGCTTCGGCAGCCCGGCCTACCTGGCCTGCGCGACCACGGTCGCCGAGGGCGAGGTGACCGCCGTCAAGGAGCTGCCCGCCACCGGGGAACTCCAGGTCACCGTGCGGGTGCGTCACTACTTCAAGCCGACGCTCGGCGTGCGGGACCTCACCTATGTGATCGGCGAGTACGACCTGCCCGAACCGCTGACCAGGGGCACCGCGGTGCTGTTCGGGGTGAGCGCGGGCTCGCCGGCCCCCGACCACTGGGCCGTCGGGGAGCGGGAGGTCGCCCGGGAGCGGGCCTTCGTCACCGCCTCGCTGCCCGCCTCGCGCGGACTCGCCTGCTAGGCACACGAGAAGGGCGGGCGCCCCAACGGACGCCCGCCCCTGTTGCCGTACGGAGAAGTGCTACGGCGTGACCTTCTCGATCTTCACGTTGCCGACGCCCGCGACCGTGCCGCGCGCGTTGACGAGGCTGACCTGGCCGAAGAACTCACGGCCCTCCGGAGCGGGCGCCAGGGCGGTGACGCTGCCGGAGACGGTCGTCGAGGCGCCCGTGGCGAGCTTCACCGGCGCGTCGGAGACGGTGACCGTGCCCAGGGCGCTGGAGAAGAACACGTCCTGGTAGTCGTACGCCGTGGAGCCGGCCGGGACCGAGTAGCCGACGACCTCGATGGTGTACGTGCCGGCGGCGGGCGAGGCGACCGAGACGGCCTCCTCCGAGTCACCGTCGGCGGACGAGCCGACTACGGTGCCGGCCGCGTCGTAGACCGCCAGGTCCAGGTCCGCTGCCACGTCGGAGACGTTGCCGATGGCGACGTCGAGCGACTTGGCGCCCGCGGGCACCTCGACCGTGGTGGTCTGGGTGGCGCCCTCGGCGATGGTCGGACGGGCCGTCTTGGACGAGCCGAGCGGGCCGCCGGCCAGCTTGCCGTCGATCGCGGCGAACTTGTTGGTCACCTTCCAGGAGGCGGTGGCCGGGGTGCCGACCTTGGCCTCGGGGACGGTCACGGTCTCCGGGTCGAAGGCCACGCCGTAGACGGCGACGTCCAGCTTGTACGGGTTGTCGAGCAGCGGCGAGGTGCGGCGCGACTCGACCTCGATCTCCCAGACGCCGGCCTGCGGGTCGGCGTAGGAACGGGCGTCCGGCTTGCAGCCGTTGCCGTCGAGGTAGTTGTTGTAGCAGTACGGGGTGCTGGTGTTGTCGACCGGGACGCCGTAGGGGTGGATGGCGATGAAGCGGGTCTGGCTCTTGTCCTTGAGCCCGCCGATCGCGACCTCCAGCGACTTGGCGCCCGCGGGCACGGTCACGAAGTACGACTGGCTGCTGTTGCGCTGCACGGTGTTCGACGCGGTGTAGGTGTACTTCACCGGCGCCGAGACGACGACCGTGGTCAGGACCTGCTGGTCGATGCCCTCGGTCTTCGGGTCGTCGACGACGAGGATCGCGCTCTTGAGGCCCGCGGACTTCGGCTGGGCCTGGACCTTGACGGTCACCGGCTGGTTCAGCGGGAGCCGGATGTCGTCCTTGCCGAGGATCCGGAAGGTGTCACCCGCGTTGTTGTGGAAGTGCAGGTCGTGGCGGAGCGCCTTGTCCGCGCCGGACGTACGGGTGATGGTGACGTCGTACGTCTTCTTCTGGCCGGCCTTCAGGCCGCCCTCGCGGTCGTAGAGGCCGGTGCCGTAGCCCGGGGTCTTCAGGAGCTGGTCGATCGCGGTGTCGACCGGGGCCTTGACCGTGTAGTCGTGGGCGGTGGCGCCGTCCTTGATGGAGTCCCAGGCGTCCACGATGTCGATGAGGCCCGCGCCCTCCTCGTACGCCTGCACGCCCTTGATGTGCTTGGCGGTCGAGGTCAGGGCGGTGCGCAGGGTGGCCGGCGTCAGCGCGATGTGCTTCTGCTTGGCGGCCGAGAGGAGCAGCGCGGAGGCGCCCGCGGCCTGCGGGGAGGCCATCGAGGTGCCCTGGAGCATCGAGTAGCCGGCCGGCAGCGAGTAGCCCGCCTCGGCGACCGGGGAGCCCGGCAGCCAGGTCTGCGTGGTGTTGATGGCCGCGCCCGGGGCGGACAGGGTCGGCGTGAAGCCGCCGTCCTCACGCGGACCGCGCGAGGAGAACGGCATCATCGCGTACGACTTGCTCACCTGCGAGCCGTAGTTGGCGGCCCAGGTCGCCTTGGAGATGGTCGCGCCGACCGAGATGACCTTGTCGGCCAGGCCCGGGTCGCCGATGGTGTTCGCGCCGGGGCCGGAGTTGCCCGCGGAGATCACCAGCTGGACGCCGTAGGTGTCGATGAGGCGCGTGTAGAGCTCGGCGCGCGCGTTGTTGCCGTCGTTGAGCGCGGGCAGGCCGCCGATCGACATGTTGACGATGTCGACCCCGCGGTTGACGACGAGGTCGATCATGCCCTCGGTCAGCGCCACGTTGGTGCAGCCGCCGGTCCAGGTGCAGGCACGGGAGGAGACGAGCTTGGCGCCCGGGGCCGCGCCGTTCATCTCGCCGCCGAACAGGCCGTTGGCGGCGGTGATGCCGGCCACGTGGGTGCCGTGCTCGGACTCGATGACGCCGATGTTGACGTAGTCGGCCTTGCTGCCCGCGGCGTCGTAGACGACGTCCTTGCGGATCTCGACGACGAACGGCTGGCGCTCGGCGACGTCGGTCGCCGGGTTGTCGGTGCCGAAGTACCCGACCTGGAAGCCGTCCTTGTACGGCTTCATCGCCGTGTCGTCGGAGAAGTCGTTGTTGTTGTTCAGGTCGACCCGGACGGTTCCGGCGGCCGCGTCGTAGAGGACGCCCCAGACGTCGGTGGTGTCGCCGTCGCGGTTGGCGTCGCCCTTGGCGTCACCGCCGGCGGTGGCCGACTCGCGGAACAGGTTGAACTGGTAGGAGCCCGCCGGGGCCTTCCAGGTGGCGCCCGCGATGGTGAAGGTCGGGCCGCTGACGGGGTTGTTCATCCGCCGCCAGGTGGCGTCGCCGTCGGAGACCGGGTCGGTCGCCGTCACCCAGTCGACGATCTTCCGCTCACCGGTGGTGGTCTTCTGGAGCGCCGGGTGGCCGAGGTCCACACCCGAGTCCAGGATGCCGATGGTGACCCCGCGGCCGTCCGCCTTCGGGTGGTCCTCCACGAAGTCGACGGCGCCGGTCTCGAAGGACGGGTTGTACGGGTTCGTCGCGGGGGTCTTCTTGCTGGGCGCGGGGTAGGTCTTGGTGCCCTTGCCCGCGGCGCCCTTGGCGGTGTCGGCGCTCGGCGTCGGGTCGTCCAGCGGGATGTCCTGCTTGACGTCGATGCCGTGCACGGAGGAGAGCTTCGCGGCGGCGGCGATGGCCGAGTCCGCCTTCGCGGTGGGGACCGTGGCCCGGACGTAACCGAGCTTGTCGTAGGTCAGGCCCACCAGGCCGCCCTTGACCGCGTCCAGCTCCTCGGCGACCTGCTCGGTCCTGCCGGGGGCGGTGGCGACCATCAGCGTGATGTTCTTCGCGCCGTCGGCCTTGGCCTCGGCGAGCGCGTCGGCGTCGTCCGAACCGAGCTTCTCGTCGGCGGACTTGAGGCCCGGGTCCGAGGCCGCGGGGGTGGTGCCCGCGTCGGCGGAGAAGGCCATGGGTATCGGACCCGCCGCGGAGAGCGCGGCGACGAGTCCGGCGGCCGCGGCTATGCGCGCCACACGTCTCGCGCCCGATATCGGAGCGCGCTGGGGGGTGAGGGTCATCGGCATCCCTTGTAGGTAAAGGAACGAGCGGGTGTGTGACCGGGACCGATCGGTCCTGGCCACGGCGATCCGGAAGAAGACCCCGGATGACCGCCCAGCTTTACGCATAGGAAGGATGTTTAGGGAGAGTTGACCGAATCGATATGGCTGTATGGGGAAAACCCGCGATGCCCTTTGGGGACATCGGCGAACAGGCGTGAGAAAGACGGCAATTCGCCCTACGAGCTCTTTGGTCGCCCTTTTCAGGCGTCCTTGGAGCGCGCGTAGTGCCGGGACGCCTTCGCGCGGTTGCCGCAGGTCGCCATCGAGCACCAGCGCCGGGTGCCGTTCCTCGACGTGTCGAGGAAGTGGAGCACGCACGACTCGTGGGCGCACGACCTGATCCGGTCCGGGGCGGTGCCGAGCAGCTCCAGGTAGTCGCGGGCGGCGAGCCAGGCGGGGCCCCAGGCGGGGTCGCTCAACTCGGGCCGCTCGACGGGCCCTTGCGGAGTGAGTGCGACCCGGACCCGCCCGTGCTCCAGCACCGCGTCGACCAGCGGCGCCCCCTCCTCCAGTGACCCGTCCACCGCCGTGCGCAGGGCCTCCCGGGCCTGCCGCAGGTGCCGCAGCATCCGGTCGTCCGGGGTGTGCTCGCCGCCCAGTCCGGCCGAGTCGAGCCACACCGCGAGCCCGTCGACGTCGGTGAGGAGGTCCTGGAGGGTCCCCTCGCTCATCCACCGCGTGTTGAGCAGGTCGAGGGCGAGCGGTTCGCCGGTGAGCGGGCGGGGGTCGCGGTGTGGCTCGACT
>NZ_LJBR01000428.1 GCF_001282115.1 Streptomyces sp. NRRL B-24085 | reverse complement strand
GAGGACGCCGCGCTCGCCGGGATCTTCGGGGAGCACCGGCCGCCCCGGCTGCGGTTGCGGCGGCTGGTCGGGGATCTGGGGGCGGCGAGTGCGTCCCTCCAGGTCGCCGGGGCAGTCGCTGCCGGCGGCCCGGGTGAGATCGCGCTGGTGACCTCGGTGGACGTGGACGGTCAGGCGGGGGCGGTCGTGCTGCGGGTGGGCGCGTCGTGACCCCGGCCCCGGCGTGGACGGGGTCGCCGTGACCCCGGCCTCGACGCGGGTGTGGTCGCCGTGACCCCGGCCTCGGCTCCGCCTTCGGCGTCGGTGTTCCCACCCGCACCACCCGTGCAGCTCTCGTCGTCGGGTGCGAGTGGCCCCCGTGGGGCGGATTCGCCGTCGGCGGCTGCCGGTGGCCCCCGGTGGGTGACTTCGCCGTCTGCGGCCGCAGGTTCGCTTCTTTTTCTTCGGCGCTCCGCCCGTCGGCTGCGTCGGAGTTTTGTCCGGTTCGTCTGTGCTCATCATCAGGAAGGACGTGTGTACGTCATGACCGACACCACCATCGCCACCTCCGTGCTCGACAAGGAGCAACTGCGGGACCTGGTCGCCGATGTCCTCGACCTGGACGTCGCCGAGGTCACCGACGAGGCGCACTTCGTCGACGACCTCGACGTGGACTCGTTGATGGCGCTCGAGATCACCGTGCGGCTGGAGAAGGAGTACGGGGTCAAGCTCCAGGAGACCGAGCTCGCCGCCATCACCTCGCTGCGCGGGACCTACGAGCTGCTCGACCGCAAGCTGCGGGACGCGCAGTGAGCGCCGCGACGCCGCTCGGCGACCTCGAACTGATCCGCAGCGGGCCCGCCGGGGCCGTCACCGCCTTCGACGCTCCCGTGGACGGGCCCGTCGTGGACGGCCACTACCCCGGGTTCCCCGTACTGCCCGGCGTCTTCCTCATCGAGGCCGCCGACCGCACGGTCCGCCAGTGGGCGCACGGCAACGTGCCGGCCCGCGACGGGGCCGACGGCGGCGAGGTCGACCTCGTCGCGATGGACCGCTGCCGGTTCCACCGGCCGGTGTTCCCGGGCGACCGGGTGCTGGCCGACGTGACCGTCACCGACAACGCGGCCGGCCTGCTGTTCAAGGCCGCCGTCGCCACCAACCGCGGCAAGGTCGCCGACATCCGGCTCCGCTACCGCGTCCGGGACGGCCACGACCAGGAGGCACCGGAAGCCGAGGGCGCCGCGTGACCGGGGACGAGTACGGCGTCGGCCGTATCAAGAACACCATCCCGCACCGCGGGGAACTGCTGCTCGTCGACCGGGTCCGGCGGGTCGTGCCCGGGCAGAGCCTCACCGCCCTCAAGGCCGTCTCCGGCAACGAGCCCTGCTACGCCCCGCTGGGCCAGGAGGCCGCCCCGGCCGACTACGCCTACCCGTCCTCCCTGGTCGTGGAGTCCTGGGCGCAGTCCGCGGTGCTGCTGTCCGTGTGGGAGGCGCCCAACCCGGACGTGCTGGCCGGGAAGGTCGAACTGGCCGGTTCCATCAACGAGGTGACCTTCGGGGCGCGCGCCTATCCCGGGGACGTCCTGGAGCACCGGGTGCGGATGGTCAAGGCCGTGGACGAGACGGCGATCCTCGCCGGGGAGACGTACGTCGGCAGCCGCGAGGTGCTGCGGATCGGGGCGTTCGTCGTGGCGCTGCGGGACGTCACCGAGCTGGCGCCGGCGCCCGGGCGTGCGCTGCTGACCGTATGAGACAGCCAGAGGGAGACGACGGAATGTCCGTACAGACAGAGGGCGGGCGCGTCGCGCTCGTCACCGGCGGCTCGCGCGGCATCGGCCGCGCGGTCGTCGAGCGGCTCGCCCGCGACGGCCACGACATCGGGTTCTGCTACCGCTCCGACGAACAGTCCGCCGCCGTCGTGGAGAAGGAGGTGCGGGAGCTGGGGCGGCGGGTGTTCGCGTGCCGCGTGGACGTGGCCGACGCCGCCCAGGTCCGGGAGTTCGTGCAGCGGGCCGAGGACACCCTGGGGCCGGCGACGGCCGCGGTCACCTCGGCCGGGATCACCCGGGACAGCCCGCTGGTGCTGATGCCGGACGAGGACTGGGACGCGGTCGTGCGCACCAACCTCGACGGCACCTACCACCTGTGCCGCGCGGTGGCCTTCCCGATGGTCAAGCGGGGCGGCGGAGCCGTCGTCACGCTCTCCTCGGTGGCCGGGGTGGCGGGCAACGCGGGCCAGACCAACTACTCGGCGTCCAAGGCGGGGATCATCGGCTTCACCCGTTCCTTCGCCAAGGAGGCCGGTCGGCACGGCATCCGCGCCAACGCGGTGGCCCCCGGCTTCATCGACACCGACATGACCTCCGTGCTGCCGCCGAAGAAGGCCAAGGAGATGCAGGGCCGGATCCCGCTGAAGCGGTTCGGGTCGCCGCAGGACGTCGCCTCGCTGGTGTCCTTCCTGGTCTCCGAGGAGGCGTCGTACATCACGGGCCAGGTCTTCCAGGTGGACGGCGGCATCTCGCTGTGAGCGCCGCCGCCCGCCGCACCCGCAGGCCCCCGCGCTTCTACTTCTCGCTGCGCAGCCCCTACTCGTGGCTGGCGTACCGGGACCTGCTGGAGCAGCACCCGCGGACGGCGGCCGCGCTGGAGTGGGTGCCGTTCTTCGAGCCCGACGAGCTGAGCGCGAAGCTGCTCGCCGAGGCCGGCGGGGCCTTCCCCTACACGCCGATGTCGGCGGAGAAGCACCGCTACATCCTCCAGGACGTACGGCGGCTGGCGGCCGGGCGCGGGCTCTCCTTCACCTGGCCGGTCGACCGTGACCCGGTGTGGGAGGTGCCCCACCTCGGCTATCTGGCCGCAGCGCGGCACGGCCGGGGGCCCGAGTACATCGCGCTGGCCGCCCGGGCCCGCTGGGAGCTGGGGCAGGACGTCTGCGACCGGCGGACGATCGCCGGCTTCGGCGCGGCGCTCGGCCTGGACGGGGAGGAGCTGGCATGCGCCTCGGACGATCCGGAGCTGCGTGCCGAGGGGGTCCGGGTGCTGCTGGACATCCAGTGCGACGGTGTGTTCGGCGTGCCCTTCTTCGTCGACCACTACGACAAGTACTGGGGCGTCGACCGGCTCCCCGCCTTCGTCGCCGCGCTCACGGCGAGGGACCCCCGGCTCGCGAGCGACTCCCGGCCCGCGCCTGACCTTCCGCCCGCGCCGGACCTTCCGCCCGCGAAGGACCTTCCGCTCGCGTCGGACCCGAGTGAGCCCGCCCCCCTCGACGGCGCCGAGGTCCGCGTCGACGACGGGCACGCGGGCGGATGCGGCTGCGCGCTGGCTGCCAGGCCC
>NZ_LJBR01000427.1 GCF_001282115.1 Streptomyces sp. NRRL B-24085 | reverse complement strand
GCGGTGCGGTCACGGGCGTGGCCGGGGCGGGGGTGACCGCGGTCGCCGCCGGCGGTTCGGCGTCGGGCGGGCCGATGACGGCGAGCTCGGCGCCCACCTCGACCGTCTCGTCCTCGCCGACGACGATGGTCAGCAGGACTCCTGTGGCGGGCGCGGGGATCTCGGTGTCCACCTTGTCGGTGGACACCTCCAGCAGCGGCTCGTCCTGCTGGACGTGCTCGCCCGGCTGCTTCAGCCAGCGGGTCACGGTGCCCTCGGTGACGGACTCGCCGAGTGCGGGCAGGGTCACGGAAATCGTCATGGCGGCGTACGGCTCCTTCAGGTGTCCAGGCCGTAGTGGTTGCGGGCGCGGTCGACGGTGCCGGGGTCCACCAGTCCGGCCCGTGCCAGCCGGTCCAGGGCCGTCACGGTGATCGATTCGGCGTCCACGCCGAAGTAGCGCCGTACGTCCTCGCGGGTGTCGGACAGGCCGAATCCGTCCGTGCCCAGTGAGTAGTAGTCCTGCTCGATCCACTGGCCGATCTGGTCGGGTACCTGGCGCATCCAGTCGCTGACGGCCAAGACCGGACCGGGCGCGCCGGCGAGCGCCCCGGTCACGAAGGGCACACGTGTCTCGCCGCGCGTGCGGGCGGTGTCGGCGTCCATCGCGTCCCGGCGCAGTCCCGTCCAGGACGTCACCGACCAGACATCGGCGCGCACGTTCCAGTCGGCGGCAAGCAGTTCCTGCGCACGCAGTGCCCAGTGGACGGCGGTGCCGGAGGCCAGGAGCTGCAGCCGGGGGCCGGACACGGCGGGGTCGCCGGGCCGGAACGGGTACAGGCCGCGGACGATGCCCTCCTCGATGCCCGGCCACGCGGGCATGGGCGGCTGGGGCTTCGGCTCGTTGTAGACCGTGAGGTAGTAGAAGACGTTCTCGGGCCGCTCCCCGAACATCCGGCGCAGACCGTCGCGGACGATGACCGCGATCTCGAAGGCGAAGGCCGGGTCGTAGCTGACGGCCGCCGGGTTGGTGGCGGCCAGGAGGTGCGAATGGCCGTCGCCGTGCTGGAGACCTTCGCCGGTCATGGTGGTGCGTCCGGCGGTGCCGCCGACGACGAACCCGCGGCCCATCTGGTCGGCGAGGGCCCAGAACTGGTCGCCGGTGCGCTGGAAGCCGAACATGGCGTAGAAGATGTAGAACGGGATCATCGGCTCGCCGTGGGTGGCGTACGAGGTCGCGGCGGCGGTGAACTCGGCCATGGAACCGGCTTCGGTGATGCCCTCGATGAGGAGTTGCCCGGTCTCGCTCTCCCTGTAGTGCAGCAGCTGGTCGGCGTCGACGGGGTCGTAGGTCTGGCCCTGCGGCGAGTAGATGCCTGCCGTGGGGAACATCGACTCCATGCCGAAGGTGCGGGCCTCGTCGGGGATGATCGGCACCCAGCGGGCGCCGGTGCGGCCGTCCCGCATCAGGTCCTTCACCAGGCGGACCAACGCCATGGTGGTGGCGACCTCCTGGTGGCCGAAGCCCTTGAGCAGCGCCTCGAACGGCTGCGCGGCGGGCTCCGGCAGCGGCTTGGCGATCACGCGGCGCGCGGGGGCGGGACCGCCCAGTGCGGCGCGCCGCTCGCGCAGGTACCGCACTTCGGGTGAGTTCTCCCCCGGGTGCCAGAAGGGGACGACGTCGCCGGCGAGGGCGCTGTCGGGGATGGGCAGGTCCAGTACGTCGCGCAGCTCGCGGAACTGCGCCATGGTCAGCTTCTTCATCTGGTGGTTGGCGTTGCGGGACTCGAACGCCGACCCGAGGGTGTGCCCCTTGACCGTCTGGGCGAGGATCACCGTCGGCGCTCCCCGGTGTTCTACGGCGGCCCGGTAGGCGGCGTACACCTTCAACGGCTCGTGCCCGCCGCGGGAGTTCTCGAAGAGCTCCACCACCTGGGCGTCGCTCAGGGCGGCGGAGAGTGCGGACAGGGCGTCTCCGACGAAGAAGTTCTTGCGGATGTAGGCGGCGTCCCGCGCGGCGAGAGTCTGCATCTGGGCGTCGGGCTCCTCGCCCAGGCGGCGCACCAGGTCGCCGGTCGTGTCCTGGGCCAGCAGCGGGTCCCAGGCCTCGCCCCACAGGGTCTTGACGACGTTCCAGCCCGCCCCGCGGAACCGGGCCTCCAGCTCCTGCACGATCTTGGAGTTGGACCGCACGGGTCCGTCGAGGCGTTGCAGGTTGCAGTTGATCACGAAGGTGAGGTTGTCCAGGCCCTCACGGGAGGCCAGCGTCAGGGCGGCTGTGGCCTCCGGCTCGTCCGTCTCCCCGTCGCCGAGGAACGCCCACACGCGGGAGGCGGAGGTGTCCTTGATGCCGCGGGCCTGCAGATAGCGGTTGAAGCGTGCCTGGTAGACGGCGCCGAGAGGGCCGAGGCCCATGGACACGGTGGGGAACTCCCACAGCCACGGCAGGCGCCTGGGGTGTGGGTAGGACGGGAGGCCGTGACCGCCGGCCTCGCGCCGGAAACCGTCCAACTGCTGCTCGCTCAGGCGGCCTTCGAGGAACACCCGGGCGTAGATGCCCGGCGAGGCGTGTCCCTGGAGGAACAACTGGTCGCCCGAGCCGTCCTGTTCCTTGCCGCGGAAGAAGTGGTTGAAGCCGACCTCGTACAGCCAGGCCGCCGAGGCGTAGGTGGAGATGTGTCCGCCCAGGCCCAGCCGGGAGCCGCGGGTGACCATGGCCGCGGCGTTCCACCGGTTCAGAGCGGTGATCCTGGTCTCCATGTCGATGTCGCCGTCGAACGCCGGCTGTGCGGCCGCCGGGACGGTGTTGACGTAGTCCGTGGTGAGCAGCCCGGGCACGGACAGGCCGGCGCGGGCCGCGTACTCGTGGACGCGCCGGATCAGGTACACCGCCCGATCGGGTCCGGCGTTGCGTATGACGGCGTCGAGGGAGGCCTGCCACTCGGCGGTCTCCTCGCGGTCACGGTCGGGAAGCTGGTCGAGCTCACTGCTCGACGGGGACGCGGTGGGCCGGGACGGGTCACTCATGGGTGGCCTTCCTCAGGACATGGGGTGGGGGAGACGGGTCGGGGTGGTGGATGCCGTGGGCCGTGGGACGGTGC
>NZ_LJBR01000426.1 GCF_001282115.1 Streptomyces sp. NRRL B-24085 | reverse complement strand
CCGCGGCGGTGACCTTGAGTGCGAGACGCTGGCTACCGGGCATAGGTGAAGCCTCCGTACTCCTGGACGGCGGTTGCCATTTCGTCAGCGCTGGAGGCCTTTTCGTCGGCGGGGACGGGCGCGGGGCCGTCCTTCTGGGACTGGGTCACGATCTTCCAGTCGCCGTCGGTCCACTCGAGCTGCATCGTGGTGGTGAACCAGCTGTTGGTGACGGGGTTCGTGGAGTTCTCGCCCGCCATGCCGAGCAGACCGCTGCACCAGACCTCGACGGTCACGTTGTTCTGCGAGGACGCGGTGACCTTGGTGCCGATGGGATTCGTACGGGAGACGAACGTGTACCCGGCGGGCGTGGAGCCGTCGTCGTTCAGGCCGACGGACTTGTTGAGGGCCGGGGTGTAGGCCCGGTCCAGTCTCGACTGGAACTCGGCCAGGCGCGAGGGGGCGACGACGGCCTGGAGGATGGCGTCGCGCTGGGTCTTGTCGAACATGCCGGCGGCGCCCAGTGCCACCGCGTAGTTCGCCGCCGCGCTCTGCGCTCCCTGCGCGTCGTGCGCGTACCCCGCCGGGACGACGCCCGGGGTGGAGCGCACCGGCTTGGTACCGCTGGGGGCCGTCGCCGTGACGTCCGGCTGACTGCCCGCCGTGTCCGCGGATGAAGAGGAATCGTCTCCTCCGCGGTTCGCGAAGGCGATGGCGGCGATCAGGAGGACGACGACGCCGACCACGGTGACCAGGCTCCGGGAGGACGAGCGGCCGGAGCGGCGGGCGCCGCCGTACACGTCGGGGCCGCCCGGCAGGTGGGTGCGGGTCTGGCCGGTGCCGCCGTAACCTCCGGAGCCCTCCTGGTCGTCTCCGAGACTCATGCCGCTTACGCCCCCTCGACGTGGTGCGGGAAAGTGCGGGCAAACGCGTAGGAGTACGACGGTAGCCGTGCTGGTTCCCGCGCGGGCGCGGTGTGGTGACTCGGCATCAGAGTCATCAAAGTCATCGGAGCGATCGGAGACATCGGGGGAACGCAACCTCAGCCGGTGGGCACTGCGGACGGGTGGGGTAGAGGGGTACCGGGCGCGCCCGGCCGGACCGGAGGTGCGTCGACCGGACGCGGCGGCTATACGGCCATGCCGTACACGATGGTGAAGAGTGTGCCCAGCGATCCGATGATGAAGACGCCGGTCAGGCCCGCGATGATCAGGCCCTTGCCCTGTTCCGCGCTGAAGGTGTCCCGCAGGGCGGTGGCGCCGATGCGCTGCTTGGCGGCGCCCCAGATGGCGATGCCGAGGCAGAGCAGGATGGCGACCGCCATGACGACCTGGATCATCGTCTTCGCCTCGGTCCCCAGTGCCCCGAAGGGTCCCCAGTCCGGAGCGATCCCGCCGATGATGGTGTTGATGTCTCCCTTGTCGGCCGCAAAGAGCATGTAAGTCACCGCCCCTGGTGGGTAGTTCCGTCTCCCCTGCGTGTGCGCAGAGGTCAGGCCTCATTGTCGCCGACAAATCCGCCGTCGTATGTCGACTTGGCGTCATTGATTGGCGGGTTTCGTACGAATGACTGTCTGGTCACTCTGTGTATCACGGCGGGTTACGCCGGGCAATGAGGCCGGAGCGGAACCTGCCGTGTGGTTCCGTCGTTGACCCCTCTTACGACCTGCGGCGCTTCTGGCACCGATGTTCTGCGGGTGAAGGCTAACCCGGAGGGCCACCCACATGACGAACGGGCCGCGGCAGGGGAGTCCGCGGCCCGTGTGTTGACGGAGAGTCAGCCGGTGAAGGCGGTTACTCCCTCCGGCGTACCCAGACCGGTCGGGCCGTCGTAGCCCGTCCGGGCGGTGCAGAAGTAGCTCGTGGAGCACGAGCCGTTGGTGCCGGTGGTCACGTCGTTGAGGGCGGAGGTGTGCCCGTAGGGGTACCGGGCCGGGTAATCGCTGCTGCCCGGGGTGCCCGCGAGGGCGTACACCGACGCGATGATGGGGGCGGAGGCGCTGGTGCCGCCGTAGGTGTTCCAGCCGGTGCCGTCGGCGCCGTAGGAGTCGTAGACGGAGACACCGGTGGCCGGGTCGGCGACGGCGGAGACGTCCGAAATCATGCGCCTGGTGCAGCCGGTGTCGGTCTGCCAGGCCGGCTTGGTGTCGTAGGCGGAGCAGCCGGAGCCGGTGCCCTCGGTGGAGCTGGTCCTCCAGACGCTCTCGGTCCAGCCGCGGGTGGTCGCGGAGGCGGACAGCCTGGTGCCGCCGACCGCGGTGACGTACTTGGAGGCGGCCGGGTACTCGGCGCCGTAGCCGGCGTCGCCCGCGGAGACGGTGATGGCGACGCCGGGGTGGTTGAAGTAGGTGGAGTCGTAGGAGGTGTCGGCGGAGGACTCGGAGCCGCCGTAGGAGTTGGAGACGAACCTGGCGCCCAGCTTCACGGCCTCGTTCACCGCGGTGCCGAGGTTGGCCATGCTCGACGACTTGGCCTCGACCAGCACGATGTGGGCGTTGGGGGCGATGGCGGAGACCATGTCGAGGTCGAGGGAGATCTCTCCGGCCCAGCCGCTGTCGGCCGTGGGGAGGGAGGTCGTGGAGCCGGTCTGGCTGACCTTCTTGAAGCAGCCGTTGGCGGTGGTGCAGGCGGGGAGGCCGTAGTACGACCGGTAGGTGGCCAGGTCGGCCTCGGCGTTGGGGTCGTCGTAGGCGTCGACGATGGCGACCGTCTGGCCGGAGCCGTTGTTCGCGGATGCGGCGGTCAGTCCGTAGGCGGACCGGAGGTCGCTCGGGCCGTAGCCGGTCGGGGTGGCGGAGGACGCCTCGGGGGAGACGGTCGCGGGGCTGGTGCCCTTCTTCGCGGCCTGCTCCTCCTGGAAGGCGGTGGTGCCGCCGGTGACGCGCAGGGCGTCGCAGGCGGCGTAGCCCTTCTTCGGGGTGGCGGCGCACGCGTTCTCGTACGTCACGTGTGCCTGGGCGACAGCGGCCGCGACGGCCTTGCTGCTCACCTTGTGGGGGGTGGCCGCGTCGGCGTGCGCGGCGGTGCCGAGACCGGCGAGGAGGAGGGCGGTGGTGGCGGCCGCGGCGGAGCCGGCGCGGTGCCATCTGAGGCGGGCGCGGGGGGAATCGGGGGTGGACGTACGCAACGTACAGCCTCCTGGGAGTGGTGGGCAGAGGCCTGCGGAGGGGGGACCACCGGTGAGGTTCCCGGTGGGGGCGGCGACCCGCGACGACCATCCTCTTGTTGAGTACGTGACAACAAGACGGGTGACGGAATCCTGACTTCCGCCTTACTCAAGGGTGTTGGGGGATTGCTGATCGATGGTGGGCGGATGGGCGGGCGATGGCCACGGCTTGACCGT
>NZ_LJBR01000425.1 GCF_001282115.1 Streptomyces sp. NRRL B-24085 | reverse complement strand
GGTGGTTCCGGGTGGAGGTGGCCGCGGAGGCGCTGTGGCGGCTCGGGCTGCATCCGGGGCAGCCGTCCTCCGCGGCCGGGTGTGGCTGGATCGCGCCCCTTGTGCGGGAGTTCACAGGATTCTCATAATCCATCAACAGATTTGACCGGCCCATGTCAGGAACTTGGGCGGATCTTTGATGCCCAGACTTGGCATGGACTTGTCATAGCCACCCCCCACCTGGAAGAGGCATCCCCTTGAAGAAACTCCTCACGGCCGTCAAGAGATGTCTGGCGGTCGCGGCCGCCGCGCTCGCGATCGCCAGCCTCCAGCCCGTGTCGGCCGCACAGGCCGCGCCCGCGCCCGTCGTCGGCGGCACCCGTGCCGCGCAGGGCGAGTTCCCGTTCATGGTGCGCCTGTCCATGGGGTGCGGCGGGGCGCTGTACACCCAGCAGATCGTGCTCACCGCCGCGCACTGCGTCAGCCGGACCGGCGCGAACACCAGCATCACCGCGACCGCGGGGGTCGTGGACCTCCAGTCCGGCACCGGGCGGGTGCAGGTGAGGTCGACGTACGTCTACCGGGCGCCCGGCTACAACGGCGACGGCAAGGACTGGGCGCTCATCAAGCTCGCGTCACCGATCAACCTGCCCACGCTGAAGATCGCGACGACGACCCAGTACAACACCGGGACCTTCACGGTCGCCGGGTGGGGCGCGGCCACCGAGGGCGGGGCCCAGCAGCGGTACCTGCTGAAGGCCACCGTGCCGTTCGTGAGCGACGCGACCTGCCGGGGATACAGCGGATACAGCGGGCTCATCGCCGACGAGGAGATCTGCGCGGGGTACACCTCGGGCGGGGTCGACACCTGTCAGGGGGACTCCGGCGGGCCGATGTTCCGGCGGGACTCGGCGAACGCGTGGGTGCAGGTGGGCATCGTGAGCTGGGGCATAGGCTGCGCCCGGCCGAACGCGCCCGGTGTCTACACCGAGGTGTCCACGTTCGCCTCGGCAATCGCTTCGGCGGCGGCTTCCCTGTGAGGTGACGGGGCTTCAGTACGGTGGTCCGCGGGTCCGGTGCGGTGTGTGCCGGGCCTGCGGTTCTCGCCCCCGCCGCCCCTACCCCTGTCCCTTATACAC
>NZ_LJBR01000424.1 GCF_001282115.1 Streptomyces sp. NRRL B-24085 | reverse complement strand
CGCCCCCATCTCCATCGACGGCGCCACGGCCGCCGCCGAAGCCGCCCTCGCCGCCCCCGGGCCCCGCCCCACCGCCCTCGTCTGCGACGACGACAAACTCGCCGCCGGCGCCTACAAAGCCGTACGACGACTCGGACTGCGCGTCCCCGACGACATCTCCGTCACCGGCCTCGACGACCTCGCCCTCGCCACCGCCATCGACCCCGAGCTCACGACCGTACGACTGGACGCCGAGCTCTTCGGCGAACGCGGCATGCAAGCCCTGCTGGCCGTCCTGGAGGGCCGCACACCCGACGCCGGCGACATCCCCGTCGAGCTGATCGTACGGGGCTCCACAGCACCCCCCAGCGCCCCCTGAACGCCCTGTGCCCCGGCCAGAGGTCGGCCGGGGCACAGAAGGGGTGTGGGTCGGGCAGGACGGCTACTCCTTGTCGGAACCCTCCGCCTCGTCCGAACTCTCCGCCTCCGTGGACGCACCCCCGGCCTCCAGCAGCCGACCGAGCTGACGCCCCACGATCCGCTTGAACTTGCGCTGCTGCGGACGCGTACGGTCCAGCACCGCCACCTCCAGCCGCTCCGCGGGAATCTCCCGCTCACTGCCGTTGGTGTCACGGGACAACGCCTGCACGGCCAGCTTCAGCGCCTCCGCCAGACTCATCCCGTCCTGATGACGCTGATCCAGGTAGCTGCTGATCTGCTCCGCATTGCCGCCCACCGCGACCGAGCCGTGCTCGTCCACGATGGAACCGTCGTGCGGCAGCCGGTAGATCTGGTCCCCGTCCGGCGTCTCACCGACCTCGGCCACCACCAGCTCCACCTCGTACGGCTTCTCACCGGCCGAGGAGAAGATCGTGCCCAGCGTCTGGGCGTAGACGTTGGCCAGACCGCGGGCGGTCACGTCGTCACGGTCATAGGTGTAACCACGCAGGTCGGCGTAGCGCACGCCACCGATCCGCAGGTTCTCGTACTCGTTGTACTTGCCGGCGGCCGCGAAGCCGATCCGGTCGTAGATCTCGCTGAACTTGTGCAGCGCACGGGACGGATTCTCGCCGACGAACACGATGCCGTCGGCGTACTGCAGCACGACCAGGCTGCGACCACGGGCGATGCCCTTGCGGGCGTACTCCGCCCGGTCGGCCATCGCCTGCTGGGGGGAGACATAGAACGGCGTCGACACCGGTTATCCGTCCCTTTCTGTAGAAGTCACTGCGATCACCTTGAACAAGACGGGGTGGCGCCTACAGCAGCGCGGCCCGCGGGCCGTCGGGCTGCTCCAGACGCCGCTCCAGGATCGAACGGGCGATCCCGGAGGACTCCTCGTCGGTGAGCCGACGGAAACCGTCCTCGGTGATCACGGTGACGATCGGGTAGATCCGGCGGGCGACATCGGGACCACCGGTCGCCGAGTCGTCGTCAGCCGCGTCGTACAGGGCCTGCACCACGAGGGTCGTGGCCTGCTCCTCGGTCAGGTCGTCGCGGAAGAGCTTCTTCATGGCACCGCGCGCGAAGATCGAGCCCGAACCGGTCGCGGCGAAGTTGTGCTCCTCGCTGCGGCCGCCGGTCACGTCGTAGGAGAAGATCCGCCCCCGCTCCCGGTCCACGTCGTACCCCGCGAACAGCGGCACCACGGCCAGCCCCTGCATCGCCATGCCCAGGTTGGAACGGATCATCGTGGACAGCCGGTTCGCCTTGCCCTCCAGCGACAGCTGGGCGCCCTCGACCTTCTCGAAGTGCTCCAGCTCCAGCTGGAACAGCTTCACCATCTCCACGGCGAGGCCGGCGGTGCCGGCGATCCCGACGGCCGAGTACTCGTCGGCCGGGAACACCTTCTCGATGTCCCGCTGGGCGATGACGTTCCCCATGGTCGCCCGGCGGTCACCGGCGAGCACGACACCCCCGGGGAACGTGACGGCGACGATGGTCGTGCCATGCGGCGCCTCGATCACGCCCTGCGTGGGCGGCAGTTGCCGGTTCCCCGGCAGCATCTCCGGCTGATGCTCGGACAGGAAGTCCATGAAGGACGACGACCCAGGCGTCAGGAAGGCAGCTGGTAGACGCCCGGTGCTACGAGTGTTGGCTTCCACGCGATTCCTTCCACGTAAGCAGCAGCCCGCCTTATGGCATCGGGCCGATCCTTGAACTGCCCCAGTGCGGCATTGCAGCTGAAGCACAGTACGCCTCGGACCCTACCCGTCTTGTGGCAGTGATCCACATGCTCGGGCACTGCCGACAAACATATGCAGCAGACGCCCCCTTGAGAGGCGATCAACTCGTCACGCTCGGCTTCGGTCAGGCCGTACTGACGCTTCAGATGGTCTCGCCGACCTTGGGCCGCCCGGCACGCCTTGCAGCGCGTCGACAACCCGTCCGAGGCGGTCGCGTTGCGATGCCACTCGCTCCAGGGCTTGACCTCTCCACACGTGCGGCAGAGCTTGTGTCGGTCCGGAACGTCCACATGCTCCCGAACCGTTTTGCCCATTGCCTCCCGGCGCCGCCGGTAGTGCGCGGCGCTGTACTGCGCCACGCACTCACGGCAGTGCACCTGGAGGCCGTCACGCCGGTTCTTGTCCCGCGCAAAAGCCTCGAGAGACAGATCCCGCCCGCACTTGCGGCATTCCTTGGTGCTCGGTTCTTCAGCCACCCCCCGCCACCTTCAAATCGAAGGCCAAGTGGCCAATCAGCCTCTACTCGCCACCTTTTTGCACGAAGGAGCGCACGAAATCCTCGGCGTTCTCCTCGAGTACGTCGTCGATCTCGTCCAGGACGGAGTCCACGTCGTCGCTCAGCTTCTCCTGGCGTTCCTTGAGGTCCTCGGAACCCTGCGCCTCCGCAGTCTGCTCCTCGACCTCCTCGGTGTTGCGGGTGGCCTTCTGCTGTCCGCCGCCGGTGTCCTTGGTCGCCATAACCCCTCACCCCGCTCGGTTCGACGTTCTTGATCAGACCCTACAAGCAGGGTCTGACATCGGCCCCGCAGTTCCTACAACGTACGGGGGCCATCTCGATGATTCCCTCTGGCCGGGTTTTCCACCCTGCGGGAGGCACCGGCCCGGGTATCCGTTCAGTTGCCCGACAACACCCTGACCAGGTCTTCTGCCGTGCGGCAGCGGTCCAGGAGCTCCTTGACGTGATTTCGCGTTCCGCGAAGCGGTTCGAGGGTTGGGACCCGCTGGAGCGAATCGCGGCCCGGGAGGTCGAAGATCACCGAGTCCCAGGAGGCCGCGGCGACGTCGTCGGCGTACTGCTCCAGGCAGCGGCCGCGGAAGTAGGCGCGGGTGTCCTCCGGGGGCTTGGTGCGGGCCCGCTCGACCTCGTTCTCGTCCAGCAGGCGCTTGATGCGGCCGCGGGCCGCGAGACGGTTGTACAGGCCCTTGTCGGCCCGTACGTCGGCGTACTGGAGGTCGAGGAGGTGCAGCTTGGCCGCGTCCCAGTCGAGGCCGTCACGGCGCCGGTAGCCCTCCATGAGCTCCCGCTTGGCGACCCAGTCGAGCTCGCCGGCGAGGCTCATGGGGTCGTGCTCCAGGCGGTTGAGCGTGTCCTCCCAGCGGGCCAGGACGTCCTTGGTCTGGTCGTCCGCGTCGGCGCCGTAGCGTTCCTCGACGTACTTGCGGGCGAGTTCGTAGTACTCCATCTGGAGCTGGACCGCGGTGAGTGTGCGGCCGCTGCGGAGGGTGACCAGGCGCTGGAGGGTCGGGTCGTGGGAGACCTGGTGGAGGGTGCGGACGGGCTGGTCCACGGCGAGGTCGACGGCGATGAAGCCGTCCTCGATCATCGACAGGACCAGGGCCGTGGTGCCGAGTTTGAGGTAGGTGGAGATCTCCGAGAGGTTCGCGTCGCCGATGATCACGTGGAGGCGGCGGTATTTCTCGGCGTCGGCGTGGGGCTCGTCGCGGGTGTTGATGATGGGGCGCTTGAGCGTGGTCTCCAGGCCGACCTCGACCTCGAAGTAGTCGGCGCGCTGGCTGAGCTGGAAGCCGTGTTCGTGGCCGTCCTGGCCGATTCCGACGCGGCCGGCTCCGGCGAAGACCTGGCGGGAGACGAAGAAGGGCGTGAGGTGGCGCACGATGTCCGAGAAGGCGGTTTCCCGCTTCATCAGGTAGTTCTCGTGCGTGCCGTAGGAGGCGCCCTTGTTGTCGGTGTTGTTCTTGTAGAGGTGGATGGGCTGGGCGCCGGGGAGCTGGGCGGCGCGTTCGGCGGCCTCGGCCATGATGCGTTCGCCGGCCTTGTCCCAGAGGACGGCGTCGCGGGGGTTGGTGACCTCGGGGGCGCTGTACTCGGGGTGTGCGTGGTCGACGTAGAGCCGTGCGCCGTTGGTGAGGATGACGTTGGCGAGGCCGATGTCCTCGTCGGTGAGCTGGCTGGAGTCGGCGGCTTCGCGGGCGAGGTCGAAGCCCCGCGCGTCCCGCAGCGGATTCTCCTCCTCGAAGTCCCAGCGGGCCCGGCGGGCCCGGTGCATCGCCGCCGCGTAGGCGTTGACGATCTGGGATGAGGTGAGCATGGCATTGGCGTTGGGGTGGCCGGGGACGGAGATCCCGTACTCCGTCTCGATGCCCATTACTCGCCGTACGGTCATGCGGCCCTCCTTGCCCGGCGGCGCCCTCGGTCGGGGGCGGCGCTCAAGTACCGCTGGCGCTCCGGTGCGTGTGCGGTGCCCGTCCCCGCACTGCGCGACTCGGCGGTACCGAAGAGCCTAGAACGGCTCTGCGCTGGTGGGGAGATCATTTGCGTCATTGCCTTGCTCGCCTTTGGTCCGGTTAGTTGCCTGAAAAACAGTCGGCTGCGGGTACCCCGTTGTGGGCACCCGCAGCCGCCCTGTGTTTACAGGTACTGACCGGTGTTTGCCACCGTGTCGATGGAGCGTCCGGTGTCGGCGCCCTGCTTTCCGGTGATGAGGGTGCGGATGTAGACGATCCGCTCGCCCTTCTTTCCGGAGATGCGGGCCCAGTCGTCCGGGTTGGTGGTGTTGGGCAGGTCCTCGTTCTCCTTGAACTCGTCCACGCAGGCCTGGAGGAGGTGGGAGACGCGGAGGCCCTTCTGGTTGTGGTCGAGGAAGTCCTTGATCGCCATTTTCTTTGCGCGGCCGACGATGTTCTCGATCATCGCGCCGGAGTTGAAGTCCTTGAAGTAGAGGACTTCCTTGTCTCCGTTGGCGTAGGTGACTTCCAGGAAGCGGTTTTCCTCGGATTCGGCGTACATGTGTTCCACGGCCGTCTGGATCATGCTCTGGACGGTGGTGGCCTTGCTGCCGCCGTGCTCGCCGAGGTCGTCGGAGTGCAGCGGGAGGCGCTCGGTGAGGTACTTGCCGAAGATGTCCTTGGCGGCTTCGGCGTCCGGCCGCTCGATCTTGATCTTCACGTCGAGCCGGCCGGGGCGCAGGATGGCGGGGTCGATCATGTCCTCGCGGTTGGAGGCACCGATGACGACCACGTTCTGCAGGCCTTCGACGCCGTCGATCTCGGCGAGGAGCTGCGGGACGATGGTGTTCTCGACGTCGGAGCTGACGCCGGAGCCGCGGGTGCGGAAGAGGGATTCCATCTCGTCGAAGAAGACGATGACGGGTGTGCCCTCGCTGGCCTTCTCACGGGCACGCTGGAAGACGAGGCGGATCTGCCGCTCGGTCTCGCCGACGTACTTGTTGAGGAGCTCGGGTCCCTTGATGTTGAGGAAGAAGCTCTTGCCGGTGGCCTGGCCGGTGACCTCGGCGACCTTCTTGGCCAGCGAGTTGGCGACCGCCTTGGCGATGAGCGTCTTTCCGCATCCGGGGGGTCCGTAGAGCAGGACGCCCTTGGGCGGGCGCAGTTCGTGCTCCTTGAACAGGTCGGGGTAGAGGTACGGGAGCTCGACGGCGTCCCGGATGGCCTCGATCTGGCCGCCGAGTCCGCCGATCTGCTCGTAGCCGATGTCGGGGACCTCTTCGAGGACGAGTTCCTCGACCTCGCTCTTGGGAACGATCTCGTAGACGTAGCCGGATCGGGGTTCGAGCAGCAGGGCGTCGCCGGGGCGGATGGTGACGTCCAGCAGCGGCTCGGCGAGCCGTACCACCCGTTCCTCGTCGGTGTGCCCGAGCACCAGGGCGCGTTCGCCGTCCTCGAGGATCTCCTTGAGGGTGACGATGTCCCCGACGCGCTCGAACTCCATGGCTTCGACCACGTTGAGCGCTTCGTTGAGCATTACTTCCTGGCCGCGCCGGAGCTCTTCGAGTTCGACGCTGGGGCTGACGTTCACCCGCAGTTTGCGGCCGCCGGTGAAGATGTCGGCGGTGCCGTCCTCGTTCGCTTCGAGGAAGACGCCGAAGCCGGCCGGGGGCTGTGCGAGCCGGTCGACCTCCTCCTTGAGGGCCACGATCTGGTCGCGGGCCTCACGGAGCGTGTTGGCGAGTCGCTCGTTCTGGGCGGACACGCCGGCCAGGTTGGTCTGCAGCTCGACGATCCGCTCTTCGAGAATCCTCGTGTGTCGCGGAGAGTCGGCGAGCTTGCGTCGCAGGACGGCGATCTCCTGCTCAAGGTAGGCAATCTGCCCGGACGGGTCGTCGGACCCTCGTCCCGGGCGGATGCCGCGGTTCATGTCGTCGTCGTGGGCTGCCACGGTCCTCACCTCCTCCAAGGGGAGCTGGACGCTTCCAGACCCTACCTGGGTGGGTGTCGATTGAAACCCCTAGATCACAAAGACTGTCGAGGTGTGTCCGATCTTCACCCTTGCGCTCTCCCTCACGCCAGGGGAATACCCACCGAACAAGATTGGAAAGCTGCCGAAGGTAGGGTCGAAGTGTTCAACACCCGTCAGAGCTGGCCGGATTCCCGTTCGGCTCGGCGCATAAACGGCAGGAGAGATGAGAGTGCAGCAGGAGGTCGGGGCCGCGGGCGAGACCCTGGAGGTCTGGATCGATCAGGACCTCTGTACCGGTGACGGCATCTGTGCGCAGTACGCGCCGGAGGTGTTCGAGCTGGACATCGACGGGCTGGCCTACGTCAAGGGGGCCGACGACGAGCTGTTGCAGGCCAAGGGCGCCGCAACGCCCGTGCCGCTGCCGCTTCTCACCGATGTGGTGGACTCGGCGAAGGAGTGTCCGGGCGAGTGCATCCACGTACGTCGGGTTTCGGACAGCGTCGAGATCTACGGTCCGGACGCAGAGTGACCGGAAAGCCACCCTGCGTGACGACTGTCTGATTTCTCACAGATGTGTGCCCGGTGTGCGTGCTTCGGTCAGACGGTGTGCGTGCCCGCGGGGGTCGAGCGGACGAACGCGCCGTCCTTCCACTGCCATTTCGCCTCGTCCTTCACGTCCGGGCAGCAACTGGGTACGTCGGACGTGGAGTAGCCGAGGAGGGTCGCGCGGACGGCGCCGTCGCTCAGCGTGAAGTTGGTGACGGTGTTGCGGGTCTTGGGGCTCAGCAGGGTGGCGACGACCCGGGGTTCGCCGGTGCCCTTCGCGTGTGTGATGACGTAGACGGCGTCCGGCGGGGTGCCCATGGGGGCGTCGCAGTGCACCACGACGACTGTTTCCGGCCGTCCGTCGCCGTCGAGGTCTCCGGAGACCCGTTTCTGCACCTTCGCCTTGACGGGGCCGCACTCGATCGGGAAGTGGACGTCGGCGGGGTCGGGTGCCGTCGTGGCCACCGGGGCGGTTCTGCCCTCGGGGCCGGCCGCCTGGGCCGCTGTGGCGGGGTTGGGCTGCAGGACCGAGGAGAGGGCCACGACTCCCGCCACGGCGGTTGCGGTGGCGAGCCAGTGGATCGGGCGGGTGTGCGTGTGTGCCAGTTCCGGGACGGCGGATTGCTGCACTAGGAGCGTCTCCTGTGAGGGCTGTGCCGGTGGGGGGGTGGCCAGCATGGTGCCACACGTCACAGATCGGGGGAACGGCGGGGTGGGTACTCGTGCGGGTTTTCCCGCGGCGGTTTCTGCCGTTGCCTCAACACGAAGGCGCCGGGGTGGAGTTCCGCTGGTCTGCGGGAACTCCACCCCGGCGCCTGTACGTTGACTGCCGCACGGGGCTGTCTCAGCGGCCGGAGCCCCCGTCGGCGTTGGGGCCGGCGTAGTCCTCGCCGTAGGCGCCCTTGGCGGGGCGGCGGCGGCGCATGGGCGGCTCGACGCCGTCGGCGAGGCGGCGGGCGGTGAGCAGGAAGCCGGTGTGGCCGATCATCCGGTGGTCGGGGCGGACTGCCAGGCCCTCGATGTGCCAGTTGCGGATCATCGTCTCCCAGGCGGTCGGCTCGTTGAAGCAGCCGATCTCGCGGATGGACTCCACGGTCCGGGCGAGCTGGGTGGTGGTGGCGACGTAGCAGCACAGGATGCCGCCGGGCACGAGCGCCTTGGAGACGGCGTCCAGGCACTCCCAGGGGGCGAGCATGTCGAGGATGACGCGGTCGACGTCGGCGTCGGACAGGTTGTCCTGGAGGTCGCCGACGGTGAGCTGCCAGGCGGGGTGCGGTCCGCCGAAGTAGCGCTCCACGTTCTGCTTCGCGATGTCGGCGAAGTCCTCGCGGCGCTCGTAGCTGTGCAGCATGCCCTGGTCGCCGATGGCGCGCAGCAGGAAGCTGCTGAGCGAGCCGGAGCCGACGCCTGCCTCCACGACGCGGGCGCCGGGGAAGATGTCGGCGAAGGCGAGGATCTGCCCCGCGTCCTTGGGGTAGACCACGGCGGCGCCGCGGGGCATGGACAGGACGTAGTCGGGGAGCAGGGGGCGCAGCGCGAGGTAGGCGACGTTACCGGTGGTGCGGACAACGCTGCCCTCGGGTGCGCCGATCAGCTCGTCGTGCGGGAAGGAACCCTTGTGGGTGTGGAAGTTCTTTCCCTCTTCGAGCGTGAACGTGTAGTGGCGGCCCTTGGGGTCGGTCAGCTGAACCTGGTCCCCGACCTTGAAGGGCCCGCGCCTGCGGGCGGCACCGGTCGGTTCGGACATGTGAACAGCCTACCGGTCCGCGGAGGGGCCGCCGACCACTAGGAGGGTCTGGCCATGGCCTTCACGAAGGCGCGCTCGACGTCGGCGGCGGAGAGCACGCCGTAGATCTCGCCGGTCTCCTCGACGACGAGGTACTCGGTGGCGGGGGTGGCGCGGAGGGTGTCCAGGAGGTCCTCCCCCGCGAGCTCGGCGGAGACCCGCATGCCGTCGGTGAGGTCCTGGGCGAGGCCGCTGACGGCGACCCAGGGGCGGCGGTGTTCCGGTACGCCGACGATGGCGGCCTCGCGGACAAGGGAGAGCGGGGTGCCCTCGGCGTCGGCGGCTAGCCGGCGCCGGTCCAGATGATCGCGGCGAGGATCGCGGCGAGCAGGGCGTCCATCACGGTGTCCATGCCGACGTTGTCCTCGGCGGAGGAGCCGAGGGCTCCGGACTGGGTGAGCAGCGGGAGGCCGATGAGGACGCAGACGGCGAGGGCGCGGCCGACCCAGGCGGCGGCGATGGTGCCGCTCATGGGCTTGCCGGTGATCTTCCAGACGACGGCGCGGAGCATGCGGCCGCCGTCGAGGGGGAGGCCGGGCAGGAGGTTGAAGGCGGCCACGATGAGGTTGGAGACCATCAGGCCGGCGAGCAGGACGCCGGGGACGGTGCCGGGTTCGACGGGCTGCATGGCGAGGTAGAAGAGGCCGGCGAGGACCAGCGAGAGCAGGGGGCCGACGAAGGCCAGCACGAACTCCCGGCCGGGGGTCTCGGCCTCCTTCTCGATCTCGGAGACGCCGCCGAAGAACTGGAGCTGGATGCGGCGCACGGGGAGCTTGAAGCGCAGGGCCGCGACGGTGTGGGCCAGTTCGTGGACCAGGACGGAGGCGTAGAAGGCGACCGCGAAGAACAGGGAGACGAGGTAGCGGGCGGCGCCGAGTTCGGGCAGCACGCGCTCCAGTTGGCCGCCGAACACCCAGGTGATGAGCGCGGCGACGAGGAACCAGCTGGGGGCGACGTAGACGGGCACGCCGAAGGGGCGGCCCATCAGCAGTCCGCCGCGCGGCTGGGGGGAGGGCGGCGGACTGCTGGTGGGCCTGGCTCGTATACACATCT
>NZ_LJBR01000423.1 GCF_001282115.1 Streptomyces sp. NRRL B-24085 | reverse complement strand
GGCCGTGGCGGGGTCGCCGCCCCCGTCTCGCCCTCACCTTCCACGGCGGCGGCGACCCCGCCACGGCCCGCGCCCTGCTCACCGAGGCCGAACGGCACGGCGCCCGCGTCACCGTGCTCGCCGTCGGGACCTGGCTCGACGAGCACCCCGACATGGCCCGCCGCGTCCTCGACGGCGGACACGAACTCGGCAACCACACCCTCCACCACCTCGACATCAACGCGATGTCCGAGGCCGAGGCCAGAGCGGAGATCGTGGGCTGCGCCGAACGGATCCGGCGCCTCACCGGGTCCGCCGGGACCTGGTTCCGCCCCTCCCGTACGCCCACCGCCTCACCCCTGGTCACCCGGCTGGCCCGGGAGGCCGGCTACCCCCACGTCCTCTCCTACGACGTCGACTCCCTCGACTTCACCTCGCCCGGCGCCGCGGCCGTCGCCCGCACGGTGCTCGGCGAGGCCCGCGCCGGTTCCGTGGTCAGCCTGCACTTCGGCTACGACGACACGGTCGCCGCCCTCCCCGCCGTACTGGAAGAACTCGACCGCCGCGGCCTGGCCGCCGTGACCACCACGGAGCTGTTCACCTGATGCACCGCACTCTCGTCAGACACGCCCTGCTCGCGGGCGCCGCGCTCGTCGCCCTCGCCGCCTGCGGTACCGGCCCCCACGACCCGCACGCCTCCGCGCACCACGGCACCGAGGCGGCCGCCCCGGCCCCGGTCAAACCGGTGCGGAAACCGGCCGACGGGCTGCCCGGGATGCCGCCCGTCCTCGACCCGAAGGACGTCTACGCGGCCGACCGGCCCGGCAGGCTGTCACCGGTGGTCAAGGACTTCCCGTCGCGCGTCTACGTGCCCAACACCGAGTCCGACACGGTGTCCGTGATCGACCCGCGCACGTACGAGGTCGTCGACACGATCCGGGTCGGCCGGCAGCCCCAGCACGTCGTGCCGTCCTGGGACATGAAGACCCTCTGGGTCAACAACAACCGCGGGCACACCCTCACCCCGATCGACCCGAGCACCGGGAAGGCCGGCAAGCCCGTCGAGGTGCACGACCCGTACAACCTCTACTTCACCCCCAACGGCCGGTACGCCGTCGTGATGGCCTCCCTCGACCGCGAGCTCGTCTTCCGCGACCCGCACACCATGGAGCGCCGGAAGACGGTCCCGGTGAGCTGCTACGGCGTCAACCACGCCGACTTCTCCCTGGACGGCCGCTACTTCATCGTCTCCTGCGAGTTCAGCGGCGAGCTGCTGAAGGTCGACACCGAGCGGATGAAGGTGATCGGGCAGCAGAAGCTCCCCTTCGACGGGGCCATGCCGCAGGACGTCAAGGTCTCACCGGACGGCAAGCGCTTCTACGTGGCGGACATGATGGCCGACGGCATGTGGGTCCTGGACGGCGACACCTTCGGCAAGCCGACCCTGCTGCCCACCGGCAAGGGCACCCACGGCCTCTACGTCAGCCGCGACTCCCGCGAGATGTACGTCTCCAACCGGGGCGAGGGGACCGTCTCCGTCTTCGACTTCACCCGGAACCGGCTGACCAGGAAGTGGCGGCTCCCCCAGGGCGGCAGCCCCGACATGGGCGGCGTCTCCGCCGACGGCAAGGTCCTGTGGCTGTCCGGCCGCTACAACTCCGAGGTCTACGCCATCGACACCCGCACCGGCGCCCAGCTCGCCCGCGTCAAGGTCGGCAGCGGACCGCACGGGCTCGCGGTGTACCCCCAGCCGGGGCGCTACTCACTCGGCCACACCGGCATCTTCCGCTGAACCGCGGGCGCCCCGCGGGACCGTGGCGAGCAGCACCGCCTCGGCGCCCACCGGACGGTAACCGGCCGCCTGGAACGCCCGCATGCTGCGGGCGTTCCCCGGGGACACCTGGGCCCACAGCGGCTCCGCGACGAGATGCCTCGCCGCGGTCACCAGCGCCCGCCCCAGACCCCGGTGCCGTACGTCCTCGTCCACCTCGACCGAGACCTCGAGGCGCCCGCCGACCCCGCGTCCCGTCACCAGCACCCCGCCCTCCGTCGTCCAGGCCCGGACGGAGTCGCGCCGCCTGCGGGCGTACGTGATCCGGGGGTGGTGCGCGTCCTCGATCTCCCGCAGCGCGAGCGGCGGTCCGCCCGGCAGGGGGTCGGCGACGAGCATCGCGTCGATGGTCTCGGACCTGCGCCCGGTCCGGTCCAGGAAGGCGGTCAGGAACCGCGGGTTCATGGTCGCGGCCAGTGCGTCGCAGTCCAGGCCGCGCAGGGTGGCGCGGACCCACTCGGGGTCCTCGTCGGTGAAGACGACCGAGTGCGCCGTGAAGGACAGCACGCCCGCGTCCCGGTGGCAGGTCTGGGGTACGACCGTCGTGCCGCCGTCCGCGGGCGGGAACACCCCGCGGGCCGCCGCGTCGAGAATGTCCCGCAACGTCTCCATCACACCGCTCCTCGCCTCACCCACCGGAACGCCCACCCTCGCAGACATGATCGAGGACGGCACCACGGTTTCCACGGGTGGTCGCCGCACCGGCGCGCGGACCGGGCCGCTAATCTGACCTGCGGCAGCAAGCCGGCAGGACACGACAGAGGCAAGAAAAGGGGCGGACCGGTGGCGCACATCGACATCGAGGAAGCACGCAAGCAGTTCGAGCGGATCGATGCGGACGGAGACGGCTCCATCACCGCCGCCGAGTTCAAGTCCGCCCTGGCTCAGGGCGGCGACTGGAACGTGACCGAGTCGGTCGCCGAGGCGATCATCAAGAGCCGCGACCTGAACGGCGACAAGCTGCTGTCGTTCGACGAGTTCTGGGCCTTCCTGAACAAGTAGGGCCGGCGGTGAAGGGGGCGCCCGGGGGCGCCCCCTTCGTCATGCCCGGCCCCGGCCCCGGAGCCGAACCGTCCAGCGGCCCTCCCGGCGGTCCAGGACCAACGGCAGGTCGAAGCACTTGCCGACCTGGTCGCCGGTGAGGACCTCCGACGCCCGGCCCTGCGCGAGGACCCGGCCCTCGCGCAGTAGCAGCGCGTGGCTGGTGCCCGGCGGCAGCTCCTCCAGATGGTGCGTGACCAGGACCGTCGCCAGTGCCGGATGCTCCCGGCGCAGGGTGTCCAGGGCGTCGATGAGCTGCTCGCGGCCCGGGAGGTCGAGGCCCGTCGCCGGTTCGTCGAGCAGCAGGAGCCGCGGCTCCGGCATCAGTGCCCGGGCGATGAGCGTCCGGCCGCGCTGTCCGTGGGAGAGGGTGGGCCAGCGGGCGTCGGCGAGGCCGGCGAGGCCGAGGGTGCCGACGAGCCGGTCGGCCCGGTCCCGCTGCTCCGGCGTGGGCCGCCAACGGGGGAGCGGGGCCACGGAGTTGGTCAGCCCGGTCAGGACGACGTCCCGGACCCGCAGCGGCGCGGTGAGCGGATGGCGCGGGTCGACGTGGCCGACGTGGGCGCGCAGCTCCCGCAGGTCGACCCGGCCGAGCCGGCGGCCCAGCACCTCGACCGTGCCCCGAGTGGGGTGCACCAGGGCGCCCAGCAGACCGAGCAGGGTGGACTTGCCCGCCCCGTTGGCGCCCAGGAGGGCCCAGTGCTCGCCCGCCCGGACGGTCAGGGAGACCTCCTGGAGGATCGGCTTCCCGTCCCGGACGATCCACACGTCCTCGGCGCGCAGGACCTCGCTCACCGCAGCGCCCGGTTCGTCGCGGACAGCACGGCCCGGACGGCGGCGGCCGGGCCCACGCCGGCGCCCCAGGCGGTCGTACGGCCGTCTACACGGCACTCGGCGTAGGCCGCCGTGCCGTCCTCGGTGAAGTCGACGACCTCGACGGCGTACCCGGCACCGGCGAGCGCGTCCACGAAGGCGGAGAGCGCGCTGCCGCCCGTGCCCTCGTGGTCGCCGACGCGGTCGTCGCACTCCAGCGTGCCGACGAAGCGGTGGACGCCGGGTGCCTCCTCGTACGCCGTCCCGTCGTGCAGCCTGACCTCGCCCTCCGTGAGGTAGCGGGCCCGGAACAGCTCGTACAGCTCCTTCGGGCTCATCTCCCGGCCGCTCGTGTCGGTGGCCTCCTGCACGGCCCGGGCGAAGTCGGGGCGCATGCGGGGCGGCAGGTCGAGGCCGTGGTGGGTGCGCAGCAGCCAGGCCGCCCCGCCCTTGCCCGACTGGGAGTTGACCCGGATGACCGCCTCGTACGACCGCCCGAGGTCGGCCGGGTCGATCGGCAGGTAGGGGACCTGCCAGGGCTCGTCCGGGTGCTCGTCCCGGTGGGCGAGGCCCTTGCTGATGGCGTCCTGGTGGGTGCCGGAGAACGCGGTGTGGACGAGCTCGCCCGCGTACGGGTGGCGGGGGTGCACCGGCAGCCGGTTGCAGTGCTCGACCGTCTCGCGGACGGCGTCGATGTCACCGAGGTCGACCATGGGGTCGACCCCTTGCGCGTACAGGTTCAGCGCGAGGGTCACCAGGTCGACGTTGCCGGTGCGCTCGCCGTTGCCGAACAGGCAGCCCTCCACCCGCTGGGCGCCGGCCAGCAGGGCGAGTTCGGCGCAGGCGACGCCGGTGCCGCGGTCGTTGTGCGGGTGGACGGAGAGGATCACGGAGTCCCGCCGGGCCAGGTGGCGGTGGACGTACTCGATCTGGTCGGCGTAGACGTTCGGGGTGGCGATCTCGACGGTCGCGGGGAGGTTGTGGGTGACCGGCCGGTCCGGGCTCGCGTCCCACAGCTCCGTCAGCCCGTCGCACAGCTCCAGGACGAAGTCCGGCTCGGTGAGGTTGAAGGTCTCGGGGGAGAACTGGAAACGGACGGCCGTGCCGTGCAGGGCCTCGGCCCGCCGTGCCATGTGCGTCGCCGCCTCCCGCACGGTCCGCCACACCTGCTCGCGGTCCCGGCCGAGGACGACGTCCCGCCACACCGGTGAGGTCGCGATGTACAGGTGGACGACGGCACGCGGCAGACCGGCGACCGCCTCGAAGGTCCGGTCGATCAGGTCGGTGCGGGCCGGGGCGAAGACGACGGGGGTGACGTCGTCGGGGACGGCGCCGCCCGCCACCAGGTGCCGTACGAAGTCGAAGTCGGCGCGGCTCGCCGAGGGGTAGCCGACCTCGATCTCCTTGAACCCGGTGCGCACCAGCAGGTCGAAGAAGCGGCTCTTGCGGGCGGTGTCCATCGGCTCGGCGAGGGCCTGGTTGCCGTCGCGCAGGTCGACGGGGACCCAGAGGGGGGCGTGCTCGATGCGGGCACGGGGCCAGTCCCGGTCGGTGACCGGCACGGTCACGCGGTCCTGGAAGGGGCGGTAGCGGTGGAAGGGCATGGGGCTCGGCCGCTGCGGGTTCCAGACGGTGGTCACGCTGTTCCTTCTGCTCGGTCTGGGGGAGGACCGGCAGCACGGCGTCCCGCGGCGGGGTGCCGGTCGCGTCAGGCCCCGCCGCGGCAGCCGAGAAGAAGGAGACCGCTGAGCGTCATGCCGGTAGGCTAGCCACTCCTCAGGTCCTCAGACAAGTGAGAATGCACGAGTACCGTCCCTGCCCCTCGCACGAGTTGGTGAACCACAGATGCCGCTAGGCCCCGTCCGCCCCAGCCCCCTGGTCGAGCAGGCCGCCGAGCGGCTGCGCGAGCAGATCGCCGCCGGGCACTGGCCCGTCGGCGCGAGGCTGCCCGGCGAGACGACGCTCGCGAGGGAGCTCGGTGTGGGCCGTTCCACGGTCCGCGAGGCGCTGCGGGCGCTGGCCGGGGCGGGGCTGGTGCGGGCGCGACAGGGCGCGGGGGTCTTCGTGACCGCGACGGAGGCGGTCGAGGACTGGCCCACCCGGCTGCGCCGGGCCGCGGTCACGGACGTCTACGAAGTCCGCATGGCGGTGGAGGTCCACGCGGCCCGCCTGGCCGCGCGCCGCCGCACCCCCGAGGACGTGACGGCCATGGAACGCGCGCTGGAGGGCCGGCGGGCCGCTTCCGCGTCCTCCGACGCGGCCTTCGTCGACGCGGACATCACCTTCCACGCGGCGGTGGTCGCGGCCGCGCACAACCCCGTGCTCGCCGACCTGTTCCGGGAGTTCACCCCGGTCCTGCGCGAGGGCCTGGTCGAGCTGCTGGCCCTGACCGGGCTGCGCGAGGACGACCCCAACACCGCGGATTCGGCCCACGGGGCCCTGGTCCGGGCGGTGGCGGAGGGGGACGCGGAGGG
>NZ_LJBR01000422.1 GCF_001282115.1 Streptomyces sp. NRRL B-24085 | reverse complement strand
GGCCGCCGGCGGCCTGGACCCGGTCGAGGACCAGAGCGGCGAGAGCGGCGACGGCGGCGCGGTGACCGTCGAACTGGAAGGGCTGGAGAGCCGGGTGACGCCCTTCCCGGTCCCCGCCTCCAAGTACTCGGCACTGCATCCGGTCGCGGGCGGCGGCCTGGTCTGGCTGCGCTGGCCGATCTCGGGCGCCCTCGGCGAGACCTTCGTCAACCCGGACGACACCTCCGAGCGCCCCACCCTCGAACACTTCGCCATCGGCAAGGCGAAGAAGTCCGAACTGGTCGAGCACCTGGACTGGTTCGCGGTCAGCGGCGACGGCTCCCGGCTGGTCGTGGTGGACGAGGGCGACCTGCGCGCCACCCCCGCCACCGAGTCCGGCGACAGCGACTCGACCGTCTGGATCGATCTGCGCCGCATCCTCCACGAGGTCGACCCGGCAGCCGAGTGGCGCCAGTCGTACGAGGAGGCGGGCCGGCTGATCCGGTCGTACTTCTGGGACCCGGGGATGTGCGGCATCGACTGGGACGCGGTGCTCGACCAGTACCGCCCGCTGCTCGAACGCGTCGCCTCCCCCGACGAGTTCGCCGACCTGCTGCGCGAGGTCCTCGGCGAACTGGGCACCTCCCACGCCTACGTCACCGCCGCCCGCCGCAACGAGGGCCCCCCGCACTACCAGCGCCGCCAGGGCCTGCTGGGCGCCAACTTCGTTCTCCGGGACGGGGGTTGGACGGTCCGGCGGATCCTGCCCGGCGACTCCTCGGACTCCAAGGCCCGCTCCCCGCTGGCCGGCACCGGCATCCGCGAGGGCGCGGTCCTCACCCACGTCGACGGCCGCCCGGTCGACCCGGTCGCGGGCCCGTACCCCCTGCTCGCGGCGGCGGGCGGTACGACGGTGGAGCTGACCTTCACCCCGGCCGACGGCGAGGGCCGGGCCCGCCGGGTCGCGGTGGTCCCCCTCCTCGACGAGCGCCCCCTGCGCTACCAGGACTGGGTGGCCAAACGCCGGGCTGTCGTACGGGAGTTGAGCGGCGGACGCTGCGGCTATCTGCACATCCCCGACATGGGCGGCTCGGGCTGGGCCCAGTTCAACCGGGACCTGCGCATGGAGGTCTCCCGGCCCGCCCTCATCGTCGACGTGCGCGGCAACGCGGGCGGCCACATCAGCGAGCTGGTGGTGGAGAAGCTGACCCGCACGATCCTCGGCTGGGACCTGACGAGGAACGCCCAGCCGGTGTCGTACGCCTCCAACGCCCCGCGCGGACCGGTCGTCGCGCTCGCCGACGAGGCGACCTCCTCGGACGGCGACATGATCACGGCGGCCTTCAAACTCCTCCAGCTGGGGCCGGTGGTGGGCCAGCGCACCTGGGGCGGAGTAGTCGGCATGACCGGGCGCCACCAGCTCGGCGACGGCACGGTGATCACGGTCCCGATGAACGCGGCCTGGTTCGACGCGTACGGCTGGTCGATCGAGAACCAGGGCGTCACCCCCGACCTGGAGATCCTGCGCACCCCCCTGGACTGGGCGGAGGGCCGGCACGCCCAACTCGACGACGCGGTGACGCTGGCGCTGAGCCTGCTGGAGACGAACCCGCCGGCCACGCCCCCGGATTACCGGAACGTACCCGACCGGTCGAGGCCCAAGTTGCCGCCAGGATCCTGAGAAGGGGGCGCGGTCGAGATCTTGAGGGGCGCGGGGAACTGCGCGAGAAGCCCCACCGGGCCGCACCCGACGACGCACCCCGAAACGCGCAGGGTGCCCTCCAACAACCAGAGGGCACCCTGCACTTCAAGCAGTGACTACATGTCGTAGTCGGGGTCCAGCCGCTCCTGCTCCTCGCGGCGGAGCCGCTCGGACTCCTCGTCCCGCATGCGCTCGTCCTGCTCGCCGCGGCGACCGCGCTGGGCCTGCTCCCGGCCCTCCTGGGCCTTCTGCTTGGCCTGCTGCTGCCACTGCTCGGTCTTGTCCTGGAACTGGTCCTTCATACCCATGTGGGTTCACTCCCGTGGGGGTGAGGGGAAGAGCCCCTGGCCGGGGCCTCGACCAGATTCACACGGCCGGACAAAGAACGCATTTCGATCAGTTACGGTGCGTAGCGCGCGCCTCCTCGTCCGCCGCCCCACCTGCACCGACGAGCCCCACTTTCATGCCTTCCAGCCGCTGCCCGAACCGCCGCATCTCCCGCTGCCCGACGGTCCCGATGAGCCCCGGCAGATACCCGCGCATCCCCTGCATCCCGCGCAGCCAGCCCTGGCCGTACACATGGCTCGACCGCCGCTGGATCCCGGCCACGATCCGCTCGACGGCCGGCCCCAGCGGATAGGTCTTGTTGGCCGGCCACGGCAGCCGCTGCCTGAGCTCCCGCATGACGTCGTCCTGGTCGGCCCCGCGCACCATGTCGGTGTCGGTCCACGACAGGTAACCGACCCCGACCCGCACGCCCTTGTGCCCGACCTCGGCCCGCAGACTGTGCGCGAACGCCTCCACACCGGACTTGGACGCGCAGTACGCCGTCATCATCGGCGCCGGGGTGACCGCGGCCAGGGAGGCGATCTGGAGCAGATAGCCACGGCTCTCCATCAGCACCGGCAGGAAGGCCCGCGCGGTGACGGCCGACCCGATCAGGTTGACCTCGATCACCCGCCGCCACGCCTCCGGGTCGGAGTCGACGAAGGGCCCGCCGGTGGCCACCCCGGCGTTGGCGACCACGATGTCGACCTTCCCGAACCGCTCCTTCACCTCCGCCGCCACCCGGGCCATCGCCTCGTGGTCGGTCACGTCGGCGTACCAGTGGTCGCTGTCGCCGTGCAGCCGCTCGGAGAGCTGCTTGAGCGCGTCCGGTTCGAGGCCGACCAGCGCCACCTTCGCCCCGCGCGCCGACAGCTTGCGGGCGAGCAGCTCGCCCACGCCACGTGCCGCCCCCGTGACGACCGCGACCTGTCCTTCGAGTCCGACCCTGCTCATGCGCCCTCCTTGACCTGGACGTACGTGGTGACGAGTTCCCGGATCCGCGCGTTGACCGGCTCGGGAGCCTCGATGGGTGTCATGTGGCCGACACCGGGCAGTTCGATGACCCCGAGGCACTGGGGCAGCGCGGCGGCCAACCGGTGTGCGTGCACGGGCGGGGTGAGCCGGTCGGCCGTCCCCACCACGACGGCCGTGGGCACGGTGAGCTGCCGTACCCCGTGGTCCAGGTCGAGCAGATCGAGGACCTGCGACCAGGCGTACCGCACCTTGCGCGGACAGGCGTGCACGATCCGGGCGCAGGCCTCCACCATGTGCGGGGCCGAACCCGGGCCCATCGTCCCGTACTTGAGGATCCTCAGGGCGAGCGGCGTGACCGGCCCGAGCGGCGCCCGCGCCCCGAGGACGTGCCGGGTCAGCCAGGTACGCAGCCGCCCGGCCCGGATCGGTACGACCGTGGACTGGGCGACCAGCCCCGACGACCCGGTGCTGCACAGCAGGACGGCCGCCGCGTGCCCCCGGAACCCGGGGCGTTCCGCCGCCGCCATCACCGTCATCCCGCCCATGGAGTGACCGACGATCACCGCCTTCTCACCGGGGGCGAGGGTCGCCTCCAGCACGGCTTCGAGGTCGTCGGCGAGTCCTTCCGCACTGCACGACGGGCTCGCCGGACTGCGTCCGTGGCCGCGCTGGTCGTAGGCGACGACCCGGTGGTCCACGGCGAGTTCACGGATCTGCGCGGCCCAGAAGGCGGTCGAGCAGGTCCAGCCGTGGGCGAGCACGACCGACGGCGCGCCCTCGGGGCCGTGCACCTCCACGTGCAGGCGGGCGCCGTCGGCGGAGAACACGGTGAGCTCGCGCGCCGGGGCGGGCGGGGCGTACGGCCCGGAGACGACATGTGCCGTGCGGCTCATACGGCGGCCTCCGCGCTCTCGCTCCCGACCGCGCCGCGGCCGCCCTGCCCGACGGGCCGCAGCACCTCGTACTCGGCGAGGTCCACC
The DNA here is from genome assembly GCF_001282115.1 of Streptomyces sp. NRRL B-24085. GTDB lineage: Bacteria > Actinomycetota > Actinomycetes > Streptomycetales > Streptomycetaceae > Streptomyces. The sequence goes on along the minus strand of NZ_LJBR01000422.1, from coordinate 14,374 downwards.
CGCCGGGTCGCCCGCCGGAACTCGGTCGTCGTACCGGGCCAGACCGTGGTGTTGCGGCCGTTCGCGTCCAGGTACCAGCTCGTGCAGCCACCGGTGTTCCACACCGTGCGCTTCATGCGCTCCTGCACCCGGTGGTTCCAGGCCCGCACGGCGGAGGGGCGGGCGTCGAGGGCCACGCGCCCCCCGAGCACGTCGAGCTGCCGTACGTAGTCGGCCAGGTAGTTCAGCTGGGACTCGATCATCAGGATCATCGAGGAGTTCCCGAGCCCCGTGTTGGGCCCGATGATGGTCATCCAATTGGGGAACCCGGCGGCGGAGGCACCCCGCAGCGCCTCCATCCCGCCCTTCCACGCCTCGGCGAGCGTCCGCCCGTCCGCGCCGACGACCCGGTCGGCGATCGGCATGTCGGTGACGTGGAAGCCGGTACCGAACACGATCGCGTCGACGTGCGCCTCGGTGCCGTCGGCGGCGACGAGCGTCGACCCCTCGACGCGGCTGAGCCCGCTCGCGACCACGTCCACGTTGGGCTGGGCGAGCGCCGGGTAGTACGTGCTGCTCAGCAGGATCCGCTTGCAGCCGATGCGGTAGTCGGGGGTGAGCTTGGCGCGCAGCGCCGGGTCCTTGATGGCCCGGGCCATGTTCCGCTTGGCCAACTGCTCCACGGCACCGAGTTCGTTGGGGTGCTTGGTGAACGCCTGGACCTGCAACTCCCTGATGCCCCACAGCAGTCCGCGCCGGACCTGGGTGGTGAAGGGGAGCCGCCGGTGCAGCCAGCGCTCGGCGCCGCTGATCGCCCGGTCCATGCGGGGCATCACCCAGGGCGGGGTGCGCTGGAACAGCGTGACCTTCCGCGCCAGCGGCTGGATGGCCGGGACGATCTGGATGGCCGAGGCTCCCGTCCCCACCATGGCGACCCGCTTGCCGCGCAGGTCGTAGTCGTGGTCCCAGCGGGCGGAGTGGAAGACCTTGCCCGGGAAGGACTCCAGCCCCGGGATGTCGGGGATCTTCGGATCGGAGAGCGGCCCGGTGGCGGAGACGACGAGGTCGGCGGACAGCCTGCCACTGGCGGTCTCGATGTCCCACCGCAGCTTCTCGCCGTCCCAGGTCATCCGCTTGACCTCGGAGTTGAGGCGGATGTGCGGGCGGAGCCGGAAGACGTCCGTCACATGCTCCAGGTAGGCGCGGATGTGCTCCTGCCCCGAGAAGGTGCGGGGCCAGTCGGGGTGGGGTGCGAAGGAGAACGAGTACAGATGGGACGGCACGTCACAGGCACACCCCGGATAGCTGTTGTCCCGCCACGTACCACCCACGCTGTCGGCCCGCTCCAGCACGACGAAGTCGGTGACTCCCTCGCGCCGCAGCCGTACGGCGGCCCCCAGTCCCCCGAACCCGGACCCGACCACCGCCACCCGCACATGCTCGTGTTCGGCCATGCCGATGCCTTCCCTGCCCGACTCTGCCAGTGAACACTGGCGCAATGGGAATGTAGAACAGCTCCGTACCGATGGGTAGGGGGCGGAAGAAGGAAAGTTACCGGCGGTACAACATAGGCTGCGGTCGTGACGGACAAGCGCGAGTACCGCATGGAGGAACTGGCCCGACTGGCCGGCATCACAGTGCGCACCCTGCGCTTCTACCGCGAACGCAAACTCATCCCGCCCCCGCGCCGCGAGGGCCGCATCGCCTGGTACGACGACCACCACCTGGCCCGCCTGCGCACGATCGCCGCCCTCCTGGAGCGCGGCCACACCCTCACCGGCATCGCGGAACTGGCCGAGGCCCTCGACCACGGCCGCGACGTCGCCGACGTCCTGGGTGTCACACCGACGGAGGAAGAACCGGTCCGCCTCACCCCCGAGGAACTCGCGGCCCGCTTCGAGGGCGAGGTCACCGCGGAGAACCTCGCGGCCGCCCTCGACCTCGGCTACCTCGGCACCGACGGCGACGAGATCGTCCACATCAGCCGCCGCCTCCTGGACGTCTCCTCCGAACTGGTCCGCGAGGGCATCCCCCTGGCCGAGGTCCTGGCGGCCGGCGCACGCGTCCGCGAACACGTGGACGACCTCGCGGAGATGTTCGCCGACCTGGTCCTGCGCCACGCCGCCGAACCCGACCTCCACCGCCTGCGCCCCCTGGCCCGCAGCGTGGTGGAGGCGGAACTCTCCCTGGCGTTGGACCGACGGTTGCGGAAGCGGGACTAGAACCTGGCGAGTTCACTCGTTCGGAGCACTTTGCGATCTACAGGAGACGAAACCCGGTTCGCACTCCGAGAGTGAGATCGAAAAGGCCCCGGCGACTGTGCGACCAGCCCCGGGGTACGGCCGACACTCTCCAGGAGCGCCGACATGCCCCAGCGTAGCCCTCAGCCATCACAACCGGCTTCTACTCGCGCCGACCACCCGCGAGCTCTGGGCGCCGTGCGTCTCAGCAACGTGACCAAAGCAACCACCTCACCGGGTAGGCAGCGCGCCTGCATCCAGCAGCGCACCGAGCAGTTGGGCTTCACCTTGATCGCCGAGGCCGCGGATCTGGGGGTCTCCGCACGCAAGACATCACCGTTCGAGAGGCCTTCCCTGTCCCTCTGGATGCGGCGCCCTGACGGGTACGACGCCATCGTGTGGTCACATGTGGACCGCGCCGTACGCTCCGTCGCCCACATGTCCGAGTTGATCGAATGGGGTCAGCAGCATGCGACCACACTCGTCTTCGGGATGCCTGAAGAGCGTCAGCCGCTGGTGGTGACATCGCAGGCACATGGTGACGCCGTTCGCCGCTGCATGGACCTGGCGTACGCTGCCGAACAGGAGTCTCGAGCACTCTCTGCCCGCCTCACCGGCGCCCATGCCGTGCTGCGCGCAACGGGCCGGTACGGCGGTGGCCTTGTGCCGTTCGGATACCGGAAGGCCCCTCACCCCTCCGGCACGGGCTGGTGTCTTGCACCTGACCACGAGACGGTCTCCGTCGTCCGCGCGATTGTCGACGACGTGCATTCCGGACTGTCCCTGGTCGCCATCGCTCACAAGCTCGAAAGTGCCGGCGTTCTGGTGCCGCGCGACCGACACGCCCAACTTCAGGGGCGTCCCACAGGCGGGCGGCGCCACGGACGCGAATTCGAGCGATTCCGCTGGACAGCGGGGAGCCTCTGCAAGATCCTCCGCACTCCAGCGCTGATGGGCCACCGGGTGCACAAAGGAGAGTCGGTACGTGACGCAGACGGCTCGCCCGTGCTGATCGGTCCGCCGCTGATGACCGAAGAAGAGTTCAACGCCCTCCAGAAGGTTCTCAGCACCCGCTCGAACGGCGTCCACCCCAAGTGCCGCGAGACTTCGCTGCTGATCGGCGTGGCGCACTGCGCGGGCTGTGACGGCCGCATGTACTTCGCCGCGCGGAAGGCCTACAGCTACGGCGACTACGGCTGCCGCGCCGCTGCCCGGGGCACGACCTGTCCCGCCCCCGCGGCGATCCGCGCCGACTGGCTGGACGAGTACACCGTCAGCCGCTACCGCGAGGCGTTCAACGTGGACGGCGAGGTAACACGGCGGCAACTCCTCGAGGCCGGAGTTCGTGTCACTGTCACCAAAGGGCGGTCGGGCGGCGGACGGGAGCGTCTGGCGGGCCCGGACACCTCTCGCTTGACCTTCACCAGCAGGACACGCCCCTGATCTTGTCCATCCGATACACGCGTGGGGGTGCGTGAGACGCTCACGCACCCCCAGCCCACATCACATGTCGAAGACGACCGTCACGGGAGCATGATCCGACCACCGCTCCTCATGGCTGGCGGCCCGCTCCACAAACCCCTTCACCGCCCTGACCGCAAGGCCTGGCGTCGCAACCGCGAGATCGATCCTCCAACCCGTGTCCGTGTCGAACGCCCGCCCCCGGTAAGACCACCACGAGTACGGGCCCGCCACGTCCGGATGCAGGGACCGTACGACGTCGACGTACCCCCCGTCGGACTCGTCGAACACCCGGCTCAGCCAGGCCCGCTCCTCCGGCAGGAAGCCGGAGCTCTTCTGGTTGGCGCGCCAGTTCTTGAGGTCGGCCGGCTGGTGGGCGATGTTCCAGTCGCCGCAGACGACGACTTCGCGGCCGTCAGCGGCGGCACGCTCGCGCAGTCCCTTCAGGTGGACGAGGAACTCGTCCATGAAGCGGACCTTCTCGTCCTGCCGCTCGGTGCCGACCTCGCCGGAGGGCAGGTAGAGGGAGGCGACGGTGACGCCGGGCAGGTCGGCCTCGACATAGCGCCCGCTGCCGTCGAACTCGGCCGAGCCGAAGCCGATCCGGACCCGGTCGGGCTCGCGCCGGGTGTAGAGGGAGACACCGGCGCGGCCCTTGGCGGCGGCCGGCGCGTGCACCACGTGCCAGCCCTCGGGGGCACGGACGCTCTCGGGCAGCTGCTCCGGCTCGGCGCGCACCTCCTGGAGGCAGAGCACGTCGGCGGAGGTCTCCGCGAGCCATTCCACGAAGCCCTTCTTCGCGGCGGCGCGCAGTCCGTTCACATTGGCGGAGGTCACAGTGAGCACCCGGGAACGATACCGGCACACTGGACCAGACCCTTTTGCGGACTTGATCATTTTGTGGGGAAGCACATGCACATACGCCAGGTCTCCTTCGACCACCCGGACGCCGTGAAGCTGAACGACGAGGTACAGGCCGAGTACCACGTCCGCTACGGCGACGGCGGCGACGCCACGGTCCTGGCCCCTGAGGACTTCGAGCCGCCGAACGGCGTCTACCTGATCGCGTACGACGAGACGGACGCCCCTGTGGCCACGGGCGGCTGGCGCGCCCAGGACGCGAACGGCGAGGGCAACCTGGACGGCGACGCCGAGCTCAAGCGCATGTACGTCGTCCAGCCGGCCCGCGGCCGGGGTCTGGCCCGCCGCATCCTCACCGCCCTGGAGGACCACGCCCGCGCGGCCGGCCGCACCCGCATGGTCCTGGAGACCGGCACCAAGCAGCCGGAGGCCATCGCCCTGTACACGTCGAGCGGCTACGAGCCCTGCGTGAAGTTCGGCTACTACCGCCACTACGAGGACAGCCGCTGCTTCGCGAAAGCGCTGTGAGAGGGCCGTCCACATGACAGAAGACCCGCTCCTGAATCAGGAGCGGGTCTTCATGATGCGTGGACCTGAGGGGATTTGAACCCCTGGCCCCCTCGATGCGAACGAGGTGCGCTACCGGACTGCGCCACAGGCCCTTGCAACGAGTGAAACTCTAGCATCCCCATCCGGGTGCTTGGAAATCCGTTCCGGGCTGGTCAGGGCGCGGCGGTTCCGGGGCTCGGGCTCACTCGTTGGCCGCGCGCGGCCGGTCGCCTTCCTCGTACTGGTCGAAGAGCGGGGTGCGGCCGCGTTCGCGTGCCCGGCGGGCGGAGGCGGCGCGGCGGGCGTCGGTGCGACCGTCCGCCGAGGGCCTGTCGTCCTCGTCGGCGGACCCGTCCTCCGCTCCCCCGTCCGCGACGGGCGCCGCGTCCTGGCCGGCCTGCTCGGGGGTCACGGCACTGGACCGGGCCGAGCTCCAGGCGTCCGGGGCGCCGAGGTCCACGTCCGCGGTGGCCCGCGGGGCGACCGGCGCGGTCACGTAGGTGGGCAACGGCACCGGCACGGGGTCCCAGCTTTCCCCGTGGCCCGGCCTGCGCTGCCGCTCGCGCTGCTGGTCGACCCACTCGGCGTGGTCGGTCTGCTCGACGAGGGCGCGCCGGTCGGCGGCGAGTGCGGAGAGCCCGGGGTCGGTCTCGGTGCCTGGTCCCTCGTCCGGTTCGTCGGTGTCCGCGCCGGTGCTCACGGCGGTGCGCCGACGCGGTTGGCGGGCCCGCTCCCGCAGGTGCTGGGCGGCGGCCTCGGCCCGGCGCCGGTCCATCTGGTAGGCGAACCGGCGGCGTTCCTGGGAGCGCAGGTAGGCGATGTACGCGCTGAGCATCACCGCGGGGACGCCGGGCGCCCACAGGAAGGCGAGTCCTCCGACGGCGGCGACGATCGCGCCGAGGGTGAAGGCCAGGAAGAGCAGCACCGTCGTACGCCGTCGGCGTGCGAGCACCTTGGTGCGCCGGGCGCGTGCTGCGGCGGCTTCCGCGGCGGCCGTGCGCCGGGCGGCGGACGCGGGCGTCTGCTTCCGCGTCGGTGCGCCACCGGGTTCGGGCGCGGGGGCGTTCGTTTTCGCGCGTGCCGGGTCGCCGTGTCCTGTTTCCCGCTCGGCTTCCCGCGCGGGTTCGCGCGTCGCCTCCCGGCGCTCGGATGCCGACGGCTGGACCGTCGCCTGGGTCTGCGGACGGGTCGGAGGCATGGCGAAGGCCCGGACGTCCACCGACTCGGTGACGACATCCGGTTCGTCGGCGTCGTGCTCCCCCTCGTCGGCGGAGCGCGCGCGCAGGTCCCTGGCGTACCGACGCTCCATGCCCGCCCGTCCGGACAGCAACCGGATGGCGGTGCTGAAGCGTTCCGTCGGACGGGCCTCGTTCAGCTCGTCCTGCCTACGGAGCCACATCGGCACCAAGTAGGCGGCCCAGGCCCCGACAATGACTGCGTAGATGAGGCCGCTGCTGCTCACGCCTCACACGGTAGAGGGGTTTGCGTGAGGCCATCTGCCAATTGCGCCGGTGTGTCGCACGATCTGGCTGATATTTCGAGCTTTTTTTGTGACCGATCCGATCAGCAGGCCGCCTCAGTCGCGAATTCAATGCCCCGAGACGGTCATGCACCGATCATTTTCGAACACTTATTCAATTTCCGGGTCCGGCGAACGCCTATGCGGGATTGTCGTGGGGCGTACTGCGGGAGCGTGCCCGCTGCCAGCGCCGGAGCAACCCGTCGGGTACCTCTTCCGCGGTGAGCGCGAACACGAGATGGTCCCGCCAGGCGCCGTCGATGTGGAGATAGCGCGGCCGCAGACCCTCCTCGCGGAATCCGAGTTTCTCCACGACCCGTCGGCTCGGCACGTTCTCGGGGCGAATGCAGACCTCGATGCGGTGCAGACCGACCGTGCGGAAACAGTGGTCCACGACAAGTGCCACGGCGGTCGGCATCACGCCGCGCCCGGCCACCGACTGGTCCACCCAGTAACCGACGTGCCCCGAGCACATCGAGCCCCAGGTGATCCCGGCGACCGTCAACTGCCCGACCAACTGGCCCCGGTACTCGATGACGAACGGCAGCATCCGCCCGGCGTTCGCCTCGGACCTCAGGTGCCGGACCATCTGACGGTAGGTCGGCCGGTGCGCGATCGGGCCGCTGGGGGTGGGCGGCGGAATGGTCGCCTCCCAGGGGCGCAGCCAGTCCCGGTTGCGCCGGTTGACCTCGCGCCAGACCCGCTGGTCGCGCATCTTTATCGGCCTCAGGACGACATCGCCGTCCGCCAGTACTACGGGCCATGACGGGCTGTTCAGCTCGCACCCCCACTGCCGGCACGGGGTCTGGGATGGTCGCCGCCGCGGATCTGGTCGACGGCGTGGACCAACAGGGGCTCCAGGACCGCCAGTCCGTCCTTGACCCCGCCACTGGAACCCGGCAGGTTGACGATCAGTGTGCGTCCCGCCACCCCGGCCAGGCCCCGGGAGAGCGCGGCGGTCGCCACCTTGTCCCGTCCGAACGCCCGGATGGCCTCCGCGATGCCCGGCACCTCGTGGTCGATCACCGCGCGGGTGGCCTCGGGGGTGCGGTCGGTGGGCGAGATGCCGGTGCCGCCGGTGGTGACGATCACGTCGTAGGCCGCCTCCACGCCCGCGCGCAGGGCGGCTTCCACGGGAGCGCCGTCGGGGACGACCTGCGGCCCCTCGACCGCGAAGCCGAAGCGCTTCAGGCCGTCGGCGACCAGCGGGCCGCCCTTGTCCTCGTAGACCCCGGCGGCGGCCCGGTTGGAGGCGGTGACGACGAGAGCCCGGTATGTCATGCCCGGCTCCAGTCGCCCGACTTGCCGCCCGTCTTCTCCTCCACCCGCACGTCCGTGATGACCGCTCCCTTGTCGACCGCCTTGACCATGTCGATCACGGTGAGCGCGGCGACGGAGACCGCGGTGAGGGCCTCCATCTCGACACCCGTGCGGTCCGTGGTCTTCACGGTGGCGAGGATCTCCACGGCGTCGTCCGCGACCGACAGATCCAGTTTCACACCCGACACCGACAAGGGGTGGCACAGTGGGATGAGGTCCGGGGTGCGTTTGGCGCCCATGATGCCCGCGATCCGCGCGGTGGCCAGGGCGTCGCCCTTGGGGACGCCCTCGCCGCGCAGCAGCTCGATCACCCGGGGCGAGACGAGGACGCGCCCGCTCGCGCGCGCGGTGCGTGCGGTGACGTCCTTGCCGGAGACGTCGACCATGCGGGCGGCTCCCGCCTCGTCGATGTGCGTCAGTCGGTCCTGCGTACTCATGGTTGTGCGGCGCTCCCGGTCCGGCCTGTTGTGCGCGACACGGTACCGCCAACCTGGGGTGCTCAGCCGAGCAGGACCACTTCGACCTCGGTGCCTGGCTCGACGGTCTCCACGTCCTCCGGTACGACGATCAGCGCGTCGGCCTGCGCGAGGGCGGCCACGAGATGGGACCCGGCGCCGCCGACCGGGCTCACGGACCCGTCGGCGTAGGTGCCGCGCAGGAACTGCCGGCGGCCCTTGGGGGAGCTCAGCGCCTTGCTCGCGGTCAGGGTGGCCCGGGTGCGCGGCCGGTGGACGTCGTCGAGGCCCATGAGGGTGCGGATCGCCGGGCGGACGAACAGTTCGAAGGAGACGTACGACGACACCGGGTTGCCGGGCAGGGCGAGCAGCGGGGTGTGGTCGGGGCCGATGGAGCCGAAGCCCTGGGGCTTGCCGGGCTGCATGGCGAGCTTGCGGAAGTCGACGCCGGCACCCGGCTCGTCCTCGTCGCCGACCGAGGACAGGGCCTCCTTGACGACGTCGTACGCCCCGACGCTCACACCGCCCGTGGTGACCATGAGGTCGGCGCGGACGAGCTGGTCCTCGATGGTGGAGCGCAGGGTCTCGGCGTCGTCGGCGACGGCGCCCACCCGGTAGGCGATGGCGCCGGCGTCCCGGGCGGCCGCGGTGAGGGCGAAGCTGTTGGAGTCGTAGATCTGGCCGGTGCCGAGGCTCTCGTCGGGCTGGACGAGTTCGCTGCCGGTGGACATGACGACCACGCGCGGGCGCGGGCGCACACGTACGGTGCCGCGGCCGATGGCGGCGAGCAGGGCGATCTGCGGCGGGCCGAGGACGGTGCCCGCCTCCAGGGCGCGGTCGCCGGCCCGGACGTCGCTGCCCTGGGCGCGCACGTGCGCGCGTGCCTCGGCGGACCGGTACACGTGCACGTGTCCCTCGGCGCCCTCGGGGGCGAGAGCGCGGGCGCGCATCCCGGTCACCGGGCCCTCACCGAGGCCTCCGTCGGTCCACTCGACGGGGACGACGGTCTCGGCGCCGGGCGGCAGCGGGGCGCCGGTCATGATGCGGGCGGCCTGGCCGGGGCCGACGTGCAGCAGCTCGGCCTGGCCCGCGGCCACGTCCCCGACGACGTCGAGGACGGCCGGGAACTCCTCGCTCGCGCCCGCCACGTCCGCGACCCGCACCGCGTACCCGTCCATGGAGCTGTTGTCGAACGGCGGGAGGGACACCGGGACGGTGACGTCCTCGACCAGCACGCACCCCTGGGCGTCGAGCAGTTGCAGCTCGATGGGCTCCAGGGGGCGGACGGTCGCGAGGATGTCCTCCAGGTGTTCGTCCACCGACCACAGGTGGTCCTGGTCGGCGGGGCGGGGCGCGACGCTGCTCAAATGCCTACATCTCCTCGGCTACGTAACTGCGAAGCCAGGTCCGGAAGTCCGGGCCCAGGTCTTCACGTTCGCACGCGAGTCTGACAATGGCACGCAGATAGTCGCCGCGGTCCCCGGTGTCATAGCGGCGGCCCTTGAAGACGACGCCGTGCACCGGGCCGCCGACCTTCTCGTCCTGGGCGAGCTGCTGGAGGGCGTCGGTGAGCTGGATCTCGTTGCCCCGGCCCGGCTCGGTCTTGCGGAGTATGTCGAAGATGTGCGGGTCGAGGACGTAGCGGCCGATGACCGCGTAGTTCGACGGGGCGTCGGCGGCATCCGGCTTCTCGACGAGGCCGCTCACCCTGACGACGTCGCTGTCCTCGGTCTCCTCGACGACGGCACAGCCGTAGAGGTGGATCTGCTCGGGGGCGACCTCCATCAGCGCGATGACGCTGCCGCCGTGCTGCTCCTGCACCTCGATCATGCGCTGGAGCAGGGGGTCGCGGGCGTCGATCAGGTCGTCGCCGAGGAGGACCGCGAAGGGCTCGTGGCCCACGTGGGGGGCGGCGCACAGGACCGCGTGGCCGAGGCCGCGCGGGTCGCCCTGGCGGACGTAGTGCATGGTGGCGAGGTCGCTGGACTCCTGGACCTTGGCGAGCCGGCCGGCGTCGCCCTTCTTCTGGAGGGCGGACTCCAGCTCGTAGTTGCGGTCGAAGTGGTCCTCGAGGGGGCGCTTGTTGCGTCCCGTGATCATGAGGACGTCGTCGAGACCCGCGGCGACGGCCTCCTCGACCACGTACTGGATCGCCGGCTTGTCGACCACCGGCAGCATCTCCTTGGGAGTGGCCTTGGTTGCTGGCAGGAAGCGGGTGCCGAGCCCTGCTGCCGGAATGACAGCCTTGCTGATCCGAGGGTGCGACTGAGTCATGTCCGCACCCTATCCGGTGCCTTTGCCTGGAATCTGGGGCTCCGGTTAATAAGCTCTTATATGAGCGTATTGGAAGGGTACGGGTGCAGAGTTTGAGTCATGTCGGACGTCCCGCCGAGCCTGACAAGCGAATGTTGCGACGAGAGTACCTGGCGGTGAGGAACAGGTTGACGGCCGATGACGTGCGGGAAGCGGCTTCCGCGCTGGCCGGCCGGGCTCTGGAGCTGCCCGAGCTGGCGCGTGCGCGCACGGTGGCGGCGTACGTCTCGGTGGGGAGCGAACCCGGCACGCTCACGCTCCTGGACGCGCTGCGCGAGCGGGGCGTGCGGGTCCTGCTCCCGGCGCTCATGCCGGACAACGACCTGGACTGGGGCGCCTACACCGGCGAGGGCTCTCTCGCGCGCGTGCAACACGGCGGAAAAATGGCCCTCTTCGAACCCTCCGGCGAACGCCTGGGCCCGGACGCCGTGACTGGCGCCGACGTGGTGCTGCTGCCCGGCCTCGCGGTGGACGGGCGCGGGATGCGCCTGGGGCGCGGCGGGGGGTCGTACGACCGGGTGCTCGCGCGTCTGGAGCGCGCGGGGGCACGACCGGCGCTGGTGGTCCTCCTGTACGACTCCGAGGTCGTCGCGCAGGTCCCGGCGGAGGCGCACGACCGGCCCGTGCACGCGGTGGTCACGCCCTCCGGCGTGACCCGCTTCCGGGACCCGGGATGAGAAAGGGCCCCTCCACGCACGCGTGGAGGGGCCCTTCGTCTGCCCTACGGCTTCAGGACCAGGGTGTCGGATGTGCTCTTGTCGACGGCCCGGTCCGAGAAGGACCAGTCCAGCAGCTCGCCCTTGACCCACTTGCCGGTCTGGTCGGTGTAGTGCGCGCTGTAGGCATGCCCGGAGGCGCCGGTGAGGTTGATCCACTTCGACTTGTCGAGGTCGCCGAGGTTGACCACCATCCGCATCGACGGTACCCAGACCACGCCGTAGCCGCCCGCCGCGTTCCAGCCGGTCGCGTTGACCGTGGCCTCGCCGCCGCTGAGCTTCCACGGGCCGCGGTTGAGCATGTACTGGACGAAGCCGGGGCCCTCCAGGCCGAGGGTCTGGTTCTTCAGGAACAGGCGGTGCAGCCGGCCCCAGCTCCAGGTGTCGATGTCCTTGCCGAGCTTGGCGGTCAGCTCCCAGCGGGCGTCGATCATGGCGCGCTTGAACAGCTCGTCGCGGTTGGTGGCCGGGGGGCGGTCACCGACACCCTTGGGGGTCTTCCACCAGTCGCTGTTCTGGTCGTCCATGAGGTTGCGCACGACCTCGAACCAGCGGTCGCCGCCGTCGGGCTGCGCCTGGTCGGCGTCGCGCTGGCCGCACTCGCGGACCTTCTCCGTCTCGTCCGCGGGCCCCGTGGTGCTGACCGGGTCGACCCACAGGCACTGGCCCTTGACCCGCAGCTCCTTGGGCAGCTTGTTGCCGAAGGCGAGCTTGAGGATGTTGCGCCAGACGGAGTTGAAGTAGGCGGCCGCGGCCGAGTCGGCGTCCTGGGTGTAGTCCCAGCCCTCCAGGAGCTCCTGCGCCTGCCGGACGTCCTTGTCGTCGACGTCGATCTTCAGCAGCTTCGGCACGAGCAGCTTGGCGATCTCGCTGCTGTTGTCGAGCTGCATCTGGCGCATGTCGTCGGTGGAGATCTTGCCGCCGCCCTTGATCTTCTGCTCGATCAGGTCGGTGATGCGCTGGCTGCGGGTGCCGTAGCCCCAGTCCGTGGTGAGCGTGTAGGGGTACTTGTCCTTGTCGATCACGGCCTGGTTGGCGGTGACGATGTAGCCGCGCTCCGGGTTGTACTCGTAGGGCAGTTCGTCCTGCTCGATGTACTTGCCGGTCCAGGCGTACTTGGGGTCCCAGCCCGGGGCCGGAACGGCGCCGGTGGCGCCCTTCGCGCGGATCGGGATGCGGCCGGGCAGCGTGTAGCCGATGTTCTCGGCGTCGGCGTAGACGAGGTTCTGCGAGGGCACGTCGAACAGGGCGGCCGCCGCGCGGAACTCGCTCCAGTTCGACGCCTTGTCCATCGCGAACACGGCGTCCATGGTGGTGCCGGGGTCGAGCGCGGTCCAGCGCAGGGCGACGCCGTAGCCGTCGCCGCGGTCGGGGGCCGCGTTGTCGACGGTGGCCTTCTTGCCGACCTTCACGAGCTCGTCGTAGCGGTCGGACAGCAGGGGGCCGTTGTTCGTCTCGCGGACGACGATCTTCTTGGACGCGCCGCCGGCGACCTTGATGGTCTCTTCGCGCGTGGTGAAGGGCTTGGTCCTGCCGTCGTAGAGGTAGCCGTCGCCGGAGAGCTTCTCCAGGTAGAGGTCGGTGACGTCGACGCCGGAGTTGGTCATGCCCCAGGCGATCTTCGCGTTGTGGCCGATGACCACGCCAGGCATGCCCGCGAAGGTGTAGCCGGAGACGTCGTACTGGCACTTGCTGGAGACGGTCCGGCAGTGCAGGCCCATCTGGTACCAGACCGACGGCAGCGAGGCGGACAGGTGCGGGTCGTTGGCGAGCAGGGGCTTGCCGGTGATGGTGTGCGAGCCCGCGACGACCCAGGAGTTGGAGCCGATGCCCTGGCCGTTGACGCCCACGGCCGTGGGGACGTCGTCCAGGACCTTGTAGAGGCCCGAGAGCTGGCTCTGGAGGGCCGAGGCGGCCGAGGACGAGGTCGAGGCCGTGGTGCCCGTCGCGGTGCCGCCCGTGGACGTTCCCGTGCCGCCCGTCGACGTTCCCGTGCCGCCCGTGCCGCCCGTGCCGCCCGCGCCGCCCGTCGACGTGCCCGTGCCGGACAGGCCGTTGTCCTGGGAGCTGCCGTTCTGCTGGAAGGTCTGGGTCAGCTCGTCGTACTGGCCCTCCTGGACGATCGCCTGGTTCCGGCTGTACGGGTAGTCGGGGTAGAGGTCGGCGACCTGCTTCGGGCCGAGGCGGCTGGTCATCAGGGCGCGGTCGATCTCGTCCTGCATGTTGCCGCGCAGGTCCCAGGCCATCGCCTTGAGCCACGCCACCGAGTCGACGGGGGTCCACTTCTCGGGCTTGTAGTCGTTCTCGAAGCCGAGCGCCGCGTACTCCAGGGAGATCTCCTTGCCGTTCTTGCCCTGGAGGTAGGCGTTGACCCCCTTGGCGTAGGCCTGGAGGTACTTCTTGGTGGCGGCCGACAGCTTGGTGTCGTACTCCTTCTTCGCCACCCGGTCCCAGCCCAGTGTGCGCAGGAACTCGTCGTCCTTGACCTGGCCCTTGCCGAACATCTCCGACAGGCGCCCGGAGGTCATGTGCCGGCGCACGTCCATCTCGTAGAACCGGTCCTGCGCCTGGACGTAGCCCTGCGCCATGAACAGGTCCTCGTCGGAGGAGGCGTAGATCTGCGGGATGCCGTAACCGTCGCGCTTGACGTCCACGGGGCCCGACAGGCCCTCGAGCTCGATGGAGCCCTTGGTCTGCGGGAAGGACGCGCGGACGGTGCTCACCGTCCAGTACCCGCCGAAGGCGACCGCGCCGACGACGGCCAGTACGAGCACGAGAACGATCAGGCGGGCTCTGCGCCCCTTCTTCCTGCCGGACTTGCCGGGCTGCTGACCCGATGAGGCGGTGGTGGTGGGGGGCATCGCTGTCCTTGCTGTCCTAACGCGAGCGGCAGGGCGGGCTGTGCTTGCGACGGGAGCCTGCGTCATGTCCCCGGGCGGGCGCGCGACGCAGGCTCTGCGC
>NZ_LJBR01000421.1 GCF_001282115.1 Streptomyces sp. NRRL B-24085 | reverse complement strand
CCCGGGCGCCCTCGCCCCCGACGCCGTCGTCGCCGACGCCATCAAGGTCGTCGCCGGCAGCGGCCGGCCGGCGTGCGTCGTGGAGCACGGACGCTGCCTCGGCGTCGTCGACCACGAGCGCCTGCTCGGTGTGGTCGCCGGAACGGAGCTCCCCGGGGGAGCCTCCGGAACGGAGCTCCGCAAGGAGGCGGTCTGATGGCCACCGTCACCGCGTCCACGCCCCGCGCCCTGCCCACCGGTCTGCTCAAGCACCGCGCGGTCCACAAGCTCCTGCTCATCGCCCTCGCCGCCGCGATCCTCGTCCCCCTCGCCAACGCCCGGTGGGCCAGTGGCAGTTGGCCCAGCGCCCTCACCGTCGACCTCACCAAGCCGCTCGGCAGCGCCAGCGACTGGATCATCGACAACCGTGACAGCCACCCGCTGTTCCTCTACGGCTTCGGCTACGTCAGCAACGCGGTCGTGATCTCCGTACGCGCCGTCTACCTCGTCCTGCTCGGCGCCGGCTGGGCCGGTGTCACCGCGCTCGGCGCCCTCGTGGCCTGGCGCGTGGCCGGCGTCCGGCTCGCCCTCGGCACCACGGCGGCGTTCCTCGCCTGCGGACTGCTCGGCATGTGGGTCCCCACCATGCAGACCCTCGCCCTGATGGTCGTCGCCGTACTCGCCTCGGTCGTCGTCGGCGTCCTGCTGGGTCTCGCCGCCGGACTCTCCCGCCGCATGGACAAGGTCCTGCGCCCGGTCCTGGACACCATGCAGGTCATGCCCGCCTACGCCTACC
This sequence comes from Streptomyces sp. NRRL B-24085, assembly GCF_001282115.1. Classification (GTDB taxonomy): domain Bacteria; phylum Actinomycetota; class Actinomycetes; order Streptomycetales; family Streptomycetaceae; genus Streptomyces. The sequence goes on along the minus strand of NZ_LJBR01000421.1, from coordinate 4,393 downwards.
TCCTCCCGGTGGTCCTGGTCTTCGGCATGGGCGTGCCCGCCGCCGTCCTCGCCACCGTCGTCTACGCCGCTCCGCCCATGGCTCGCCTCACCGCGCTCGGCCTCCAGGGCGCCGACAAGGAGGTTCTGGAGGCGGTCGAGTCGCTCGGCACCACCGCCCGCCAGCGGCTGCTGACCGCTCGCATCCCGCTGGCCCGCAAGGAACTCATGCTGGGCCTCAACCAGACGATCATGATGGCCCTGTCGATGGCCGTCATCGCCTCCGTGATCGGGGCCGCCGGTCTCGGTGACCGCGTCTACCAGGCGCTGGCCTCCGTCGACGTGGGCGCCGCCCTCGCCGCCGGCATCCCCATCGTGCTGCTGGCCGTCGTCCTCGACCGCGTCACCGGCGCGGCGGGCGACGACAGTGCTGGACAGGGACGCGCGGGACACGGGCGCGCGGGATGGGCGTACGCCCTCGCCGGGACCGTCGTCGTGGCGGTCGCCGGACGGCTGCTGGGCCGCCTCGACTGGCCCGACGCCTGGACCCTGAACATCGCCGAACCCGTCAACCGGGCCGTCGACTGGATGACGGCCCACCTGTACTCCGGCGTCCCCGTCGTCGGCGGCACCGCCGACTGGGCGGGCCACTTCACCACCTGGGTCCTCGACCCCATCCGCAGCGGGCTCCAGGGGCTGCCCTGGTGGTCCGTGCTGCTCGTCGTCGCCACCCTCGCCTGGCTGATCGGCACCTGGCGCACCGCCCTCACCGCGGTCCTCGCCATGGCCGCGATCGGCGTCCTCGGCGTGTGGACACCCGCGCTGGACACCCTGTCGCAGGTCCTGGCGGCCGTCGCCGTCACCCTCGTCCTCGGCTTCGCGACCGCCGTCGCGGCGGCCCGCAGCGACCGCGTCGAACGCCTGCTGCGGCCCGTCCTGGACGTCTTCCAGACCATGCCGCAGTTCGTGTACCTGATCCCGGTCGTCGCCCTGTTCGGCGTCGGCCGCGCGCCCGCCGCCGCCGCGGCCGTCGTCTACGCGCTGCCCGCCGTCGTCCGCATCACCACCCAGGGCCTGCGCCAGGTCGACCCGGCCGCCATGGAGTCCTCCCGTTCGCTCGGCGCCACGAAGTGGCAGCAGTTGCGGCAGGTCCAGCTCCCGCTCGCGCGGCCCGCGCTGCTGCTCGCCGTCAACCAGGGCGTGGTCCTCGTCCTCGCCGTCGTCGTCATCGGCGGTCTGGTCGGCGGAGGCGCGCTCGGCTACGACACCGTCTTCGGCCTGGCCCAGGGCGACCTCGCCACCGGCCTGGTCGCGGGCGCCGCCATCGTCTGCCTCGGCCTGATGCTCGACCGGGTCACACAGCCGACGGAACGCCGCTCGGGGAAGGGAGCCTGACATGCGTGTACGTGCGATCGCGGGCGTCGGCGCCCTGCTGCTCCTCACCGGCTGCGGCGCCGCCGACATGACCAAGCAGGCCTCGCCCTTCGCCAACGCCCAGGGCGCCAGGTCGGTGACCCTGTCCGTGCAGTCCTGGGTCGGCGCACAGGCCAACGTGGCCGTCGCCCAGTACCTCCTGGAGCACAAGCTCGGCTACCGCGTCGACACCGTCCAGGTCGACGAGGTGCCCGCCTGGGACGCCCTCAGCCAGGGCCGCGTCGACGCCATCCTGGAGGACTGGGGCCACCCCGAGCAGGAACAGCGGTACGTCAAGGACAAGAAGACCATCACGCCGGGCGGCGGACTCGGCGTGACCGGACACATCGGCTGGTACGTCCCGACGTACTTCGCCAAGCAGCACCCGGACGTCACCGACTGGAAGAACCTCAACAAGTACGCCTCGCAACTGCGCACCGCGGAGAGCGGAGGCAAGGGCCAGCTGATGGACGGCTCGCCGTCCTACGTCACCAACGACAAGGCCCTGGTGAAGAACCTCAAGCTGGACTACCAGGTGGTCTTCGCCGGCTCGGAGGCCGCGCAGATCACCCAGATCCGGCAGTTCGCCAAGGAGAAGAAGCCCTTCCTGACCTACTGGTACGCCCCCCAGTGGCTGTTCGAGAAGGTCCCGATGACCGAGGTGAAGCTGCCCGCCTACAAGGAGGGCTGCGACGCGGACCCGGCGAAGGTCGCCTGCGCCTATCCGCACACCCCGCTCCAGAAGTACCTCAACACGGACTTCGCCAAGTCCGGCGGCAGAGCGGCGGCCTTCCTGAAGAAGTTCAAGTGGACGACCGAGGACCAGAACCAGGTCTCCCTGATGATCGCCGACCAGAAGCTGACGCCCGAGGAGGCGGCGAAGAAGTGGGTGGACAGCCACGAGTCCACGTGGAAGGCGTGGCTGTCCTGATCACCGGTTCCGAAGTCCGGCGGCCATGTCCTTGAGCGCCAGGGCAGCCCGGCGCTGGAGGCCCGGCCCGAACGTGACGCGCGTGGCCCCGAGTTCACCGAGCGCGGTGGGCGAGGGGCCCTCGCCGTCCAGCTTCCCGAGCACGTTCAGCGGGCCCTGGATCCCCGACCGCAGCAACGGCAGCACCTCCACCGGGGCACCGATCGGATAGACGCAGTCGGCACCCGCGGCGACGTACAGCGCGGCCCGCGCGATGGCCTGCTCGGGGTCACCGTCGCCGCGGACGAACGTGTCCACGCGGGCGTTGACGAAGAGCCGGTCGCCGGCCGCGTGCCGCACCTCGGCCAGCCGGTCGGCGTGCCGGTGCGGGTCGTTGAGGGCGCCGTTCTCGGAGTCCTCCAGGTTGCAGCCCACGGCCCCCGCCTCCAGCAGCCGCTCCACCAGTTCCTTCGATTCGAGGCCGTACCCGCCCTCGACGTCCGCCGACACCGGGATGTCCACGGCCCGGCAGACGCGGGCCACCGCGGCGAACATCTCGTCGGCCGGTGTGTGCCCGTCCTGGTGGCCGAGCGCGGCCGCGATCCCCGCGCTGGGCGTGGCGAGCGCCGGGAACCCGGCCTCCTCGCACACCCGGGCGCTGACCGCGTCCCAGGGGCCGGGCAGGACCAGGGGATCGCCCGGCAGCCGGTTCCGGTGCAGGGCACGGAAGACGTCCACACCGCTCATGACCGGTGACCCCCCGGCGGGATCCGGCGCGTCACCATCATCCGGTTCCAGTTGTTGATGGCGACGACCAGAGCGATGAGATGGGCGAGCCGGACCTCGTCGAAGTGCCGGGCGGCGGTGGCGTGCACGTCGTCCGGCACGAAGCCGTCGGTGAGAACGGTGACGGCCTCCGTCAGCGCGAGCGCGGCCCGCTCCCGCTCGTCGAAGACGCCCTCGGCCTCCTCCCAGGAGGCGAGCAGGTCGAGCTGTTTCTCGCTCACCCCGTGCTCGCGGGCGATGGCCAGATGCATGTCCAGGCAGAACGCGCAGTGGTTGAGCTGCGAGGCGCGGATGACGACCAGTTCGGCGAGGGCCGGGTCGCCGAGCCCCTGTTTCGCGGCGGCGCTGAGCGCGGACAGGGCCCGGCCGACGTCGCGGTCGAGGACGTCCGTACGGCTCACTGGTGCTGCCCGGCCTCGTAGTGGCCCGGGACCATCCGGCACGTCACACCGAACCGGTTCCACGCGTTGATCACCGTGATCGCGGCGATCAACTGGGCCAGTTCGGCCTCCTCGAAGTGCTTGGCGGCGTGGTCGTACACCTCGTCCGGCACGAAGCCGTCGGTCAGGACGGTGACGGCGTCGGTCAGTGCGAGGGCCGCGACCTCCTTCTCCGTGTAGAAGTGCTTCGACTCCTCCCACGCGCCGAGCTGGATGACCCGCTCCACGCTCTCACCGGCCGCGAGGGCGTCCTTGGAGTGCATGTCGAGGCAGAACGCGCAGTGGTTGAGCTGCGAGGCGCGGATCTTCACCAGCTCCAGCAGCCGCGGGTCCACACCCCGGCGGGCGGCGGTGTCGAGGCGGAGCATCGCCTTGTAGACCTCGGGGGCGTGCTGGGCCCAGGACAGACGGGGCGTGTGCTCGGGGGCGTAACGGACGGTTTCCTCTGTGGTCATGACTCGACCCTAGGAGCCGGGCAGCCCAAGGGTATGGTCCACTTCCATGGCGAAACCGCGGGCCACTTCCGGCATCGACCTGCATCTGGAACCCACCGGAGGGGGTGTCCGGCGCGGCCTCACCGACGCCCTGCGCGAGGCCGTGCGCACCGGCCGCCTCGCCCCCGGCACCCGGCTGCCCTCCTCCCGCGCCCTCGCCACCGACCTGGGCATCGCCCGCAACACCGTCGCCGACGCCTACGCCGACCTGGTCGCCGAGGGCTGGCTCACCGCCCGCCAGGGCTCGGGCACGCGCGTCTCCGACCGCACGGTCGTCCCGCCTGCCGGGGCCGCCGGGGCCGCCGGGGTCGTCGGGGTCCCCAGGGCCGTCGGAGCCGTGGTGGCCGCACCCCGCCCCCGTCTCTTCTGGGC
>NZ_LJBR01000420.1 GCF_001282115.1 Streptomyces sp. NRRL B-24085 | reverse complement strand
GACGGCGCGCCCGTCCCCGTCGACGGCGACGTCCTGCCCGCCCCGCCCCGCTGGACCGACGGCGAACGGCTCCTGCTCGCGGTGGACGGCCGGTTCCGCCTGGTCGACCCCGAGACTCCCGCGGCGGGGGAGGAGATCCCCTTCACGGCCGCCATGCCCGTCGAACGGCCCCGCTACCGCGGCAAGGCGTACGATTTCGAGGGCACCGGCGTCCGGCGCGTGCGCTCTCTGCACCTGCCCGCCCTCTCGCCCGACGGCCGCAGCCTCGCCTTCGCCGCCCTCAACTCCCTGTGGACCGCCGGAACTTCGGGCGGGCGTCGGCCCCGGAAGATCCTCCAGGTCCCGCCCACCCGCTATGTGTCGGGGCCGGTCTGGACGCCTGACGGCACCGGGCTCCTGTACGCCGACGACCGCGACGGACTGTTCACCGTGCGGCGCCGCGACCTCGACTCCGGCGAGGAGACCGTGCTCGCCGACGGCGGCCGGGTCTTCCCCGCCCTCTCGCCCGACGGGACCCGTCTCGCCTGCCTGGACATGACCGGCAACCTGGTCGTGCGGGACCTGCCCGACGGCGGGGAACGGATCCTCGCCGCCCCGCTCGGCTCGGGCGGTCTGCCCGGCCGCCCGAGCTGGTCCCCCGACGGGCGGTACGTCGCCCTGTGCGACCGCAACCGGCTCAACCAGCGCTTCCGGGAGGGCTACAACCTCATCCGGGTCGTCGACACCACCACCGGCACCGCCGCCCTGCACGCCCTCGCCCCGCACACCTCGCTGTCCGACCGCTACGACTCGGGCCCGGTCTGGTCGCCGGACGGCCGCTGGATGGCCGTCGTCGCCGAGTCCGCCCTGTGGCTGCTCCCGGTCCGCTCGGACGGCACACCCGACGGGAAGCCGCGCCGCCTCACCACCGAGCCCGCCGACCACCCCTCCTGGTCGGCCGACGCCCGCACCCTGCTCTACCTCTCCGCGGGCACCCTCCGCCTGCTCGACGTCCGCAGCGGCAAGTCCCGTACCGTCACAGTGCCGTTGGACTACCGGCGGCCCCGCCCCGCCGACACCCTCGTGCACGCCGGACGGTTCTGGGACGGCACCGGACCCGACGTCCGCGAGGACGTCGACCTGCTGATCCGTGACGCCCGGATCGCGGAGGTCTCCCCGCACCGCGCCGGGCGGCCGGCCGCCCGCAGGGTCGACGCGAGCGAGCGCACCGTGCTCCCCGGCCTGTGGGACGCCCACACCCACCCCTGGCAGAGCACCTACGGCGGACGGCAGACCGCGCTCCAGCTCGCCTACGGCATCACCACCGCCGTCTCCCTGGGCGGCTTCGCCTACGAGCAGGCCCGCATCCGCGAGGCGGTCGCCGCCGGCACGCTCGCCGGACCACGGCTGCTGACCACCGGCGAACTGCTCGACGGGAGCCGTGTCGCCTACAGCATGGGCCGCGCCCACCGCACCCCCGAGGGACTGCGGCGCTCACTGGCACGCGGGGCGGCGCTGGACTGGGACTTCGTGAAGACGTACGTCCGCGCCCCGGGCTGGGTGATGAAGGAGGCCGCCAACTTCGCGCACGAGAGGCTCGGGGTGCGCAGCGGCAGCCACCTCTGCACACCCGGGGTGCAGCTCGGCCAGGACCTGACGACCCATCTTCAGGCCACGCAACGGCTGGAGTTCGGGCACGCCACCTCCGCCACGGGCCGCGCCTACCAGGACGTCCACGAGATCTACACCGAGGCGGGCTTCCACCTGATCGCCACCCCGTTCACGGCACTCGCCCTGCTCGGCGCGGACCCCGCGCTCGCCGAGGACCGCCGGGTCACCACGCTGATGCCGCCGTGGGACACCGCGCTGGTCCGTCAGCAGGCCGGGCAGCCACCCACGGCAGCACAACTAGCCACGCTGGAACGCGAGTTGGCCGTCTACCGGCGCATCCTCGCCGACGGCGGTCTCGTCGCGCTCGGCACCGACCAGCCGCTCGTGCCGGTCGGACTCCACCTCCACCTCGCCCTGCGCGCGCTGCACCGCGGCGGTCTCTCGCCGGCCGAGACCCTGCGCACCGCCACCCTGCTGCCCGCCCGCGTGTTCGGCGCGGAAGCCGACCTCGGCACGCTGGAGGAGGGCAAGCTCGCCGACCTCACGGTCGTGGACGGCGATCCCTTCACCGACTTCGACACCCTGATCCGCACGGTGGCGGTACTGCGCGGGGGTGTGCCCTTCGAGCAGGCGGACCTCGTGGCCGCCTTCGGCTCCGGGGCGCGCACCGGCACCTCCTCCGGAGCGTCGACCGACTCCGACTGGCTGGAGGTGAGCCGGCAGCTGCGGCGTGAGGGGTGCTGCGATCCGGGGACCGCGCTGTGAGAGAGGCACGGTGACACCGGACCGACCTTGCACGCCCGGAGAGGCACGGTGACACCGGACCGACGCCTGCACGACCCCGGGGCCCGGGATCTGACGTGTCCGACTCCTGCGGGGCGCCTTCCGTCGGCTGTCGCCCCTCAGCCGGTCCCACGGCACGACCTCCCGCCTGCCGTGGGACCTCGGTGAGAGGGCGTACGCGGCCGTGCTGCGCGCGGCCCGACCCCGTACGGGCCTGCTGCCGTACCTCCACCCGGCCGCCGCAGAAGCGGTCCGCACCGCCGCGCCGCTCACCCGGCCCACGGCCCTGGACCACCCCGACCGCCCCGACGCCCACGCGGCCGGCCTCCAATGCCTGCCGGGCCCGGATGCCCCTGTCCACCGCACCCCTGTGGAACATGTGCCGGGGCGCACGTTCCGTGAGCGGCGCGTCGCACACCGCCCCGGTGCTGTGCGCCGACTGTTTGGGACGTCCCGGAAGTGGGACTCTGGGACGGGAGAGGCATCCGCCGAGGGGACCCGGGAGGCCCCGATGGGACGTGACGTGCCGGCCCTGGTGTTCACGCGGGAGGACCGCCGACGCTACCGGGACAAGATGCACACCTGCCTCGACGTCCTCGCGCAGATGCTGCGCGAGTCCGGGTTCGAGAGCGAGCGGCCGCAGGTCGGACTGGAGATCGAGCTCAACCTGGTCGGCGAGGACGGGCTCCCGGCGATGCGGAACACCGAGGTGCTCCAGGCCATCGCCGACCCCGCCTGGTCGAGCGAGCTGGGCCGCTTCAACCTGGAGATCAACATCCCGCCCCGGCGCCTCCTGTCCGGCGGCCCCGGCTCCTGGGAGCAGGAGATCCGCGACGCCCTCAACCACGCCGAGCAACGCGCCGCGGCGGTCGGCGCGCACCTCATCATGGTGGGCATCCTGCCGACGTTGAGAGAGTCGGACGTGGGCGAGACCGCCCTGTCCGGCGATCCGCGCTACCGGCTGCTCAACGAACAGATCTTCGCGGCCCGCGGCGAGGACCTGCGCATCAAGGTGGACGGCGTGGAACGGCTCGCGATGTACGCCGACGCCATCACCCCCGAGGCGGCCTGCACCAGCACGCAGTTCCATCTCCAGGTCGCCCCCAAGGAGTTCGCCGACTACTGGAACGCGGCCCAGGCCGTCGCGGGCGTGCAGATCGCCCTCGCGGCCAACTCGCCCTTCCTCTTCGGCAAGGAGCTGTGGCGCGAGACCCGCATCCCCCTCTTCGAGCAGGCCACCGACACCCGCCCCCAGGAGATCAAGGCACAGGGCGTACGGCCCCGGGTGTGGTTCGGGGAGCGCTGGATCACCAGCGTCTTCGACCTGTTCGAGGAGAACGTCCGCTACTTCCCGGCCCTCCTGCCGATCTGCGACGAGGAGGACCCGCAGGAGGCCCTGGACGGCGGCGGGGTCCCCGAACTCGGCGAACTGACCCTGCACAACGGCACGATCTACCGCTGGAACCGCCCGATCTACGCCGTCACCGACAGCGGCCCGCACCTGCGCATCGAGAACCGGGTGCTGCCCGCAGGACCCACGGTGGCCGACATCATCGCCAACGGCGCCTTCTACTACGGCCTGACCCGCGCCCTCGTCGACGAGGACCGGCCGGTGTGGACGCGAATGTCCTTCTCGGTCGCCGAGGAGAACCTGCACACCGCCGCCCGCGACGGCATCGACGCCCGCCTGTACTGGCCCGGCGTGGGCGAAGTGCCGGTCACCGAACTGGTGTTGCGGCGACTGCTGCCCCTCGCCCACCGGGGCCTGGAACTGGCCGGCATGGACGCGGAGTGGCGTGAGTCGCTGCTCGGCGTCGTCGAGCAGCGGTGCGTCACCGCCCGCAACGGCGCGCTGTGGCAGGCGGACATGGTCCACCACCTGGAGAAGTCGGGCGCCGGCGACCGCCAGGAGGCGCTGCGGCGGATGACGATGACGTACATGGACTACATGCACCTCAACGCACCCGCCCACACCTGGCCCGTGGACTGATCAGCGCCACTCCTCCGCGGACGTCAACGGCACCGGATCCGGCCTCTCGACCGACGTCGACAGCTCGATCCGCCGCCCCTCGGCCGACGAGCGCAGCAGTGCGGTCATCGTCTCCAGTACGTGCAGGGCGAGTTCACCGCTCGCGCGCGGTGCCCGCCGCCCGTCGGCGGCGACGAAGTCGAGCAGACCGACGCCCCGGGCGGCCCCGACGTACCCGGCCGAGGGCGGGATCGTGCGCCACTGCTCCGCGCCGAGTTCGAGGAGCCGTACCTCGCCGTCGAAGTGGTTGGGGTCGGGGACCGTGAGGGTGCCCCGGTCGCCGTGCACCTCGATCGGCGCGGCCGTGGTGGCGACCCCGTCGAAGCTCGTCGTGATCGTCGTCAGGGCCCCGCCCTCGTGCTCCAGGACCCCGGACACATGGCTGTCCACCTCGACCGGTATCCGCTCGCCCGCGCGCGGGCCGGACCCGATGACCCGCTCGGTGCGGAGCCGGCTGGACGCCCCGGTCACGGCACGCACCGGACCCAGCAGGTGCACCAGGGAGGAGAGGTAGTAGGGCCCCATGTCCAGCAGGGGGCCGCCACCGGCCGTGTAGTAGAAGTCCGGGTGCGGATGCCACCGTTCGTGGCCCGGGGTGACCATGGCGGCCGTGGCGAACAGCGGGCGGCCGACGGCTCCGGCCTCCACCGCCGCCCGTGCCGTCTGTACGCCGGTGCCCAGGACGGTGTCCGGCGCGCATCCCACCCCGACCGCCGCCTTGTCCGCCGCCTCCAGCACGGCGCGGGCGTCGGCCAGTTCGGCGGCCAGCGGCTTCTCGCCGTAGACGTTCTTGCCGTGGCCGACGGCACCGAGGGCGATCTCGGCGTGCGCCGCCGGGACGGTCAGGTTCAGCACCGTGTCGACGTCCGGGCTGCCCAGCAGTTCCGCGACCGACAGCGCTCGGACGCCCGGCAGTTCGGCGGCGACGGCGGCCGAGCGGGAGGCGTCCAGGTCGGCGACGGCCGTGACGCGCACGGCGGAGCGGCCGACGAGCGTGTCCAGGTAGGCGCGGGAGATGACACCGAGACCTACGACGCCGATGCGGTGCGGGTCGCCCACAGCATGCCCCTCTCTATGACGGTACGGACGGCGGGGTGTTCAAGGACGTCGAGGCTGTGCCCGGGAGTCGTCACCACGACACGTCCTGCCCCCCACCTGCGGGTCCAGACCGCCGGTGAGGTGACCGGACGGTGCCAGGGCTGCCACGGCCGGGCGGGATGGGTGGTGGTGGCGAGGACGTCGATGAGGTCGTCGTGGAGCACCCAGTACTGCTCGGTGTGCAGTTCGAAGTCCTCGACGCCCTCGGTCACCGGGTGTTCGCGGCCGAGGTCGGTGAGGTTGATCGTGTGCGGCAGGAAGTTGTCCTCTTCGCCGCCCCGCCGCTCGCACGGCTCCTTGCCGGGATGGGTCGCGAACTGGCCGCCCACCAGGTGGAGATAGTCGGAACAGGCGCGGAACGAGTCGGCGATCCCGCCGTGCCAGCCGGTGAGGCCGGTACCGGCCACCACGGCCGCGCTCAGTCCCGCCACCTGCTCGGCGGTGATCTCGGACATGGTCACGCACTGCACGACGAGGTCGGTGGCGGCCATCTCGTCGGCGTCGGCGTAGACGTCGGTCGTCTCCTCGATCCGGACGTCGTAGCCGTTGCTCTCCAGGAAGGGCAGGAACAGCTCCGTGGCCTTGACCGGCTGGTGTCCCTCCCAGCCGCCTCGGACCACCAGGGCTTTCTTCCGTGTCATCTTGTTCCTTCGCGGGCCGGGACAGGTTTCCTGGGTGAGATCCCCCGGGCGGGTCGGAGGAAATCCCCGTTCCGGCATCCGTCCCGGGCACGAACGGCCGGACCGGGGACGGGATTTCGACAATCCCGGCGTTGGTATGGACCTGTCAATCGTCAGTGGCTAGGCTCTGCCGGGCCACACTGAGAGCGCTCTCAGAGAACACTGCCATCCCGTTGAACGACGAAGGGCAATCTCCATGAGACGCACCCGAATCATGCGCGCGGGCCTCGCCGTGCTGCTTCTGATCGGCGCCGGCGCGGCCGCGGGCACGGTGCCCGCCACCGCCGACGAGAAGGCGCCCGCCTCCGCAGGCCTCCTCACCGCGATGCAGCGGGACCTCGGCCTGTCGCCCCAGGAGGCCGTGACGAGGCTGGCCGCCGAGCGCAAGGCCACGGCACTCGAACCCAAGGTCCGCCGGGCCGCGGGCGCCTCCTACGGCGGTTCCTGGTTCGACGCCGCCAAGGGCACGCTGACCGTCGCCGTCACCCCCGGCATCTCCGACACCGCCCTCCGCGAGATACGCGCCACCGGCGCCACGGTCCGCACCGCCGCCCACAGCGCCCGCGAACTCTCCGCCACCCAGGCCCGCCTGGACGCGCTCCCCGCACCGGACGCCGTGAGCAGTTGGCACGTCGACCCGAAGGCCGCCACGGTCGTGGTGAACGTCGTCAGCGGACGGGAGCGTGACAACGATGTCCGGAAGTTCGTCGCACGGGCCAGGGCGGCAGGCCCCGTGACCGTGCGGGAGGTGGCCGCCGCGCCGACCACCTTCGCCGCCGGAACCGTCGGCGGCGACCCGTACTACACCGGCAACGTCCGCTGTTCCATCGGCTTCTCGGTCCACGGAGGCTTCGTCACCGCCGGCCACTGCGACCAGCACACCGGCAGCGTCTACGGCTGGGACCGCAGCTACGTCGGCAACTTCCAGGGCTCGTCGTTCCCGGAGAACGACTACGCCTGGGTCAACGTGGGCAGCGGCTGGTGGACCGTCCCGGTCGTGCTCGGCTGGGGCACCGTCTCCGACCAGCTCGTGCGCGGCTCGAACGTGGCCCCCGTCGGCGCCTCGATCTGCCGCTCGGGCTCGACGACCCACTGGCACTGCGGCACGGTCCTCGCCATGAACGAGACCGTCAACTACAGCCAGGGCGCGGTGCGCCAGATGACCAAGACCAGCGTCTGCGCCGAACCCGGCGACTCCGGCGGCTCGTTCATCAGCGGCGACCAGGCCCAGGGCGTCACCTCCGGCGGCTGGGGCAACTGCTCCAGCGGCGGCGAGACCTGGTTCCAGCCGGTCAACGAGATCCTGAACCGGTACGGGTTGACCCTGCACACGGCCTGAGCGCCTGTTCGGGCCCGGCCTGCGGGCCGGGCCCGTCAGGTGACGTCGGCCACCGAGAAGACCCCCGGGCCGCTGACCCCGTACAGGACGTTCCCCACCAGGAGCGGGGGCACCGCGCTCGGTGACAGTTCCTCGAAGGAGCGGCCCGCCGTGTCGAAGGACGGGGCGGTGCGGCCGATCTCCTTGCCGGTCCCCGGGTCGAGGGCCAGCACGCTGGTGTCCGGCATCGTCACGTACAACCGGCCCGCGTGGTACGAGGGTTCGCTGAAGACGCGCAGGTCGCGGGAGCTGGACCACAGCGGCTTGCCGCGCTTGACGTCGAGCGCGAGCAGGGTCTCGTTGCCGTAGTCGAAGATGTACATGGTGTCGCCGTGCACCAGTGGCGGCGCCTCGGGCTCCACGCTCCAGGGGAAGTCGATCCGGCGGGTCCTGCCGCTGCTGAGGTCCTGGACGAAGAAGGCGGCGGACACGCCGGAGTCGTCCTCCCAGCGCGCGTAGTACGCCGTGCCCGCGTGGACCGTCGCCAGCCACAGGTCGCCCTTCGGCGCGTCGACACTGCTCAGAGTCCTGCCGGTGCGCGCGTCGAGGCGGGCGATGCCGCCCTCGCCGCCGCGCAGATCGGCGTAGAGCGTGCCCTCGGGGCCCTCGTGGAAGGGGCTCGACGAGGTGGAGGTCAGCTCGCGCCGCCACAACTCCTTGCCCGTGCGCGGCTCGTAGGCGGCGTAGCGAGCCGTGTCGGACAGGCCCAGCTCGTCCAGGCGGACCACGAGCACACCGCTCAGGTACGTGAACTCGCCCAGCGGGCCCTTCAGATGCCACAGACGCTCGCCGGTCCTGCCGTCGAAGGCGTCGACGCCCTGCGAACGGTCGGCGCTGTACACGAACACCACACCGTCATGGACCACGGGCCCGCGCACCGAGAGACTGCTGACCTGCGCGCGGCTCATGGGCTTGGTCCACTCGACGTCGCCCGTCGCCGGGTCGAGCCGCATCAGGGCGACCTGTCCGGAGGCGCAGAAGACGCCCAGCGCGTCCGGGGTGCACGACGCCCCCAGACCCGACTGCGCGTCCTTCCCGTCCGACCCCAGCGCGTTGTGCCAGGGCCGCCAGCCCGGCGGTGCCGTCCCGCCGGGTGCCGTCGTCCGCGGGGCGAGGGCGTCGAACGCGTCGCCCGAGCCCGCCGGTTCCTCGCCCACCACGGCGACCGCGGCCGCCCCGGCCCCGCCGAGGAGCGCCAGGGCGGCCACGGCGGCCCACAGTCTCCGGCCGCGGCGCCCGCGCCGGACCGGTCCGGCGGCGTCGCCGAGCGGTGAGGTCACCGCGTCCGTCGGCGGCAGCGGCGAGACCGGGGACAGCTCCTGGGCCGGCCGCCCCTCGGGCAGTTCCTCCGGGAGCGCCGCCAGCAGCTCCAGGACCTCGCCGGACGTCGGCCGGTCCGCGGGCTCCTTCGCCAGACAGCGGGAGACCAACGGGCGCAACTGCGCGGGCAGTTCACCGAGCCGCGGCTCGCCGTGCACGGTGTTGTACGCGGCCAGGTAGGCGTTCTCCGCCTCGAAGGGGCTGTGCCCGGTCGCCGCGTACACGAGCACCGCGCCCAGCGAGAACACGTCCACCGCGGACCCGACCTCGTGCGGGCGGCTGAACTGCTCCGGCGCCATGAAGGGCGGTGACCCCATCACCATGCCGGTCTGGGTGCGCACGTCGCTGTCGGCGGCGCGCGAGATGCCGAAGTCGATGACGCGTACGGCGCCGTCGTCACCCTCGCCGTCCAGGAGCAGCACATTGCTCGGCTTGAGGTCCCGGTGCACGACCTGCGCACGGTGGATCTCCCGCAGGGCCTCGGCGAGTTCGGTGCCGAGCCGGCGCAGGGCGGGCCACTCCAGCGGCCCGGACTCGTCGACCAGTTCCGCGAGGGTGCGGCCCGGGACGAACGCGGTGGCCATCCACGGCCGTACCGCCTCCGGGTCCGCGTCCACGACCGGTGCGGTGAACGCTCCGCTGACCCGGCGCGCGGCGGCGATCTCCTGCCGGAACCTGGCCCGGAACTCGGGGTTGTCGGCGTACCGGGTGTGCACGACCTTCACCGCGACGGCCCGTCCCGAGGCCGATCTGCCGAGATAGACGACACCCATGCCGCCGGTCCCGATCCGCGATTCGATCCGGTAGCCACCGACGGACTCCGGATCGTTCTCGCGCAGGGTCACCGTGTCTCCTTCACCGCTTCTGGCCAGGACGGCTGCGGTCCGGACGCTTCTGACAGGGACCCCTCACTCTAGAGGGGCCCCCGTCGCGGGGGACGCCGATCCCCGGCCTGCCGTCCGCCGGGCGCCGCGGTCCCAGGGTTCTCAAGGGGAACGCAAGGGGTCGATCCCGGCACCTGGCCCTATTCTGAGGAGGCATGAAGGGGGCTCGGGGCGGGAGTGCGTTCGGTGAAACACCGGAATCCGAGGGGTCGTTCGGTCCGCTCGTCGTCGCCGGACAGCCGATGTACCTGAGGGCCGCGCAGGTCGAGCTACCCGCGGAGAACCCCGATCCGACCGTGCTGCCCACCGTCACCCTGCTGGGCCGCGGCTGGGGCCCCGGCGGCGACCCCGGTGAACTCCCGCTGCCTCCGGGGCAGTTGCTCGCCGGCCAGTACCGGCTGATCCGGCCGCTCGGCTACGGCGGGATGGGCGAGGTGTACCTCGCGCTCGACACCAAGGTCGACAACCGCGAGGTCGCCATCAAGATGCTGCACCCCGACCAGGCGGCGGCCGCGGCGGGGGCGCTTGCGCGGGAGCGGCGGGCCCTCGTCGACCTCGGCCACGACGACATCATCCGCGTCTTCAACTACGGGCATCACCCGGAGGTCGGCGACTTCCTCGTCCTCCAGTACGTGGACGGGCTCACGCTGGAGGAGGTGCGGGCGCGGGCGCAGCTCAACCCCGCGGAGTTCGGCGACCAGCGCTTCCACGAGTTCGTGCTCGCCTACGGCGTGCGGATCCTGTCCGCCCTCGCGTATCTGCACGCCGACCGGCCCGGCAAGGTCTACGGCGACCTGAAGCCGGACAACGTCATGCACGACGGCACCACGACGAAGATCATCGACGTGGGCAGCGTACGGCCGGCCGGGGCGCCGGGGATGACCACGCCCGGCTTCAGCGCCCCGACCGTGGGCCCGAACGGCGAGTCCAGGCAGCAGGACGACCTCTTCAGCCTGGGCGAAACCCTGCGCCGCCTGAGCGGATTGGGCATGTCGGCGGAGGACCTGGCTCGGTTGGGGGACCTTGGGGTGTTGGGGGAG
>NZ_LJBR01000042.1 GCF_001282115.1 Streptomyces sp. NRRL B-24085 | reverse complement strand
GGGGTTCTGATGGGGAGGGGAAACCCGAAGGGGCCCGGTCTGTGACCGGGCCCCTTCGAATGTCCGGCGCCCGTTTCACAGGGTGTGGGCCACGAACCGTTCCGCCGTCTCCGCGAGGACCTCGCGGCCGTCGCGGGCCCACAGCGCGTCGTTGAACAGCTCGACCTCGATGGCGCCCGTGTAGCCGGCCGCCTCGACGTACCGCTGCCACTCGCGCATGTCGATCGCACCGTCGCCGATCTGCCCGCGGCCGTTCAGGACGCCCTCCGGCAGCGGGGTCGTCCAGTCCGCGAGCTGGAAGGTGTGGATACGGCCGCCGGCACCCGCGCGGGCGATCTGCGCGGGCGCGTTGTCGTCCCACCAGATGTGGTACGTGTCCACGGTGACGCCCACCTGGTGGGCGGGGAAGCGCTCCGCCAGGTCGAGGGCCTGGGTGAGCGTGGAGACCACACAGCGGTCCGAGGCGTACATGGGGTGCAGCGGCTCGATGGCCAGCCGCACCCCGCGCTCCTCGGCGTACGGGCCCAGGACCGCCAGGGCGTCCGCGATGCGCTCACGGGCGCCGTGCAGGTCCTTCGAGCCGGCCGGCAGGCCGCCCGAGACCAGCACCAGGGTGTCGGTGCCGAGGGCGGCCGCCTCGTCGACCGCGCGCCGGTTGTCGTCCAGGGCGGCGGCCCGCTCGTCCGGGTCGATCGCCGTGAAGAAGCCGCCCCGGCACAGCGTGGTGACGGTCAGGCCCGCGTCGCGGACCAGCTTGGCCGTCTCCTCGACGCCGTACGACCGGACGGGCTCGCGCCACAGGCCGACGTTGCCGATGCCCAGCTCACGGCAGGCGGCGACCAGTTCGGGCAGGGACAGCTGCTTGACCGTCATCTGGTTGATGGAGAAGCGGGACAGGTCGGTCACTGGGTCACCCCGTACAGGGACAGCAGGTTCTTCATGCGCTCCTCGGCGAGCTTCGGGTCCGGGAACAGGCCCAGGCCGTCGGCGAGTTCGTAGGAGCGCGCGAAGTGCGGCAGGGAGCGGGCCGACTGGAGGCCGCCGACCATCGTGAAGTGCGACTGGTGGCCGGCCAGCCAGGCGAGGAAGACCACGCCCGTCTTGTAGAAGCGGGTCGGCGCCTGGAAGAGGTGCCGGGACAACTCGACCGTGGGGTCGAGGAGTTCGCGGAAGCCCTTGGCGTCTCCGGTGTCCAGCACGCGGACCGCCTCGGCGGCGAGCGGGCCCAGCGGGTCGAAGATGCCGAGCAGGGCGTGGCTGAAGCCCTTCTCGTCGCCCGCGATCAGCTCGGGGTAGTTGAAGTCGTCGCCGGTGTAGCAGCGGACGCCCTGCGGGAGGCGGCGGCGGATGTCGATCTCGCGCTGCGCCTCCAGGAGCGAGACCTTGATGCCGTCGACCTTGTCGGGGTGGGCGGCGATGACGTCCAGGAAGGTGTCGGTGGCCGCGTCCAGGTCGGACGAACCCCAGTAGCCCTCAAGGGCCGGGTCGAACATCGGGCCCAGCCAGTGCAGGATCACCGGCTCGGTCGCCTGGCGCAGGAGGTGGCCGTAGACCTCCAGGTAGTCCTCGGGGCCCTGGGCGGCGGCCGCGAGGGCCCGGGAGGCCATCAGGATGGCCTGCGCGCCGGACTCCTCGACGAGGGCGAGCTGCTCCTCGTAGGCGGCCCGGACCTCCGCGAGGGTCGCCGGGCCGGTGAGCTGGTCGGTGCCGACGCCGCAGGCGATGAGCCCGCCGACCGACCTGGCCTCGGCGGCGCTGCGGCGGATCAGCTCGGCCGCGCCCGCCCAGTCCAGGCCCATCCCGCGCTGGGCGGTGTCCATCGCCTCGGCGACCCCGAGCCCGTGCGACCACAGGTGGCGGCGGAAGGCGAGGGTGGCGTCCCAGTCGACGGCGGCGGGCGAGTCGGGGGTGGTGTCGGCGAACGGGTCGGCGACGACGTGCGCGGCGGAGAAGACCGTACGGGAGGTGAAGGGCGAGCCGGTCGTGACCGCGAGGGGTTCGGGTCGGGGTTCGTATGCCCTGAATCCCCCGTTGCCGGTGGGGAGTTGGATCGTCACAGCGTGATCTCCGGTACGTCGAGACGGCGGCCCTCGGCCGAGGACTTCAGGCCCAGTTCGGCGAGCTGGACACCGCGGGCGCCGGCGAGGAGGTCCCACTGGTAGGGGGCGTCGGCGTAGACGTGCTTGAGGAAGAGCTCCCACTGGGCCTTGAAGCCGTTGTCGAACTCGGCGTTGTCCGGGACCTCCTGCCACTGGTCGCGGAAGACCTCGGTGGCGGGGATGTCCGGGTTCCAGACCGGCTTCGGGGTGGCGGAGCGGTGCTGGACGCGGCAGTTGCGCAGGCCCGCGACGGCGGAGCCCTCGGTGCCGTCGACCTGGAACTCCACCAGCTCGTCGCGGTTGACGCGGACGGCCCAGGAGGAGTTGATCTGGGCGATCGCGCCGCCGTCGAGCTCGAAGATGCCGTAGGCGGCGTCGTCGGCGGTGGCGTCGTACGGCTTGTCGTTCTCGTCCCAGCGCTGCGGGATGTGGGTGGCGGTGAGCGCCTGGACGGACTTCACACGGCCGAAGAGCTCGTGGAGCACGTACTCCCAGTGCGGGAACATGTCGACAACGATGCCACCGCCGTCCTCGGCCCGGTAGTTCCAGCTCGGACGCTGGGCCTGCTGCCAGTCGCCCTCGAAGACCCAGTAGCCGAACTCGCCGCGGACCGAGAGGATCCGGCCGAAGAAGCCGCCGTCGATGAGGCGCTTCAGCTTGAGCAGGCCGGGGAGGAACAGCTTGTCCTGGACGACGCCGTGCTTGACGCCCTTCGCCTCGGCGAGGCGGGCCAGCTCCAGGGCGCCGTCGAGGCCGGTGGCGGTGGGCTTCTCGGTGTAGATGTGCTTGCCGGCGGCGATCGCCTTCTTGATGGCCTCCTCGCGGGCGGAGGTCACCTGGGCGTCGAAGTAGATCTCGACGGTCGGGTCGGCGAGGACCGCGTCCAGGTCGGTGGAGATGTTCGCCGGGTCCAGGCCGTGCTGCTCGGCGAGGGCCCTCAGCGCGTGCTCACGGCGGCCCACGAGGACCGGCTCGGGCCACAGCACGCTGCCGTCGCCGAGGTCGAGACCGCCCTGCTCGCGGATGGCGAGGATGGAGCGGACGAGGTGCTGGCGGTAGCCCATGCGCCCCGTCACACCGTTCATGGCGATACGCACTGTCTTGCGTGTCACGTCATTCCCTTCATAGGAGTCGTACGCGGTTGTGCGCGCCGCGCACGCCCCACTGATGAGCGTTACAGCAAGCGCTTTCTATCTAGGGAGAAGCTAGCCTCTGACCAGCGGTCCGGACAAGACCGCGAACGGGGTGAGTTGTTCGAGGGGGCGAACGGCGAGGGTCGGGGGGCTTAAGGTTCGGCTCGGAACCGGGCCGTGGGGGCCCGCGTGTACGACGGAGTACGACTGAGATGCGCCAGGACACCCGCGGCACACCGCGGCACGCCGAGGCGCGCGACCGGAGGACGACGAGATGACGGTGACCCTGGCGGACGTGGCGGCCCGCGCCCAGGTCTCCCCCGCGACGGTGTCGCGCGTGCTGAACGGGAACTATCCCGTGGCCGCGTCCACCCGTGAGCGGGTGCTGCGGGCCGTGGACGAGCTGGACTACGTGCTGAACGGTCCGGCGAGTTCGCTCGCCGCCGCCACCTCGGATCTCGTCGGGATCCTCGTGAACGACATCGCCGACCCCTTCTTCGGGATCATGGCCGGCGCGATCCAGTCCGAGATCGGGGGGCCCGGCGGGCGCGCGGGCGGCGAGCGGCTCGGGGTCGTCTGCAACACCGGGGGCTCTCCCGAGCGGGAGCTGACGTATCTCACCCTGCTCCAGCGGCAGCGGGCGGCGGCGGTCGTGCTCACGGGCGGGGCGGTGGAGGACGCGCCGCACAAGGCCGCGATGTCCGCCAAGCTGCGCAAGCTGGCGGACGCGGGGACGCGGATCATGCTGTGCGGGCGGCCGCCGGCGCCGGAGACCGGCGCGTTCGCGCTGACCTTCGACAACCGGGGCGGGGGTCGCGAGCTCACCGAGCACCTCATCGGGCTCGGGCACCGACGCCTCGGCTACATCGCGGGTCCCGAGGAGCGGACGACCACCCGGCACCGGCTGGAGGGACACCGGGCGGCACTGGAGGCGCACGGCATCGAGGAGGACCCCCGGTGGACCGTGCACGGCCGCTACGACCGGCGGTCCGGCTACGAGGCCACGCTGGAGCTGCTGCGCCGGGACCCGTCCCTCACGGCCGTCGTCGCCGCGAACGACTCCGTCGCGCTGGGGGCGTGCGCGGCACTGCGGGACTCGGGGCTGCGGATCCCCGACGACGTCTCGGTCGCCGGGTTCGACGACCTCCCGTTCAGCATCGACGCGGTCCCCGCGCTGACGACGGTACGGCTGCCGCTGGCGGAAGCGGGGGCCCGGGCGGGCCGGATCGCGATGGGGCGGGAGG
>NZ_LJBR01000419.1 GCF_001282115.1 Streptomyces sp. NRRL B-24085 | reverse complement strand
CGGATGCCCTGGACAACCGCCCGTCGTACGAGTGCGGCGGCCGCCGCCGCCCTGACCCCGTTCCTTCTGACCGTGTTCGCGGCGGCGCCCGCGCAGGCCCACGGCGCCCCCACGGACCCGGTCAGCCGGGTGTTCGCCTGCTCCCCCGACGGCGCGTCCTCCGGCACGGCGGCGTGCCGGGCCGCCGTGTCGGCGAACGGCTCGCCCTTCACGGCGTGGGACAACCTGAGGGTCGCGAACGTGAACGGCCGGGACCGGCGGACGATCCCCGACGGCAAGCTGTGCAGCGGCGGCCTGCCCGCCTACCGGGGGCTCGACCTGGCCCGCTCCGACTGGCCGGCCACCCGCCTGTCCCCCGGCGCGACCCTGACCATGAAGTACGTCTCGACGATCCCGCACACCGGCACGTTCCGCATGTACCTCACGAAGCCGGGCTACGACCCGTCGAAGCCGCTGACCTGGTCCGATCTTCCGGAGCAGCCGTTCGCCCGGGTGACGGACCCGGCGCTGACGGACGGGGCGTACCGGATCAGGATGACGCTGCCGAGGGACCGTACGGGCCGGCAGGTGCTGTACACGATCTGGCAGAACAGCAGTACGGCGGACACCTACTACTCGTGCGCGGACGTGGTGTTCCCGGCGGCGGCCAAGGCCGGAGGCGGGGACGGGGACGGGGCGAGTGCCGCCGCCTCGCCGAGCCGGTCGCGGGCGGCGGAGAAGAAGCCGGCGCGGAGCCCGGCTCCGGCCACGTCGTCCGCCGCATCCTCGCCGACTCCGTCCGTGGCCCGGTCGGCGGGCGGCGCCGTGCCCGACTCCACTCCGGTGGCGGCCGACGCACGTCCCGGCTCGGGGCCGTCCGCGCCCGTGATGGCGGGCGGCGCCGCCGCGGTGCTGGTGCTCACCGGGGGCGCCGCCCTGGCGCTTCATCTGCGCCGACGCTGAACTACCTTTCTACGGTGGTCAGTTGACGTAGACCGGCTCGCCGCCCGCGGTCACCGGGCTGTACTTGGCGCTCCAGAAACCGTTGGCGGGGCACAGCGAGGAACCGGACGTCCGGCTGAACTGCTGGTTGGCGAAGGTGATGCTGTTGTCGGCGTTGTCCGCCGTGCCGGACAGCCCGGCCGCCGCCTGGTAGACGCAGCTCACGCTGCCCAGCAGGGTGCGCAGCACGACGGTGGTCTGGATGGCGGAACCGCTCGCCGGGGTCACGGCGACGGTGCCGTCGGAGGAGACCGCGGTGGAGTACGGCAGGTTGTTCACCGTGATGCTGGTGACGCCGAGGACACCGACCACGTTCGAGGTGCAGTTGCTGAAGGTCTGCCCGGTCAGGGACTCGGTGGCGGTGCCCGGAGCGGTCGGGTTGCTGCCGACCGTGGCGGTGAAGGTGGACGCCGAGCAGGTGATCCCGCTGGTGCCGGTCGAGCTGGAGTAGAGGGTCGCCGTGGTGCCGCTCGCCAGGGAGGCGCTGATGGTCGTGCCCTCGGCGACGTTGGCGCCGCCGACCGTGCCGGTGGTGAGGACCGCGACGTCGGCCGCGGCGGCGGGCGCGGAGGCGGCCACGGCCACGGGAAGCGCGAAGGCGGCGGCAGCGGCGGTGAGGGAGAGCAGAGAACGCATACGCATGGGGAATTGCCTCTTTCCTGAGGTGAGGGTGGGTGTGGGGGGCGCGGACGCGCGTCGGCGTCCCGCCGTTGCCGGTCCCGTCACGCCTTCTCCGTACGTGACGGGAACGGCAACGGCATCAGGCCGGTGACCGGCCGGGCCCTATGGGGGAGGGCTCCGGCCGGACCGGGCGGGAGATGGCGAGCCCGGTGCGGTCCAGGGGGAAACGGCCGGTTCGGGTGCCGTGGAGGGTCGGACTCGGGCGGTGCGGAGCCCGTGCGGGACAGATGGTCCGGGAACGCGGGCAGATGCCGCCCGGCGGCTCGGATCCGGCGCCACGGATCCGGGGAAGCCAGGGAGAGTTGTAGACCTGATCGTTCGTCAACGTCAAGGTGTCGCAAGGGAGTTGATCATCGAACAGCGTGTTTTTGTCATCGGGGCGACGTTGTTGATCACGGGTGGCACATAATCACCACCCTTTACGCACAACTTGCTTGACCCGCGGGCGTAACCGCCGGTAACTTCCGTGTCATTACTGCGGAGTACGTGAAAGCCCTTGCAGCCGCCGGGGGTTGGGAGGAGACGTACCCCGCAGCCGCTGTCCGCGCCAGGACAACAAGCCACTGAAGCCGCACATCCGCACGTGAGCCCCACTTGCGTTGACTATGCCCCTGGGAGCAGCACATGGCCTCGTCCGTCGGCACCACCCCCGAGATTCCCGAAAGCGGTTCCGCCCCCCAAGCCCCCGGCAGTTCCGTAAGACGCGGGCGGGTCCGGGGCCGTCGGGCCGCGATCATGGCCGTGCCGGCCGTCGCGATCACCGCGGGCATGGCGATCCTGACCGCCGAGGGCGCTCTGGGCGTCCAGTTCGCCATCTCCGGCATGCCCTTCACGGTCACCGCGACGGAACTCAACGGCACCGGGTTCGAGCAGTTCGGCGGCCTCGACAACATGGCGGAGAACAGCCCGAACGCCGGTGACACCGGCGGCCAGGTGCTGGTCGTGACCTCGGCCATCAAGAAGGCGACCCTCACCAAGCTGTGCCAGAGCGTCGACCTGGGCGGCACCAACCTGCGCATCGAGGCGGGCGGGGGCGAGGACAAGGTCCAGGCGACCGACCTGACCACGGACTCGACCGAGCTGTCCGGCAACGCACGCTTCGACAACATCGAGATCGGCAACGACGCCAGCACCCTCACCAAGGCGGGCGTGAAGGGCCCCATCGGCGTCTTCAGCCAGCAGGCCGACACCGTGCACATCGGCGACCTGCGGCAGACCAACTACGCCACCACGGCAGGCGTGTTCAAGCTCCCCGGCCTCAAGCTCAGTTTCAGCAGCAAGGCCTGCTGATGGAGGGCCAGGAGCCGGTGGGGGCCCAGCGGAGCGCGGACAGCCAGGACGCGTTCACCCGCTTCGTGAACGGACGCCCCTTCTTCGGCGGCCTGTGGCTGACCCTGGGTGGGGCATGGATCCTGCTCACGATGAAGGCCTCGCTGAAGGTCGTCATCCATGTCGGGATGCAGGGGGTGGCGGGCTACCTCCTGCCGACCCTGATGGTGCTGCTGGGCCTGCTGATCCTCTTCAGCCCCGCCCAGCGCCTGTTCTACTCGATCACCGGCGTCCTGGTCTCCCTGGGCACCTGGGTCACCTCGAACATGGGCGGCTTCATGGTCGGCCTCCTGCTGGGGGTCGTGGGAAGCATCCTGACCTTCGGCTGGCTGCCCGACCAGGAGCCGCGGGTGAGCCGACGCGAGCGGCGCCGGGCGGCACAGCGGGCACCCCAGGAAGGGCCCGGGGCGGGACAGGACGGCACCGACAGCCACACGGCCCAGGCCGTGACGGCTACCGGAGCCGCCAGGGCCGCCCAGTAGTCCCGGCCCCGGGCCGCCCCCGCGGCCGGATCGCGCATCCGCCTCCCCCCTCCCGGGGCCCGGACCGCGCGGGCACGCCCGTCACACGCCGGGCAGCCTGCGCGGTTCGACGCGTTCCTCGACCGCCGAGTCGCCGTCGCGCGTGACGACGTAGGCGCCCTTCCCGGGCACCTCGGTCACGGCCTCGACGAGTTCGGTGCCGCGGTAGACCAGTCCGACGCCATCGTCCGTGCAGTGGGTGGCCGGCAGGGTGCCGTCCGCGACGAGCCGGTGGACGAGCGGGCGGCGGCCCGGGTCGCTGTCGTAGTGCACCCCGTTGCCGTACGGCAGGAAGCCCAGCGCATCGGTGAGCGGACGGAGTTCGGGGCCGTACGAGTCGGTGGTACCGCCCTGGAACCAGCACAGGGAGCCCGCGCTGACCCCGCTGAGCACCACGCCGGACTCCCACGCCCTGCGCATGATCCGGTCGAGGCCGTGCACCCGCCACACGGCGAGCAGGTTGGCCACCGAGCCGCCCATGACCCACACCACGTCCTGCTCCAGGACGGTGCCCTCGACGTCGTCGAGGTTGGGCATGGGGAAGAGCTGGAGCGGCGTGAGGTCGAAGCCGGCCGTCCGTGCCGCCTCGTGCATCCGTGCCGTGAAGTGCTCGGCGTCCCCGATGGCCGTGCCGACGTACATCACGCGCGGCCTGCGGCCGTGGGCGCCCGAGAGGTCGACGGCGTGGTGCACCAGCGCGTGGAACGACACCATGGTGCGGCCGCCCGTGCGGTGTCCTCCGGAGGTGGCGACGATCGTCGGTTCTGCGGCCATGCGCATGATCCTAAGCAGCGGCCGCCCGAGCAGGGGCGGTGGCGGTCCCCCGAACGCCGGCCTGAAGATCATTACGATGCGGGACCGAGAAGTCACTACAAGGGGCTGATCACTTGACTACCGGCGGTCACACGCGGTTGGCTCCTGGCCAGTGAAGGTTCAAACCGGCCACGCGCCCGCGTTCCGGTCCCCTTTCACGTTCCGCCTGCCAGGCCGCACAGCGAGGTGCCGCACCCCATGAACATTCCTCCCCCACCTCGGACTCCCCACAGATCCCTGCGCGTGGCCGCCCTCCTCTCCGTCGCCCTCCTGCTGCTCGCCGGCTGCTCGGGCGCCGGCGACGACTCCCGGCCCGGCACGGGCGCGGCGGGCGAAGCGGACGCCTCCGGACTGAGGTTCGCCATGATCACCCACGGCGGTGAGGGGGACGCCTTCTGGGAGCGCGTGCGGAAGGGCGCCGAGGCAGCCGCCGCCAAGGACGGCGTCGATCTGACCTTCGCCGACGACTCCGATCCGGCGGGGCAGGCCCGGCTGGTGCGCGACGCGATCGGCGACCGGGTGGACGGCATCGCCGTGACCCTGGCCAAGCCGGCCGCGATGAAGGCCCCGGTGGCCGCGGCACGGGCGGCCGGCATTCCGGTGGTGGGCCTCAACTCCGGTATCGACGCCTGGAAGTCGCAGGGACTGCTGGAGTACTTCGGGCAGGACGAGATCGTGGCCGGCGCGGCCGTCGGGGAGAAGCTGAACGGCCTGAAGGCCAGGCACGTGCTGTGCGTCGTCCACGAGCGGGGCAACGTCGCCCTGGAGGCGCGCTGCGCCGGGGTGCGGAAGACCTTCGGCGGCGAGACCGAGAACGTGTACGTGGAGGGCACCGACCCCGAGGCCGTGGACACCGTGCTCACCGCCAGGCTGCGGCAGGACTCCGGCATCGACGAGGTCGTCACGCTCGGCGCGCAGTTCGCGCTGGACGCCGTGGACTCGGTGAAGGCTGCGGGCAGCAGGGCCCGGGTCGCCACCTTCGACCTCAACAGCGACCTGGTCAAGGCGATCCGCGCCGGGAGCGTGCAGTTCGCGGTGGACCAGCAGCCGTACCTCCAGGGCTACCTCGCCGTGGACTCGCTGTGGCTGTACCGGACCAACGGCAACGTCAGCGGGGGCGGTGTGGCCCCGGTGCTCACCGGGCCCGCGTTCGTCACCCGGACGAACGTCGCCTCGGTCGCGAAGTTCGCCGCCGCGGGCACCCGTTGACCGTCCCGCGCTGAGCACGGCGGAGACCGACCGCAGGAAAACCCCCTTCCCCTGACCGCCCAAGGACGACCATGCCCGACCGGAAAGGCGCCCGCCGCCGCCTCGGCTCCATACGTCTCTCCCTCATCATGCTGGCGCTGGTGCCGAGCGTCACGCTCGCCGCGATGTGGGGCGTGACGACCACGCAGTTGTTCTCGGAAGGGCTACGGCTGCGCTCGCAGACCGAGCTGAGCAGGTCGACCGGCGCGATGGGAACCGAGGCCACGCTCGCGCTCCAGGGGGAACGCGCGCTGTCCGCCGCCTGGCTGGCCGGGGTTCCCGGTTCCCGGGCCGCCCTGGACGAGAAGCGGGCGGCCACCGACGCGGCGGTCGCCAAGCTCGTGCGGCGCTCCGAGGAGATCCAGCAGGCACCCGCGCGCATCGCCGACCAGCTCTACTCGGTCCTCGGCTCGGTGGGCAGCCTGGAGTACTACCGCGAACAGGTGGACCACCCCACCGACATCACCGCCGAGCAGGCCCTCGACCAGTACACGTCGATCATCGACGACCAGATCCACGCCTTCCAGCAGCTCTCGCAGGTCGACGACGGCGACCTCACCTCGCAGGCGGGGCCGCTCGTCGCGATCGAACACGCGGCGGAGCTGACCTCCCAGGAGGATGTGGCGCTCACCCTGGCCTGGCCGTCCGGTCATCTCGACGAGAAGGCCTGGGAGCACTTCGTGCAGCTGGTGAACACCCGCCGGTGGCTCGTCGAGGACCAGATCGTGCCCGCGCTGAGCGGCGACGCGAAGACGCAGACCGAGCGGATCCTGGGGAGCGCGGACTGGCGGACCATGACGGCGGTCGAGGACCAGGTCCTCGCCGCGCGGCCGGCCGCCGGCACGGGGCGGGTGGCCCTGCCGGACGCCGGCAAGCGGTGGTCCGCCGCGATGCAGCGGGTCTCCGTCCGGTACAGCGACCTGATCCGGCAGCAGACCTCGGCACTGCTGACCCGGAGCGCGGACAAGGCGCACGAGCAGCTTCTGACGGCGGCCCTGGCCAGCGCGGGCGGACTGATCGCACTGCTGGTCTGCCTCGTCATTTCCTGGCGGATCACCCGCTCGCTGTCCCGGCGGCTGCGGGGCCTCAGGGAGGCCACGCTGGGCCTCGCCCAGGAGCGGCTGCCGGACGTGGTCGCACGGCTGGAGCGGGGCGACACGGTCGATGTGGACCGGGCCGCACCGGAGCTGGACTACGGCTCGGACGAACTGGGGCAGGTCGCCCAGGCGTTCAACGCGGCACAGCGGACGGCCGTCGTGACCGCCGTCGAACTCGCCGACACCCGGCGGGGGTTCCAGAAGGTGATCCTCGGCATCGCCCGGCAGAGCCAGAACCTGGTCAACCTCCAGCTCAGCAAGCTGGACACGCTGGAGCGCGAGCACCAGGACCCGGACGTCCTGGCGGGACTGTACGAACTCGACTCCACGGCCAGCCAGTTGCGGCGCTACGAGGAGAACCTGGTCATCATCAGCGGCGGCCGGCCCCGGCGCAGCTGGACCGAGCCGGTCGCGCTGGTCGACATCCTGCGCAGTGCGGTGGGCGAGGTCGCCGAGTACCACCGGGTGCAGGTGCGCACCGAGGAGGAGGTCTGCCTGGCCCCGCCCGCGGTCGCCGACGTGATCCACCTGCTGGCCGAACTGATCGAGAACGCCACGCTGTACTCCCCCGCGCCGAGTCCCGTCGCCGTGCGGGCGGCCCTGGTCGCCAAGGGGCTGGCGGTGGAGGTCGAGGACCGGGGCCTCGGCATGTCGGAGGACGAGTACGCCGCCTTCAACGCCCACCTGGCCGAGGCCCCCAAGTTCGACGTGGTCGCCCTCGCGGACGATCTGCGCCTGGGCATGTTCGTCGTCGCCCGCCTCGCCGACCGCCACGGCATCCAGGTGACCCTGCGCTCCTCGCCGTACGGCGGAACCACGGCGATCGTCCTGATCCCGCACGAGATCGTCGTACGGGACGAGGAGCACGGGACGGCGGGCCGGGACGGGGCGGCGACGGCGCCGACCGCGGGGGCGACGGCCGGGGCCTCGGCCGGTACGGAAGGCACGACGGAGTCGGCCACCGAGACGGAGACCGAGACGGAGTCGGCCACCGAGGCGGAGTCGGTGTCCGCGGCCGAGTCGGTGAACCGGGAGGAGCCCGCCGCCGCCGCTGAGCCGGCGCCCGGCACGGACCCGGTGTCCGACGCGAAGCCGGCGGCCGGCGTCAGGTCGGCGGCCGGGATGCCCGGACGCCGGCCCCCTCCCCCCGGCGCCCGA
>NZ_LJBR01000418.1 GCF_001282115.1 Streptomyces sp. NRRL B-24085 | reverse complement strand
CCACGTCACTGCCGGCCCCCAGCACCTCCGGCGCGGGCGGCAGGTCCGCCACCGGGCCGTCATCGGACAGCACCTCGCGGAAACGCCAGAACTTCTCCGTCGGCCTGCCGTACTCGTCGATCGGCGCGTCGTAGTCGTACGACGTCACGTCCGGCTCCAGCGGACCGTCGTGCAGCGCGCCCCCGCCCCGGTTGGCGCCCGCCCAGCCCGCGAAGTTCGTGCCCCCGTGCGCCATGTACAGGTTCACCGAGGCACCGCACTCCAGGATCTCCCGCAGCGCCGCGGCCGCGTCCCCGGCGTCCCGCACGACCGGCTCGCCGCCCCAGTGCTGGAACCAGCCGCACCAGAACTCCATGCACATCAGCGGGCCCCGCGGCTGGTGGCGGCGCAGCGTCCCGAAGGCCGTGCGGGCATCGGAACCGAAGTTCACCGTGGCGAGGACACCCGGGACCGAGCCGCCGGTGAGCATGTGGTCCTCGGGGCCGTCCGAGGTGAACAGCGGAACCGTCACGCCCTCGCCGCGCAGCAGCTCCGTCAGCCGCAGCAGATACCCGGCGTCCGAACCGTAGCTGCCGTACTCGTTCTCCGCCTGCACCATGACCACCGGGCCGCCCCGGTCGATCTGCCGCTCCACGACCTGCGGCAGCAGCCGTCCGAACCAGCCCCCGACCCGGGCGAGGTACCGCTCGTCACTCGTGCGCGGACGCCCCTCCAGCCAGTGCGGCAGACCGCCGTTCTCCCACTCCGCGCAGATGTAGGGGCCGGGGCGGACGATCGCCCACAGCCCCGCCTCCCGGGCCGCGTCCAGGAACCGGCCCAGCGCCTCCACGTCCCGGAAGTCGCCCGGGTGCGGCTCGTGCAGGTTCCACGGCACGTACGTCTCCACGCAGTTGAGGCCCATCGCCCGCAGCATCGCCAGCCGGTGCCCCCACGCGGCCTCGTGCACCCGGAAGTAGTGCAGCGCCCCGGACAGCAGCCGGACCGGCCGTCCGTCCAGCAGGAAATCGGTTTCACCCACCCTGAACTCGCTCATAGGCTCCACCCTCGCCACTGGCGGCGATCACGTCCATGGACAAAGATCGGCGCTGCTTGGACCGAAGCGCATGCAAGGAGCGCGATGTACCACACCTGGATGCGGTTCCTCACCCCCAGCCCCGTCCACCACCGCCTGGGCCTGGTCTGCCTGGGAGTCGGACTCCAGTACGGCCCGCTGCCCACCGTCGGTCCCCGCACCCTCGACAGCCACGTCGCCGTCGTCATCAGCACCGGCACCGGCTGGTACGAGACCCCCGACGGCCGCCGTACCACGGTCACCGCGCCCTCGCTGCTGTGGCTCACCCCCGGCATCCCCCACCACTACGCGCCCGACCCGGACACCGGCTGGGACGAGGGGTTCGTCGGCTTCACCGGGCCCGCCACCGCCACCTACACCGAACTCGGCTACATCGAACCCGACCGCCCCGTCGTGCCCCTGTCCGACGCCACCGGCCCGCGCACGGTGATCGCCCGCATCGCCCGAGCGGCCCGCCGCGACAACCCCCTCCTGGAGGTCGAGACCGGCGCCGCCGTCCACGAACTCCTGGTCGCCCTGCGCCGCGCCCGCGCCGACCTCGCCCCCGACGGCGACCCCGTCCTCAAGGCCCTCGCCCGCGACGCCTGCAAACCCATGTCCGTCGCCGACCACGCCACGGCACACGGCATGACCCTCGCCGAACTGCGCACCGCCGTCCGCCGCGGCGCCGGGTGCAGCCCCAAGGACTACCTCCTCGGCATCCGCCTCGGCCGCGCCAAGGAACTCCTCGCCGCCACCGAACTCCCCGTCGCCTCCGTCGCCCGCCGCGTCGGCTACGACGACCCCGCCTACTTCTCCCGCCTCTTCACCCGCCGCGTCGGCATGGCCCCCGTCCGCTTCCGCGCCCAGGAGAGCCGGACCGTGCCGGGCGGCTGGAGCCACCAGGTGCCGGACCCGGACGACCTGCCGAGGGTCTGACAGGTGAACGTCCGCGGGCTCGGCGGGGCGTCGACCACGGGTGCCGGGCCGGGCCATGAGCCGTCCGTCTAGGGTTGTCGCCCATGACCACCAGCAACACCGGATCCGGTGACGTCGACCCCGCCGTCCGCGAAGAGCTCAACCGGCTGCGGGACAGCATCGACAACATCGACGCGGCCGTCGTCCACATGCTCGCCGAGCGCTTCAAAGCCACCCAGCAGGTCGGCCACCTCAAGGCCCGCCACCAACTGCCGCCCGCCGACCCGGCCCGCGAGGCCCGCCAGATCGAACGGCTGCGCACCCTCGCCGAGAACGCCAAACTCGACCCGGCCTTCGCCGAGAAGTTCCTGAACTTCATCATCGCCGAGGTGATCCGGCACCACGAGCGCATCGCCGAGGACACCGTCAACGGCTCCGCCCCCCTGGCCGATTGACCCCGCCCCGAACGCGGGGGAGGTGACAGCGGCGCCCGCACCCGGCATGCTGCGCTGTGCACTCCTTGTCAGCCCGCGAGCACACCGTGTCAGCGCACGGGCGTAGGCTGGCTGTCCGCGAGGGAGGGACGCCGGCCATGCCTTCGGATGCCAAGATCCTCATCGTCGACGACCACGAGGACACGCTCTACGCCCTGGAGAGCGCCCTCGCCCCGCTGGGCTACCGGCTCGGCCGCGCCACCAGCGGTGACGAGGCCCTCAAGCAGGTGCTCCGGGGCCAGGTCGGCCTCCTGCTCCTCGACGTGCGGATGCCCGGCGTCAGCGGACTCGACGTGGTCCGCTACATGCGCCGCCTGGAACAGACCCAGCACATCCCCGTCGTCCTGGTCACCGGCTTCGGCCCCGACCACGAACTCACCTCCGCCGCCTTCGGCCTGGGCGTCGCCGACCTCGTCATGAAACCCATCGACCCCTGGGCCCTGCGCACCAAGGTCCGCTACCTCTTCGACGCCCACCGCCGCCACCTCGCCCTCGAACACGAGGTGCGGGAGTTACGAGCCCTCGTCAAGGACCACACCGAGGACAAGCGCCACGACGAGGACGCCGTCGCCCCCGCCGCCCACCCTGCCCTGCCCCACCCGGACGCCCGCGTACCGGTGCAGCGCGGCACCGGGGCGCACACCGGGGAGCTCGAACAGGACCGGACATAAGGCGTGTACCGATCCGCCTCTGTGAGTTGCCCGTGCCATCAGGCAGCATGTCCTGCATGTCCGTACTGACGCGCGACGAAGCGCAGACCCGTGCCAAGCTCCTCGACGTCCACCGCTACACCATCGCGCTCGACCTCACCACCGGCGACGAGACCTTCGCGTCCCGGACCGTCATCCGGTTCACCGCGCGCACGCAGGCGGACACCTTCGTCGAACTCAAGCCGGCCGAACTGCGGGAAGCCACCCTCGACGGCCGCCCCCTCGACCCGGAGACCCTTGAGGAGAACCGGCTGCCCCTCAAGGGACTGACCGCCGGCGAGCACGAACTGCGCATCGACGCCGTCATGCGGTACTCCCGCACCGGCGAGGGCATGCACCGCTTCACCGACCCCACCGACGGCGAGACCTACGCCTACACCCAGCTCTTCCTGGACGACGTGCAGCGCGTCTTCGCCGCCTTCGACCAGCCCGACCTCAAGGCCGTCTTCGACCTGTCCGTGACGGCCCCCGAGAACTGGACCGTCCTCGCCAACGGCATCACCAGCCACCTCGGCGACGGCCACTGGCAGGCCACCCCCACCCCCCTGATCTCCACCTACCTCGTCGCCGTCGCCGCCGGCCCCTGGCACTCCGTGCGCACCGAACACCGCGGCCTGCCCTTCGGCATCCACTGCCGCCGCTCGCTCGCCCCCTACCTCGACCCGGACGCCGACGAGATCTTCGAGATCACCAAGCAGTGCTACGACCGCTACCACGAGAAGTTCGAGGAGCCCTACCCCTGCGACTCCTACGACCAGGCGTTCGTCCCCGAGTTCAACGCCGGCGCCATGGAGAACCCCGGACTCGTCACCTTCCGCGACGAGTTCGTCTACCGCTCCGCCGTCACCGACACCGAACGCCAGACCCGCGCCATGGTCATCGCCCACGAGATGGCCCACATGTGGTTCGGCGACCTCGTCACCCTGCGCTGGTGGGACGACATCTGGCTGAACGAGTCCTTCGCCGAGTACATGGGCTACCAGACCCTCACCGAGGCCACCCGCTTCACCGACACCTGGGTCGACTTCGGCGTCGTCCGCAAGGGCTGGGGCTACGACGCCGACCAGCGCCCCTCCACCCACCCCGTCGCCCCCGACGCCGTCGACGACACCGCCTCCGCCCTCCTCAACTTCGACGGCATCTCCTACGCCAAGGGCGCCTCCGCACTGCGGCAGCTGGTGACCTGGCTCGGCGAGAAGGACTTCCTCGCCGGCATCAACACCCACTTCGCCCGCCACAAGTTCGCCAACGCCGCCCTCGCCGACTTCATCGACTCCCTCGCCTCCGCCACCGAACGCGACGTCCACGCCTGGGCCGACGCCTGGCTGCGCACCACCGGCGTCGACACCCTGCGGCCCGTCGTCACCCGCGGCGAGGAAGGCACCTACACCCTCCAGGTCGAGCACGAGGGCAGCCGCCCCCACCGCATCGCCGTCGGCCTCTACGACCAGGACGTCGCCGACGAGGGCTGCCACCTCGTCCTGCGCGACCGCCTCGACCTCGACGTCCCGCAGAGCACCCCGCAGCCCATCGGCAAGCGCCCCACCCTCCTGCTCCTCAACGACGGCGACCTCAGCTACGCCAAGGTCCGCTTCGACACCGACTCCTTCAAAGCCGTCACCGAGTGCCTGTCCGGCCTGCCCTCGCCCCTGACACGCGCCGTCGTCTGGAACGCCCTGCGCGACGCGGTCCGCGACGGCGAACTCCCGCCCACCGCCTACCTGGACACGGCCCGCGCCCACCTCCCGCACGAGACCGACCTCGCCCTCGTCCAGGGCGTCCTCGCCTTCGCCTCCACCTACGTCGCCGACCGCTACGTCACCCCCGAGCAGCGCCCCGCCGCCCTCACCGCCCTCTCCTCCCTGTGCCGCGACCTCATCCGCCGCACCGAGGACGGCGACAATCCCGGCCTGCGCCTGATCGCCGTCCGCCACTGCATCGACGTCGCCGCCCACCCCGACACCATCGCCGCCTGGCTCGCCGACGGCACCGTCCCCGGCGGCCCCGAACTCGACCCCGAACTGCGCTGGCGCGTCCTGGCCCGCCTCGCCGTCCTCGGCGCCACCGACGAGACCGCCATCGCCGCCGAACTGGCCCGCGACCCCTCCGCCACCGGCCAGGAAGGCGCCGCCCGCTGCCGCGCCGCCCTGCCCACCGAAGAGGCCAAGGCACAGGCCTGGGAAGCGATGTTCACCCGCGACGACCTCTCCAACTACCTGTTCACCGCCACCGCCCGGGGCTTCTGGCAACCCGAACAGAGCGACCTCGTACGGCAGTACGTGCCCCGCTACTACGAGGACGCCGTCGCCCTCGCCGCCCGCCGCGGCCCCGCCATCGCCGACGCCGCCGGCCGCTGGGCCTTCCCCGACCACGCCGTCGACGAGGACAACCTGCACCTCGGCGAGGCCTGCCTGCGCGACGCCGACCCCATCCCCGCCCTGCGCCGCAAACTGGTCGACCAACTCGACGACCTGGGACGCGCGTTGCGGGTGAGGCAGCCGTAGAGCGGATTTTCCCCGCACGGGAGTACCCCCTTTCGGGTCAGGATCGTTGAACTCTCCGGGCGCGCCCAGGCAACCGCGTCCAAGCTGGAAGTCCCCAGCGCCCCCGGAGGTCGACGATGCACACGCCACTGCGTCCGCTACTCGACACGGTCTTGGACGCCCTGGGGGAGGGGACCCGGCTGAGGGGCGGGCCCCTGCCGACCGGAGGCCCGCCGAAGGTGGCGGAGCGGATGCGGGCCGCGGTCGGGGACGTACTTCCGGACGAGGGTGATCCGGAAGCTCTACGGTGCCTGGTACGCGCCTTGGCGGAAGGCGCAGCGGACCCGCGGGACCCGCTCTGCGCGGCCCACCTTCACTGTCCGCCGCTGGCGGTGGCGGTGGCGGCCGACCTGGCCGTGTCAGCCCTGAATCCCTCTCTCGACTCCTGGGACCAAGCCCCGGCGGCATCGGAGCTGGAGTCACTGGTGTCACGGCACCTTGCGAGAGAGGTGTACGGCGAGACACCCAGGGGCGCGGGGAACTGCGCGACCAGCCCCCACCGGCCCGACACTTTGCTCACAACCGGCGGCACGGAATCCAACCAACTCGCTCTCCTCCTGGCCAGAGAGACCCTCGGCCCAGGCGTCCGACTGATCTGCGGCGAAAACGCCCATCACTCCCTGCCGAGGGCCGCCTGGCTACTCGGCATGCCGGAACCGATCACCGTCCCCACCCCCACCGGCACGCTCGACCCCGCAGCCCTCGACGAAGCCCTGCACGGACCGTCGGTCATCGCCGCCACCGCGGGCACCACGGACGCCGGCCTCATCGACCCCCTCCCCGAGATCGCCGCCCTGTGCGCACAGCGAGGCGCACGGCTGCACATCGACGCGGCCTACGGCGGAGGGCTCCTCTTCAGCCCCCGGCACAGAACCAAGCTCACCGGCCTCAGCGTCGCCGACACCGTCACCCTCGACCTGCACAAACTCGGCTGGCAACCCGTCGCCGCAGGCATCCTCGCCGTCCGCGACGCCCAGGACCTCGCCGCCCTGTCCCACCGCGCCGACTACCTCAACGCCGACGACGACACCGAAGCCGGCCTCCCCGACCTCCTCGGCCGCTCCCTGCGCACCACCCGCCGCCCCGACATCCTCAAGATCGCCGTCACCCTCAAGACCCTGGGCCGCGCAGGACTCGCCGCCCTCGTCGACCAAGTCTGCGCACAGGCACAGGAGTTCGCCCGAGCCGTCGAGGAACACCCCGGCTTCGAACTCCACACACCCCCCACCATCAGCACGGTCCTGTTCCGCCCTGCACACGCCACCGACGACGCCGTGGCCGCCGTACGCCGACAACTCCTCACCGACGGCCGCGCCGTCCTCGGCCGAGCCCGCGCGGCGAACCGGCTCTGGCTCAAGGCCACCCTCCTCAACCCCACCACCCGGCCGGCCGACCTCGCCGGACTCCTGCACCTCGTGGAAGGAACCACCCCCCGATGAAC
>NZ_LJBR01000417.1 GCF_001282115.1 Streptomyces sp. NRRL B-24085 | reverse complement strand
GTACGGCATGACCGAGCGCCTCGGCGCCATCAAGTTCGGCGGCGGCCCGGGGTGGGAATCGGGGGAAGTTTGTGTGGTGTGAGCTGGGGGCTGCCTAGCCTTGGATGTGCTGTCGGACCGCCCGCTTCTTTCGCAGTGTCGTGCCTCCGTGAGCCGAGTAAAGGGCGCTCACGCGTCGCCTTCGGCGATGGCCCTGCGGGCCACCCTTGACTCGGCTCACTCCAGCACGGGGGAGAAGCGAGCGGGCGGCCGGGGAGGGGCGGGGTCCGGGCGGGTTTGCGCTCGGAGGCGTTGAGGCGCGGGCCGGGGTGCAGGGTGTGCGGTCGCTTGTCGCGTCTATGGCTGCTGGGTTGGCGGCAAGCGGGTCGTGGCGGTCTGGGGTAGGGGGCTGCGAGTGCAGATGTCCCGTGGAGGATGGAGCGAGCAGGCTCAGCCGGGCAGGTGAATCATCCCGGCCCATCGAGCACCCGCTGAGTGTCATGAACAGTGACGTAGCCCATAAATGGAGGCCGTCGATGCGTGGGGCCCGGACCCACCCCGCCGCTCACCTGCGACATCGCCCCCCACATCCGGCCGTGACCGTTCCGGCACGCCGTCCCCGTCTCGCCCCCGCCCCGTTCCGATCCCGTTTCGACAGATGAACAGAACCGCCGGGGGTATGCGCAGCATGGTATGTGTGGGAAAAGAGGTTCCTACCCACCTCAAAACGTATCCATGCGTCGCGCGGCCGAATTTTCTTCCCGGTAAGGGTTGAAGTTTTGTTGATCTCGGGTCGGTTGGTCGCCCCGGCGTCCTACCCTTTAGAGGGTGAAGCAACTGATGTCACTGGAGTCCGAGGTCGAACTGCCCGGGGAAGCCGTGCTCCCCGGCGTGCTGAGCGACGCGCTGCACGCCGAGCTCGTCCACTTCCGGCGCGACCTGCACATGCACCCGGAGCTCGGCAACCAGGAGTTCCGAACCACCGCGGCGATCAAGGAGCGGCTGGAGAGGGCCGGGCTGAAGCCCCGGGTCCTCGCCGTCGGGACCGGGCTCGTGTGTGACATCGGCGAATGGGACGGCCGGAGGCCCATGCTCGCCCTGCGCGCCGACATCGACGGCCTGCCCATCCCGGACACGAAGACCGAGTGCTCGTACCGCTCGACCGTGCCCGACCGGGCGCACGCCTGCGGACACGACGTGCACACCACCGTGGTGCTGGGAGCCGGGCTCGTCCTCGCCGAGCTCGACAGGCAGGGGCTGCTGCCGCGACCCGTGCGGCTGGTCTTCCAGCCCGCCGAGGAAGTGCTGCCCGGCGGCGCCGCCGACGCCATCGACAGCGGGGTGCTGGAGGGGGTCGGCAAGATCCTCGCCGTCCACTGCGACCCGCGGGTCGACGCCGGGCGGATCGGGCTGCGGACCGGCCCCATCACCTCCGCCTGCGACCGGCTGGAGATCGCGCTCGACGGGCCCGGCGGACACACCGCACGGCCGCACCTCACCACCGACCTCGTCACCGCCGCCGCCCGCGTGGTCACCGACGTCCCCGCGATCGTCGGCCGGCGCGTCGACACCCGTGCCGGGCTCGCCGTGACCTGGGGACGGATCGAGTCCGGACACGCCCCGAACGTCATCCCGCAGCACGCGGAGCTCTCCGGGACCGTGCGCTGCCTGGACCTCGACACCTGGCGGCAGGCCCCGGACGTGGTCGTGGCCGCGATCGACGAGGTCGCCAACCTGCACGGGGCCAAGTCCGAGATCAACTACGTGCGGGGTGTGCCGCCCGTCGTCAACGACGCCGACGTCACCGAGCTGCTCCGCCAGGCGATGACCGCCCGGCGCGGCGCCGACTCC
This sequence comes from Streptomyces sp. NRRL B-24085, assembly GCF_001282115.1. Lineage (GTDB taxonomy): Bacteria > Actinomycetota > Actinomycetes > Streptomycetales > Streptomycetaceae > Streptomyces. The sequence continues at coordinate 12,146 of NZ_LJBR01000417.1, read as the reverse complement.
GTCGAGGACACCGAGCAGAGCCTCGGCGGCGAGGACTTCTCCTGGTACCTCCAGCAGGTGCCCGGCGCCATGGCCCGCCTCGGCGTGCGCACCCCGGGGGAGCGGACCGTGCGCGACCTCCACCAGGGCGACTTCGACGCCGACGAGTCCGCGATCACCGTAGGTGTGGAGATGTTCACGGCGGCGGCCCTGCTCGACGCCGCGCAGTGATCCGAGCGTGACGGAACGGCCCCGTGAGGGCCGTTCCGCCGACCGGCGCAACATGGTCGTAAGCCAATCGTGCGCTCTTCGCAATCCTGGTGTGCCAGGGCCGTAGACCCTCAGTTCAGACGCTGTTTGCCTCGAATCGATAACGGCTTCGGAAGAGGTCTGTTTCCGACATCTACGCGCGTTACGATGCCGCGAAGCCGACGCCGCAGGGGCGTGCAGGCCCGAGCACTGGCATGGTGCTCACATGAAGCGCCGACGAGGCGCTCAGGTCAGGTGAAGGAGCCTCCCGTGCGCCGGGTAGCCAAGCTTTCCGCTGCGTGTATCGCGACCGCAGCTCTCGCACTGACTGCCACCGCGTGTGGCAGCACCTCCTCCGAGAACGACAGCTCGTCCTCCTCGTCCGCGGACGGCGGCAAGGGCATCAAGATCGGTCTCGCCTACGACGTCGGCGGCCGTGGTGACCGCTCCTTCAACGACTCCGCCGCGCGCGGTGCCGACAAGGCCAAGGACGAGTTCGGCGGCTCCCTCAAGGAGCTGACCGCCAAGAGCTCCGACACCGAGGCCGACCGCGAGCAGCGCCTGACCGACCTGGCGGACGCCGGCTACAACCCGATCGTGGCCGTCGGCTTCTCCTACGCCACCTCGGTCGACAAGGTCGCCGCCAAGTACCCGAAGGTCAGCTTCGGCCTCATCGACGCCGTCGCCAAGGCCAAGAACGTCGACAGCATCACGTTCACCGAGGAGCAGGGTTCCTACCTCGCCGGTGTCGCCGCGGCGCTGAAGACCAAGAAGGACCACGTCGGCTTCATCGGCGGTGTGGACACCCCGCTGATCAAGAAGTTCGAGGCGGGCTACGCCCAGGGCGTCAAGGACACCAACCCCAAGGTCAAGGTCGACGTCCAGTACCTGACCCACGGTTCGGACTTCTCCGGTTTCGCCGACCCCGCCAAGGGCAAGGAAGCCGCGTCCGGCATGCTCGACAACGGCGCCGACGTGATCTACGCCGCGGCCGGCTCCTCCGGCAACGGCTCGATCGAGGCCATCTCCGGCGTCAAGGGCGCCTGGGCCATCGGCGTGGACTCGGACCAGTACAACATCCCGGGTCTGTCCAAGTTCAAGAACTCGATCCTGACCTCGATGGTCAAGAACGTCGACGTCGGCGTCTACGACTTCATCAAGTCCGTCCACGAGGGCAAGCCGCTGACCGGCAACCAGGTCTACTCCCTCGCCAAGGGCGGTGTCAGCCTCTCCACCAGCGGTGGCTTCATCGACGACATCCAGCCCAAGCTGGACGAGGCGAAGAAGAAGATCGTCGACGGCACCATCACGGTCAAGACCAGCTGACCTGACGGTTCCCGCCGGAACCCGGGCTCGGCGAGGGGGCCTCGACAGACCCCCTCGTCGAGCCATAACAATGTGTCAACTCTACGCGTGTAGCATGGAGTTGCCGCGCTAGCGTCGCCGACGCCTGCCCTCCCCTACGCAGCCCCTTTTCCCCGAGGAGAGTGCGCCATCAACGCGTCCAGCCCTCCCGCTGCCGTCGAACTGCGCGGCATCACCAAGCGATTCCCCGGCGTCGTCGCCAACAAGGACATCGACATCACCGTCCGCACGGGCACCGTGCACGCCCTGTGCGGTGAGAACGGTGCCGGCAAGTCCACCCTGATGAAGATCCTCTACGGCATGCAGCAGCCGGACGAGGGCACCATCACGGTGAACGGCGAGACGGTCACCTTCCACACCCCCGCCGACGCCATCGCCCGCGGCATCGGCATGGTGCACCAGCACTTCATGCTCGCCGACAACCTCACCGTCCTGGAGAACGTCGTCCTGGGCGCGGAGAAGCTGTACGGCATCGGCGGCAAGGCCCGCGCGAAGATCCGGGAGATCTCCGACGCGTACAGCCTGAACATCCGCCCCGACGTCCTGCTGGAGGAGCTCGGCGTCGCCGACCGCCAGCGCGTGGAGATCCTCAAGGTCCTCTACCGCGGCGCCAAGACGCTGATCCTCGACGAGCCCACCGCCGTCCTCGTGCCCCAGGAGGTCGACGCCCTCTTCGCCAACCTGCGCGACCTCAAGGCCGAGGGCCTCACCGTCATCTTCATCTCCCACAAGCTCGGCGAAGTCCTGTCGGTGGCCGACGAGATCACCGTCATCCGCCGTGGCACCACCGTCGGCACCGTGCAGCCGGCCGGCACCACGACCAAGCAACTCGCCGAGCTGATGGTCGGCAGCGAACTGCCCACCCCGGAGACCGAGGAGTCCACGGTCACGGACGTCCCGCTGCTGAAGCTGGACGGTCTGCGCCTGGCCCAGACCGACCTCGACGGCGTCGAGCGGATCATCCTCGACGACATCTCCTTCACCATCCACAAGGGCGAGGTCCTCGGCATCGCCGGCGTGGAGGGCAACGGCCAGTCCGAGCTGGTCGAGGCCATCATGGGCATCCGAGCCCTGAACACCGGCACGATCGCCCTCGACGGCACCGACATCTCCCACGTCCCCACCCGCCAGCGCCGCGAGGCCGGCGTCGGCTACATCCCCGAGGACCGCCACCGCCACGGCCTGCTCCTCGAGGCCCCGCTGTGGGAGAACCGCATCCTCGGCCACGTCACCGAGCAGCCCAACTCCCGCGGCCAGCTCCTCGACATCAAGGCCGCCCGCAGCGACACCGAGCGGATCATCCAGGCGTACGACGTCCGCACCCCCGGCATCGACGTCACCGCCGCCTCCCTGTCCGGCGGCAACCAGCAGAAGCTGATCGTCGGCCGCGAGATGAGCCATGCGCCCAAGCTGCTCATCGCCGCCCACCCCACCCGCGGTGTGGACGTCGGCGCGCAGGCCGCGATCTGGGACCACATCCGCGAGGCCCGCCGCGAGGGCCTGGCCGTGCTGCTGATCTCCGCCGACCTGGACGAGCTCATCGGCCTGTCCGACACCCTGCGGGTGATGTACCGCGGCCGACTGGTCGCCGACGCCGACCCTGCCACCATCACCCCCGAGGAGCTGGGCTCCGCCATGACCGGCGCGGCCACCGGCCACCTGGAGCACGCAGAGGACTCCGCAGCGGTCTCCGCCGAGGACGACGAGGACGACGCCCGATGAACAAGCTGACCCAACGCATCGACAAGGAGCGGCTGCTCCTCGGCGTCGCGGCCCCGCTGCTCGCGGTCGTCGCCGCGCTCGTCGTCACCACCCTGGTGATCCTCGCCACCGGCAAGAACCCGGGCGCCGCCTTCAGCGACATGGTGACCTACGGCTCCGCCAGCGACAGCCAGGTCTACATCCTCAACAAGGCGACGACGTACTACCTGGCGGGCGTCTCGGTGGCCATCGGCTTCCGGATGAACCTGTTCAACATCGGCGTCGACGGCCAGTACCGCATCGCGGCGTTCTTCGCCGCCGTGCTCGGTGGCGCGCTGACCACGCCGGGCTGGATCTCCATCCCGCTGATCATCCTGTGCGCCATGGGCACGGGTGCCGTGTGGGCGGCCATCGCGGGTGTCCTCAAGGTGACCCGAGGGGTCAGCGAGGTCATCTCCACGATCATGCTGAACTCGATCGCCACCGCGATCATCGCCTACCTGCTCCAGCCCGGAAAGCTCGCCGAGCTCCAGGCCGGCGGCACCGTCGTCTCCACCAAACCGCTGCCGGAGTCCTCGTACTTCTTCCAGATCGACACCGGCGCCGCGGGCGAGCTGTGGGGCTTCATCGTCATCGCCGTGATCGTCGGCATCGCGTACTGGTTCGTGCTCGGCCGCACCCGGTTCGGCTTCGACCTGCGCACCGTCGGCCAGTCCGAGTCCGCCGCCGCCGCGAGCGGTGTGTCGGTGAAGAAGATGGTCGCCACCAGCATGGTGATCTCGGGCGCGGTGGCCGGTCTGATCGGCATGCCGACCCTGCTCAACGACAGCCACCAGTTCAGCAACGACTTCCCGACCGGCATCGGCTTCACCGGTATCGCCATCGCGCTGCTCGGCCGCAACAACCCGGTCGGCATCGCACTGGGCGCCCTGCTGTGGGGCTTCCTGGAGCGCACCACCAACCACCTGGAGTTCGAGGGCTACGACAAGGAGATCCTCGGCGTGATCCAGGGCGTCATCGTCCTGTGCGTCGTCATCGCCTACGAGGTCGTACGCCGTTACGGACTCAAGCGCCAGCAGCAGCGGGTCGGCGCCGAGCTCGCCGCCCAGGCCGCAGCCCCGACCCAGAAGCAGGAGGTGGCGTGATGACTGCCACGATGACCGACACGCCGCCCCCCGCGGCGCCCAAGGCGGACACCGCCACCCGGTCGGGCCGCTCGCTCGGCCAGATCCTCATGATCGTCGCCGGCGCGCTGCTGCTCGTCGCGGCGGTGCGTGTCATCTCCGGCTCCGACCAGCTCACCTCCGACGGCCAGGTCTCCGCCGCGCTCAGCCTCGCCGTGCCGATCGGCCTCGCGGGCCTCGCCGGTCTGTGGTCCGAGCGGTCCGGTGTGGTCAACATCGGCCTCGAGGGCATGATGATCCTCGGTACCTTCGGCGCCGGCTGGATCGGCTGGCAGTCCAGCCCCTGGCTCGGCCTGCTGTGCGGTGTCGGCTTCGGCGTCCTCGGCGGACTGCTGCACGCGGTCGCGACCGTCACCTTCGGCGTCGACCACATCGTCTCCGGTGTCGCGATCAACCTGCTCGCGCTCGGCACCACCCAGTACCTCGCCAAGCTGTTCTTCGTGGACGGCAAGGCGGCGGACGAGGGCGGCAACCCCAAGCAGTCCCCGCCCGTGGACTCCCTGCCCAACTTCGACGTCCCGGGCCTGTCCAGCGGGCTCCAGTCCATCGAGAACCACCACTGGTTCCTGATCTCCGACATCGCCGGCATCCTCGGCGGTCTGGTCACCAACCTGTCGGTGGTGACGATCCTCGCGGTCGCGCTGTTCGTCGGCAGCTGGTGGCTGCTGTGGCGCACCCCGTTCGGCCTGCGGCTGCGCTCCTGCGGTGAGAACCCGATCGCCGCGGAGTCCCTCGGCGTCAACGTCTACAAGTACAAGTACATGGCCGTGGCCGTCTCCGGCGGTCTCGCCGGCCTCGGTGGCGCCTTCCTGGCGCTGGTCACCTCGCACACCTACCTCGAGGGCCAGACCGGCGGCCGCGGTTACATCGGTCTCGCCGCGATGATCTTCGGCAACTGGCGTCCCGGCGGTCTCGCCATGGGCGCGGGCCTGTTCGGCTACTCCGACGCGCTCCAGCTGCGCAACGGCGGCGAGACCGTCCACGCGCTGCTGCTCCTGCTGTTCGTGCTGCTGCTGGCGATGGCAGGCTGGAAGCTGTACAAGAAGGCGCACTGGCAGGGCGGCATCAGCCTCCTGGTGGCCGCGGGCGTCCTGGTCTGGTACCTGACCACCGACGAGGTCCCGAGCGACTTCGTGGGCGCCACCCCGTACGTCGTCACGCTGCTGGTGCTGTCGCTGTCCGCGCAGCGGCTGCGGATGCCCAAGGCGGACGGCATGCGCTACCGGAAGGGCCAGGGCAAGTGACGGGCGTCGACTGGGGGGCACTGCGGGCGGCGGCCCGGGACGCCATGTCCCGGGCGTACGCCCCGTACTCCGGCTACCCGGTCGGCGTGGCCGCCCTGGTCGACGACGGCCGCACCATCACCGGCTGCAACGTCGAGAACGCCTCCTACGGCCTCGGCCTGTGCGCCGAGTGCGGTCTGGTCTCGGAGTTGCAGAACACCGGAGGCGGCCGTCTCACGCACTTCACGTGCGTGGACGGCAAGGGCGAGATCCTCGTCCCGTGCGGCCGCTGCCGCCAACTGCTCTACGAGTTCGGCGGCGCCGGTCTCCTCCTGGAGACCCCGGCGGGGATCCTGCCGCTGTCCGAGATGCTCCCGCAGGCCTTCGGGCCTGAGCACCTCACCAAGTAATTCCCGGAAGGAAAGCCCTGCATGGCCATGGACGTCATCTCCGTCATCCGCACCAAGCGGGACCGCGGCGAACTCAGCGACGAGCAGATCGACTGGGTCATCGACGCGTACACCCGCGGGGAGGTCGCCGACGAGCAGATGTCCGCGCTCGCGATGGCCATCCTGCTCAACGGCATGAACCGCGGCGAGATCGCCCGCTGGACGGCGGCGATGATCGCGTCGGGCGAGCGGATGGACTTCTCGTCGCTCTCCCGCCCGACCGCCGACAAGCACTCCACGGGCGGTGTCGGCGACAAGATCACACTGCCGCTGGCGCCCCTGGTGGCGGCCTGCGGCGCGGCCGTGCCCCAGCTCTCGGGCCGCGGCCTCGGCCACACCGGCGGCACCCTCGACAAGCTGGAGTCGATCCCCGGCTGGCGCGCCCTGCTGTCGAACGAGGAGATGCTGAACGTCCTCGACACCACCGGCGCGGTGATCTGCGCGGCGGGCGACGGCCTGGCCCCGGCCGACAAGAAGCTGTACGCCCTGCGTGACGTCACCGGCACGGTCGAGGCGATCCCGCTGATCGCCTCCTCGATCATGTCGAAGAAGATCGCGGAGGGCACCGGTTCGCTGGTCCTGGACGTCAAGGTCGGCACCGGCGCCTTCATGAAGACCATCGAGGACGCCCGCGAGCTCGCGTCCACGATGGTGGGCCTGGGCACCGACCACGGTGTGCGGACGGTCGCGCTCCTGACCGACATGTCGACCCCGCTGGGCCTCACGGCCGGCAACGCCCTCGAAGTCCGCGAGTCGGTGGAGGTCCTGGCGGGCGGCGGCCCCGCGGACGTCGTGGAGCTCACCGTCGCGCTGGCCCACGAGATGCTGGCGGCGGCGGGCATCCGCGACGCCGATCCGGCGAAGGCACTGGCCGACGGCTCCGCGATGGATGTGTGGCGCCGGATGATCGCGGCGCAGGGCGGCGACCCGGACGCGGAACTGCCGGTCGCCCGCGAGCAGCACGTCGTCAAGGCGCCGTCCTCCGGCGTCCTGACCCGCCTCGACGCCTACGGCATCGGCGTCGCCGCCTGGCGACTCGGCGCCGGCCGCGCCCGCAAGGAGGACCCGGTGCAGGCGGGCGCGGGCGTGGAGATGCACGCCAAGCCCGGCGACACGGTCACCGAGGGCCAGCCCCTCCTGACCCTCCACACGGACACCCCGGAACGCTTCGAGTACGCGCTCGAGTCGATCGAGGGTTCCTACGACATCGTGGACGCGGGGGCGGACTTCTCGGCGTCGCCGGTGGTGCTGGAACGTATCGCCTGACCTGCGGATTTCTCATTCGGGTGAACGGGATCGGTGGACTGCCACCGGTCCCGTTCGGCATGCTGGAATCGGTGACGTGACGAACGGAGACCGCCATGAGCGCACTCGCCGCCGAGCCCGGAACCCCTGAGGGCACGGACTGGGACGAGATCGTCCGTGTCTGGGAGGAGACGGACGCTCCCGAGGGCAGCAAGGTGGAGATCATCGAAGGGATCGTCACCGTGTCGCCTCCGCCGTCCGAAGAGCACAACGACACAGCTGAGCTGGTTCAGCGCCGCCTGTACACAGCGATTGCGGACGAGTGGGGCGTCTATCAGACACTCGGCCTCACATGCCCGGAGACGGGTGGCCTCTTCATCCCCGACCTGTGCGTGGTGCCGCGGGCTGCCCTGCGCCGAGGAACGCGCGTGCACGCCGGCGAAGCGGAATTGGTCGTCGAGGTCACGTCCCGGAGCAATGCGAACCACGACCGCATCAAGAAGGCGCACGGATACGCCGCGGCAGGCGTGCCGCTCTACCTCCTGTTGGACGCCTGGCAGTCGGGGCGTCCCACGGCGACACTCTACGGAGAACCGCAGAGCGGCACGTATCGAGTCCTCGATGCGGTGGAGTTCGGAGAGGAGCTGACGCTGCCCGCACCGTTCAAGCTGGCTCTGGACACCGGCATCTTCCCGCTGAGCTGAGGTCCTCACCCCAGCAGCGTCGCCACGACCACCAGCACCGGCACCGACAACACGGTCGACACCAGGATCGAGTCGCGGGCCAGGCGTTCGCCCACGCCGTAGGTGGAGGCGTAGGTGTACAGGTTCTGCGCTGCCGGGAGGGACGACGTGACCACCACGTCGAGGAGCTGGGCTCCGTGCAGGCCGAAGACGCCGGCCGCCAGCGCCCAGGCCGCCGCGGGCTGCCCCACTGACTTGAGGACGACCGAGAGCAGGACGAGCTGCCGCTCCGGGCCCCGGCCGGGCATCGTGCTGCCGCACAGGGAGATGCCGAAGGCGAGCAGGACCGCCGGGACCGACATGCCGCCGATGAGGGTCAGGGGGTCCATCACGGGCGCCGGCACCTTCAGGCCCGCCGCCGAGACCGCCACGCCGGCCAGTGAGCCCAGCGCGATCGGATTGCGCAGCGGGGTGAGCAGCCGCCGCCACAGCGGGCCCTTCTCGCCCTCGCCCGACGCCAGGTCCAGGACCGTCAGCGCGACCGGGGTCACCCCCACGAGCTGGAACAGCAGCACCGGCGCCACCAGCGAGGCGTCCCCGAGGACGTACACCGCGATGGGGATGCCGAGGTTGCCGGAGTTGACGTACGACGAGCACAGCGCGCCGATCGTCGTACGGCCCAGCCCCCAGCCCCGTACGACGCCCACCGCCACGAAGACGCCCGCCGCCGCTGCCGTGCTGAGCGCGGTCACCAGCAGGCGGCTGGAGAAGACCACCGACAGGTCGGCCCGGGCCAGCGTGGTGAACAGCAGGGCGGGGGAGGCGACATGGAAGGCGAGCTTCGTCAGGACCTCCCGGCCCTGTGCGCCCAGGTATCCGCGCAGGCCGATGAGATAACCGACGCCGATGACCACCGCGATCACCGCGAAGCCGGTCAGCACTCCCTGCACGGGGACTCCTCAAGGGTGAGGAGGGCGTGGCGTATCCAGGGAGGTGCTGATGGGTGGCGCATACAGGCAACCCTCGGGGGCAGGCGGCAGCCAGGTCAACGTGATCCTGACCGCGCGGTCGGGGCGCCGGCCGATGAGTTGTGCCCGCCTGCCGGGTCTACCGATCGTGGACGCCATGACACCCGCTGTACTCGTGCTGGCCGGCCCCGTCACCCGGGACGAGGTGACGGAGCTGAGCGACCAGGTCCGGGCCCTGCTGCGGACGACCGGCACCGGGGTCGTGGTGTGCGATGTCGCGGGGCTCGGGCCTCCGGGGCTCGGCACGGTCGATCTGCTCGCCCGGCTCCAGCTCGCGGCCCGGCGCGCCGGGGGACGGATCAGACTGCGCGACCCCGACCCCGGGCTACACGCCCTCCTTGACCTCGTCGGCCTCCGCTTCGAGGTGGAGGGGCAGACCGAACAGGGGGAACCAGCGCTGGGTGTCGAGGAAGAAGTGGAACCCGGTGAGCCGGCCGTCTGAGATCTCCAGCACCTGGACCGCCCACGGGGTGTAGCCGCCCTTGTCCGGGTCCGGCTTGTACTGCGCGAACCCGGGCAGGCCGTTGACCTGCACCGGCACCAGGCGGGAGCCCTCGCAGGCGGAGCCCAGGGTGGTCATGAAGCCCGTGATGTCGTCGTGGCCCGTCAGCCACAGGTCGAACGGCGGCATCGTCATGATGGCGTCCTCGTGCAGGAGGGCCGTCAGTGCCGTCATGTCGTACCCCTCGAAGGCCTTCACATAGCGCTCCAGGAGCTTCTGCTGCTCCTCGTCGAGCGGGTCGGACACGGCCGCGTCGGCGCCGTGCTCCTCCCGCTCGGCGAGGGTGGCTCGGGCGCGCTGGAGGGCGCTGTTGACCGAGGCGACGGAGGTGTCGAGCAGCTCGGCGACCTCGCTCGCCTTCCAGGCCAGCACCTCGCGCAGGATCAGCACCGCGCGCTGCTTGGGCGGCAGTTGCTGGAGGGCGGCCATGAAGGCGAGCCGCACGGTCTCCTTGGCGACGGCTGCCTCCGCCGGGTCCTCCACGGTCGGCAGGATGCGGTTGTCCGGCATCGGCTCCAGCCAGGTGTGGTCCGGGCGGGGGGAGAGGGCGGCCTGGGCGAGGGGCGTCGACTCGGTGAGGTCCATGGGGCGGGCGCGCTTGTTGCCCGCCGTGAGCATGTCCAGGCAGACGTTGGTCGCGATGCGGTACAGCCAGGAGCGGAGGCTGGAGCGGCCCTCGAACTTGTCGTAGCTCCGCCAGGCCCGCACCATCGTGTCCTGCACCGCGTCCTCGGCCTCGAAGGAGGAGCCGAGCATGCGGTAGCAGTACCCCGTCAGCTCCGTGCGGTGCTTCTCGAGCCTGATGTCGAGGTCTGTCGTCGTCGCCGTGCTGTCCGTCATCGTCCACCCACCCCTGTGGCCGTGCTGCGTCGCGCCTTTGCGCCCAGTACTCGGAAACTACCGCAGGGGTCTGACAATGGCGTCCCGAGTGGGTGAACGTGCAGGTCAGGAGTTTTTCGCCCCTGCCGCCCCTACCCGTCCCTCCCTGGGGGCTGCGCCCCCAGACCCCATCGGCCCGAAGGGCCTCGTCCTCAAACGCCGGACGGGCTGAAATCAGTAGTCCCTCCGGCGTGCGAAAAATCCCCCTGACCGGCCGACCCCGGTCAGGGGGAAGTAGAACGTGCGGCTCAGGCCGTCGCGAGCCGCTGCTGGGCCCTAGTGCCGGCCTGGCGCATTCCCACCTGCCGCGCGGGGCCTGGCACGCACGCTCGCCGCGTTGCCGAACCGCCCACGTGGCTCCGCCACGAGGGCGGCCCGGCGCCTTGCGATCGCACGCACCAGGCCCCGCGCGGCGCGCCCTTCGGGCGAACGATGGGAATGCGCCAGGCCGGCCCTTGCCGCACGCGTTCCGAGGACGGTGAGTGTGACCACGCCGAGCACCGCCAGCAGTCCGACCCCGACCGTCCCGGCCCAGCCGCCCGCGTGGAAGGCGAGGGCGCCGACCGTGCTGCCCGCGCTGGAGCCGATGTAGTAGGCGGACTGGTACAGGGCCGAGGCCTGGGCGCGGCCGTGGGTGGCCGTCTTGCTGACCGCCGAGGACGCCACCGCGTGGCCCGCGAAGAAGCCTCCGGTGATCAGGACCAGGCCGAGGAGGACCAGCCCCAGGGAGTCGGAGAGGGAGAGCAGCAGGCCGGTCGCCGTCGTACCGCCCGCCGCGTACAGCGCGCCCCGGCGGCCCAGGCGGCCGACCAGCCGGCCCGCCGTCGACGCGGACACCGTGCCCACCAGGTAGACCAGGAAGATCGAGCCGACGATGCCCTGGGGGAGGGAGAAGGGCGCCTCGGTCAGCCGGTAGCCGATCACCGTGTACACCCCGCCGAAGACCGTCATGAACAGCGCGCCGATGGCGTACAGGCGGCGCAGCAGCGGGTCGGAGAGGTGCGTGCGGACCGTGCCCAGCAGGACGGCCGGCTTCAGCGAGCCCGCCTTGAAGTGCCGCGGCGCCGGGAGCAGCAGCCGGAACGCCACCGCGCAGGCCACCGCGATCGCGCCGATCACCCCGACGGCGACCCGCCAGCCCCACTCCTGGGCCACCCAGCCCGTGATGACCCGGCCGCTCATCCCGCCGACGCTGTTGCCGGCGACGAACAGGCCGATCGCCGTGACCAGCGCCTTGGGACGGACCTCCTCGGCGAGATACGCCGTGGCGGAGGCCGGCAGCCCCGCCAGGGCCGCACCCTGCACCGCCCGCAGCGCGACCAGCGCGGTCAGCGAGGGCGCGAAGGGGACCAGCAGACCGACCGTCACCGCGACCGCCAGCGAGGCCGTCATGACCGTACGGCGGCCGAAGCGCTCGGAGAGGGCGCTCATCGGCAGCACGAACAGTGCCAGACCGCCGGTCGCCGCCGCCACGGTCCAGCTCGCCTCGCTCGCCGCGACCCCGAACTCGCCCGAGATCAGCGGGAGGAGGGCCTGGGTGGAGTACAGCAGCGCGAAGGTCGCGACACCGGCGAGGAAGAGGGCGAGGCTCATCCGGCGGTAGCCGGGGCCGCCGGGGGCCATACGCGCATCGGGGGCGGGGACGGGGGATACGGCGCC
>NZ_LJBR01000416.1 GCF_001282115.1 Streptomyces sp. NRRL B-24085 | reverse complement strand
GGGGGAACGGATGTCAGAGGAGCGGGGCACAGGGACCGACGGGGACGGCGAGCCGGAGAAGGAGGCGCCGGCGCCGATGCCGAAGCGCCGCCGCCGGCTCCGCCCGGCAGCGCTCGGGCTCGCGCTGGTCATCCTCGTCCCCTTCCTTTCCGTCGCCGTCGCCCTCCGCCTCAACTACGCCGGCGACCCCGCCGACGGCACCCGCACCCGCCACAAGGACGCGGTCTGGCTCGGTCACGCCTGGGTGGACGGCCGGAAGACCGACGCCGACGTCGGTGCCCTCGCCCGGCGCCTCCGCGACATCGGCATCCGGGACCTGTACGTCCACGCGGGGCCCCTGGAGCACGACGGCACGCTGCCCGCGTCGGCGTACCCGAGGGCGGCCTGGCTGATCGGCGCCGTGCACGAGGCGGCCCCCGGCATCCGCGTCCAGGCGTGGCTCGGCGACAAGCTCGCCACCGAGAGCCCGGACGGCATGCGCCTCGCCGACGCGGACACCCGGGCCGCCGTGGTGCGGTCCACCCGGCAGGTCCTCGCCACCGGGTTCGACGGCGTCCACTTCGACCTGGAGCCCCTGCACTCCGGCGACGAGCACTACCTCGACCTCCTCGACGCCCTCCACCGGGTCACCGGTGTGCGGGGCGTCCCGCTCTCGGTCGCCGCCCACCAGATCGACCCGCTGCCCGCGCTGCACTCCGTCGCGGGGACGCTCGCCGGGCACCCCAAGTGGTGGTCGCAGGCCTTCTTCGGCCAGGTCGCGCGCCGGGTCGACCAGATCGCGGTGATGTCGTACGACACGAGCACCCCGCTGGAGAGCCTGTACGGCGGTTACGTGGCCCAGCAGACGTCCCTGGCCCTGGAGGTCACTCCCGGGTCCACCGACCTGCTGATGGGCCTGCCCTTCTTCCACGAGAACAAGCTCGGCCACCGGGCCGCGGCGGAGACCGTCCCCGCCGCCGTCCGGGGCGTGCGCCTCGGACTCTCCCGCACGGACGCGGACCGCGCGAACTTCGGAGTGGCGCTGTACGTCGACTTCGCGGCCACGGAGGGGGACTGGGCGGCGTACGAGCGGGACTGGGTGCGCTGAAAACCACGGGCGCCCAGCGGCTCCCCCTGGGAACATCCCCCGAATGACCGCCACCCGCAGACACCTCACCCGCACCGACCTCGCCCCCCTCGCCCGCGCCGCGACCGGACGCACCCTCACCGGAGTCACCCGACTGCGCGGCGGCACCAGCAAGGGCGTCTACCGGCTCGCCCTCGACGACGGCAGGAGCGTCGTCGCCTACGTCTGGTCCGCCGACGAGGACTACTGGGACTCGGGCCCCTCCGACCCCCGCGACCCCTTCTCGTCCGGCACGGGCCGGGACGTCTTCACCGCCGCGCACGACCGCCTGGTCGCGGCCGGTGTGCGCACGCCCCGGCTGCTGCACACCGACACCGGCCGGGACGCCGTGGTCGTCGAGGACCTGCGGGGCGGCAGCCTGGAGAGGGCGCTGGAGCGGGACCCGGCCCTCGGACGTGCCGCGCTGGAGCGACTCGCAGGGGAACTGGCGGCGCTGCACGCCCAGCAGGGCCCCGCCCTCGGCAAGGTCGGACTCGTCGACGGCGGCGGTACCTCCGTGCCGGCTTCGGCGGCCCGGCGCGTCACCGACGGCGCCCTGCGCGACATCGCGGAGGCCGCCGCGAGGGACGGACGGATCGCCGCCGTACGGGAGGAGGCCGAGGAGGCCGTGCGGCGGCTGGCCGAGGCCGTGCGGCCCCGGGACCGGCACGTCCTCGTCCACGGCGAACTCGGCCCCGACCACGTCCTGTTGGACGACCGGGGGCGGCCGGCGCTCATCGACGTCGAGGGACTGATGTACTTCGACGTCGAGTGGGAGCACGTCTTCCTGCGGATCCGCTTCGGCCCGCACTACGACGTCCTGCGCGCCCCCGGCCTGGACGAGGACCGGATGCGCCTGTACCGCCTCGCCATGCGTCTGTCCCTGGTCGCGGGGCCCCTGCGCCTGATCGAGGGCGACTTCCCGAACCCCGGGTGGATGCGGGAGATCGCGGAGCACAACCTCGGCGAGGCGCTCACTCTGCTGAGGAGCGCCTCCTGATCTTCGAGCCCAGCCACACCAGCGGGTCGTACTTGCGGTCGACGGCCCTTTCCTTCAGCGGGATCAGCGCGTTGTCCGTGATCTTGATGCCCTCGGGGCACACTTCCGTGCAGCACTTGGTGATGTTGCAGTAGCCGAGCCCGTGCTCGTCCTGGGCCGTCTTCTTGCGGTCCAGGCCGGACTCCTCCGCCGCGTCCAGCGGGTGCATGTCCAGCTCCGCCACCCGCATGAGGAAGCGCGGGCCCGCGAACGCCGTCTTGTTCTCCTCGTGGTCGCGCACGACATGGCAGGTGTCCTGGCACAGGAAGCACTCGATGCACTTGCGGAACTCCTGCGAGCGGTCCACGTCCTCCTGCATCATCCGGTACTCACCGGGACCGAGGTCGGCCGGCGGCACGAACGCCGGGACCTCACGCGCCTTCCGGTAGTTGAAGCCGACGTCCGTGACCAGGTCACGGACGACCGGGAAGGCGCGGAGCGGAGTGACGGTGATCGTCTCGCCCTCGGTGAAGACCGACATGCGCGTCATGCACATCAACCTCGGCCGCCCGTTGATCTCCGCCGAGCACGAACCGCACTTGCCGGCCTTGCAGTTCCAGCGGACGGCGAGATCGGGCGCCTGGGTGGCCTGGAGACGGTGGATGATGTCCAGGACCACCTCGCCGTCGTTGACCTCGACCTTGAAGTCCTCCAGGCCGCCGCCCCGCACATCGCCCCGCCACACCCTGAAGTGGGCCGTGTAGCCGCTCATTCGTACAGCTCCTCTTCGGCGAGGTACTTGACCAGCTCCTCCTTGTCGAAGAGGGCGAGCAGGTCGGCGCGGATGGGTTCGGTGGTCTCCCGGGCGAGGTCGATCTGGCCCCGGACGGGGTCGGTCGCCGCCAGCCCGCCCGTGGGGTCGGTCAGCCGGCACAGCAGGTTGATCCGGCGCCACTCGCGGTCCATCGCCGGATGGTCCTCGCGGGTGTGGCCGCCGCGCGACTCGGTCCGCTCCAGCGCGGCCCGTGCCACGCACTCGCTGACCAGCAGCATGTTCCTGAGGTCCAGCGCGAGGTGCCAGCCCGGGTTGAACTGCCGGTGCCCCTCGACCCCGGCCCGCCGGGCCCGTACCCGGAGCTCCGCGAGCTTCTCCAGGGCCTGCTCCATCTCGCCCTCCCGGCGGATGATGCCGACCAGGTCGTTCATCGCCTGCTGGAGCTCCTGGTGCAGGGTGTACGGGTTCTCCGGGGGCCCTGCGGCGGGCTCGGCGCCCTCCGCCGAGAACGGCCGCAGCGCCTCGGCCGCCGCCGCGTCGACCTGGGTCTCGTCCACGGCGGGCCGTGCCGTGGAGGTCGCGTACTCTGCCGCGTGCCAGCCCGCCCGGCGCCCGAACACCAGCAGGTCGGACAGGGAGTTGCCGCCGAGCCGGTTCGAGCCGTGCATGCCGCCCGCGACCTCACCGGCCGCGAACAGTCCCGGCACCCCGCGTGCCGCCGCCGTGTCCGACTCGACCGCGATGCCGCCCATCACGTAGTGACAGGTCGGCCCGACCTCCATCGGCTCGGCCGTGATGTCGACGTCCGCCAGCTCCTTGAACTGGTGGTACATCGAGGGCAGGCGGCGGCGGATGACCTCCGCCGGCATCCGCGTGGACACGTCCAGGAAGACCCCGCCGTGCGGGGAGCCGCGGCCCGCCTTCACCTCGGAGTTGATCGCGCGGGCGACCTCGTCGCGGGGGAGCAGCTCGGGGGGACGCCGGTTGTGGTCCGGGTCCTCGTACCAGCGGTCGCCCTCCTCCTCCGACTCGGCGTACTTCTCCTTGAAGACGTCCGGGACGTAGTCGAACATGAACCGCTTGCCCTCGGAGTTGCGCAGCACCCCGCCGTCGCCGCGGACCGACTCGGTGACGAGGATGCCCTTCACCGACGGGGGCCAGACCATGCCGGTCGGGTGGAACTGCACGAACTCCATGTTCAGCAGGGGCGCGCCCGCGAGCAGCGCCAGCGCGTGCCCGTCGCCGGTGTACTCCCAGGAGTTCGACGTCACCTTGAAGGACTTGCCGATGCCGCCGGTCGCGATCACGACGGCCGGGGCCTCCAGGACGAAGAAGCGGCCGGTCTCTCGGTCGTAGGCGAAGACGCCCGAGACCCGGCTGCCGTCCTTCAGCACCCGGGTGACCGTGCACTCCTGGTAGACCTTCAGGCGGGACTCGTAGTCGCCGGTCTCCCGCTTGTCCTCCTGCTGGAGCGAGACGATCTTCTGCTGGAGGGTGCGGATCAGTTCGAGGCCGGTGCGGTCGCCGACGTGGGCGAGGCGCGGGTACTCGTGGCCGCCGAAGTTGCGCTGGGAGATCCGGCCGTCCTTGGTGCGGTCGAACAGGGCGCCCCAGGTCTCCAGCTCCCAGACCCGGTCCGGGGCCTCCTGGGCGTGCAGCTCGGCCATCCGCCACTGGTTGAGGAACTTCCCGCCGCGCATGGTGTCGCGGAAGTGGACCTGCCAGTTGTCGTTCGCGTTGGCGTTGCCCATGCTGGCCGCGATACCGCCCTCGGCCATCACGGTGTGCGCCTTGCCGAACAGCGACTTGCAGATCACCGCCGTACGGGCGCCGCGCTCGCGGGCCTCGATGGCGGCGCGCAGGCCCGCGCCGCCGGCGCCGACCACGACGACGTCCCACTCCTGACGGTCGACCACGGACATCAGAAAAACCTCGGATCGTCGAATGCGCCGGAGGCGACCAGGAAGACGTAGAAATCGGCCAGCGCCACGCTCACCAGCGAGGCCCAGGCGAGCTGCATGTGCCGGGCGTTCAGCTTCCCGACGAACTGCCAGGCCCGGTAGCGCACGGGGTGCCGGGAGAAGTGCCGGAGCTTGCCGCCGACGATGTGCCGGCAGGAGTGGCAGGAGAGGGTGTACGCCCAGATCAGCACGATGTTGACCAGGAACACCAGGGTGCCGAGGCCCATGTGGCCCCAGGCGTAGTGCTCGTCGCGGAAGGCGAGCACGGTGTCGTAGGTCAGGATGCCGGCGACCAGGATCGCGGCGTAGAAGAAGTACCGGTGGATGTTCTGCAGGATCAGCGGGAAGCGGGTCTCACCGGTGTACTTCTTGTGCGGCTCGGCCACCGCGCAGGCCGGCGGGGACGCCCAGAAGCCCCGGTAGTAGGCCTTGCGGTAGTAGTAGCAGGTCAACCGGAAGCCGAGCGGGAAGATCAGGATGATGATGGCGGGGGAGATCCCCCACCAGCCGCCGAAGATCTCCCAGTTGGGGCCGTGGCGCATGGGCGCGCAGCGCTCGGCCAGGCAGGGGGAGTAGAACGGCGAGACGTACGGGGCCGCGTAGTAGTCCATGTCGGCGAAGGCCCGCCAGGTCGAGTACACGATGAAGGCGAGCAGCCCGGCCGCCGTGGCCGCGGGCGCCAGCCACCAGCGGTCGGTGCGCAGGTGCGGGGCGTCGATCGCGGCGCGCGTACCGCCGCGTACGCCGCCGCTCACGGTATGGGATTCGGTGTCGGGGGGTTCCGTACCAGTGGCCAACGCTTGACTCCGGTCGGGTTCAGGGGGCTCGGCGGTCGCGGGCGCCGAGTCCCTCGTCGTCCGAGTCCGTCCACAGGGTGTTGTCGTACGGGGTGTCGGAGATGGAGACGAGATCCGGGCGGCGGGCCTTGGCGAGCGCCGGGTCGGTCTCCCGCAGCAGGGCCAGGCTCTCGCGCAGGCGGTCGGCGTCGAGCCGCACGCGGCGCATCTCCAGGCCGCTGCTGCCGAGCTGCTGCTCCAGACGCTTGACGTACCTGAGCACTTCGTCGAGCGAGCGCTGGGCCGCAGCCAGTTCGTCGTTCACGGACATGACGTGACCTCACTTCCGTGGGCGGGGATGCCCTGGACGGGAACGGTCATGCGCCTGCGAGTGTTGCGCGTCACACCTGCCGGTGTGAAGGGACGTGCATGGATTGGCGGATCGTGTGCCTCCGTGCGCGCCCCTCGTGCGCCGTCGATTGCGCCGCACGGGTGGGCTTCCCGGTTGTTGTCGCCGTGTCGCCGTCCGTTGCCGAACCCTTTCCTCTTCAGTGGCCGCATAGATGTGATCAGCTCCATATACCGCCAAGAGTGATCATAACGCCCGCGGCTCCCGGAGGTAAGCAGAGATGTCCCACAACGGCGTCGCCCTGCGCGCGGTCACGCGCTCGGTCGGCTTCCTCACCGCGGGCGCGCTCGCGGTGACCGCCCTCTCCGGGTGCAGTTCCGAGGAGAAGAGGAGCAAGCCGCTCGCGGAGCAGGACATCGCGCCCGCCGCCCGCGACCGGGTAGCCGACGGCGGCACCCTGCACTGGGCCGTCGACGCCGTCCCCGAGACCCTGAACACCTTCCAGGCGGACGCGGACGCGACCACCACCACTGTCGCCCAGGCCGTGCTGCCCTCGATGTACCGGCTCGACGCGAACGGGCGGCCGCAGGTCAACCCCGACTACCTGGAGTCGGCCGAGGTCGTCGAGACCGAGCCCCGCCAGGTCGTGCTGTACAAGCTGAACCAGCAGGCCGTGTGGAGCGACGGCCGGGAGATCGGCGCCGCCGACTTCGCCGCCCAGTGGCGTGCCCTGTCCGGCAAGGACTCCGCGTACTGGACCGCCCGCAACGCCGGCTACGAGCGCATCCAGAAGATCGAACGCGGCAAGAACGACCTGGAGGTCCGGGTCACCTTCGCGCGGCCGTACGCCGACTGGCGCTCGCTGTTCTCGCCGCTGTACCCGAAGGACGTCATGGGCACCCCGGACGCCTTCAACGACTCCGCCCGCAAGAAGCTCAAGATCACCGCCGGTCCCTTCCAGGTGAAGAAGGTCGACCACAAGGAGGACGAGGTCACCCTCACCCGCAACGCGCGCTGGTGGGGCCACCCCGCCAAGCTGGACGGGATCGTGCTGCGGGCCGTACCGCGCGACGAGCGGACCGCCGCGCTGGCTGCCGGCGCGATCGAGCTCGCCGAGATCGACCCCGAGGCCCTCGACCGCATCAGCCTCGCCGCCCGCGCGGGAGTGGAGACCGGCAGCAGTCCGGTCGCGGGCCCGGGCGGCCTGCCCGCCCACCGCTCCGACAGCAACCTGGGAGCCGCCGACGCGCTGCGCTCCTGGGCCGACGCCCATGAGGACGACCAGGACGACCCGGACGACCAGGACGACGAGGACGGGGACGGGGAGCTCAGCGCCCGGCAGAAGGAGCGCAGGGCACTCGCCGCCCAACGGCGCGAGCAGGCGGCGCTGAAGAACTTCGAGGTCCGCAAGTCGCTGGAGCCCGCCTACACCCAGCTCGCCCTCAACGGCGCCTCGGGCCCGCTCGCCGACGAGCGGGTGCGCCGGGCGGTGGCCCGCGCCATCGACCGCAAGGCGCTGGCCGGAGCGGTCCTCTCCCCGCTCGGGCTGCCCGCCGTGCCGGTCGGCAGCCACCTCGCGCTCTCCGGCCAGGACGCCTACGCCGACAACAGCGGCGCACTCGGCGGCCAGGACGCCGAGGAGGCCAGGGCGCTGCTGGCGGACGCCGGGTGGGTGCCGGGCGGGCCGGTCGAGAAGGAGAAGAAGAAGGGCGACAAGGCGGCGGGGACCGAGGGCCGGAAGGCCGGACGGGACTCCGAGCAGGACTCCGAGCGGGACTCCGACGGCGAGAAGGCCGGACAGGACTCCGAGAAGGGGGACGACGGGACCTACGTCGTCGGTGAGGACGACAAGAGCGACGACAAGGACCCGAAGGACCACCGCGGCGGCGACGGTCCGCAGCACCTCGCCCAGGACGGCAAGCAGTACGCGAACAAGCTGAGGCAGGGTGGCGCGCCGGGGGCGTACGCCCCCAGGGGCACGGCGGCTCCGGCCGACACGGCGACGAAGGTCCTGGCCAAGAACGGCAAGGCGCTCACCCTGCGGTTCGTGCTCCCGTCCGGGCCGGGGTCCGAGACGCTGCGCACGGTGGCCGGGCGGATCTCCGCGATGCTGGAGAAGATCGGCATCCGCACCGAGATCTCCAAGGTCTCCGACGAGAGCTACTTCAAGGACCACATCGCGTCCGGGCAGTACGACCTCGCGCTGTACTCCTGGCCCGCGTCCGCCTTCCCCGCCACCGACGCCCGCCCCATCTTCGCGAAGCCGGTGCCGGCCGCGGACGGGTCGCTGAACGTCGAGCAGAACTACACCCGGGTCGGCACGGACCAGGTGGACCAACTGTTCGACGAGGCCGTCGGCACGCTGGACGAGGGCAGGAGCCGGAGCCTGATCCGCAAGGCCGACTCCCGCATCTGGGCCGCCGCCGGATCCATCCCGCTGTACCAGCGGCCCCAGCTCACGGCCGCGAAGAAGGACGTGGTGAACGCCGGTTCCTTCGGCTTCCAGACACCGGTCTACGAGGACATGGGCTTCCTGGAGAAGGGGGCGAAGGGGCCGGCCGCCCCCCAGCGGGGCTGAGCCCGGCGAGCCCCCACCCATGAGGCAACGTACGATGGGGTGAGGCCGTGGCATGTTGAGCCCGGCAGGGTCCGCGTAACACAGACGTACGCGTCGGCCTTCCTCACACTCCAGGAGTACGCCTTCATGGCCACGCGCCACGACATCCGCAACGTCGCCATCGTCGCCCACGTCGACCACGGCAAGACGACCATCGTCGACGGAATGCTGAAGCAGGCCGGTGCCTTCGCCGCCCATCAGCTCGACTCGGTCGACGACCGCATGATGGACTCGAACGACCTGGAGCGTGAGAAGGGCATCACGATCCTCGCCAAGAACACGGCGGTGAAGTACCACCCCAAGGACGGGGGGGACGTCATCACCATCAACATCATCGACACCCCCGGCCACGCCGACTTCGGCGGCGAGGTCGAGCGCGGCCTGTCGATGGTGGACGGTGTCGTCCTCCTCGTCGACGCCTCCGAGGGCCCGCTCCCGCAGACCCGCTTCGTGCTGCGCAAGGCCCTCCAGGCCCGGCTGCCCGTCATCCTCTGCATCAACAAGACGGACCGCCCGGACGCCCGGATCGACGAGGTCGTCAACGAGACCTACGACCTCTTCCTCGACCTGGACGCGGACGAGGAGCAGATCGAGTTCCCGATCGTCTACGCCTGCGGCCGCGACGGCATCGCCTCGCTGACCAAGCCGGAGAACGGCACGGTCCCCGCCGACTCCACCAGCCTGGAGCCGTTCTTCTCCACGATCCTCCAGCACATCCCGGCCCCGACCTACGACGAGGAGGCCCCGCTCCAGGCGCACGTCACCAACCTGGACGCCGACAACTTCCTCGGCCGTATCGCGCTGCTCCGCGTCGAGCAGGGCGAGCTGCGCAAGGGCCAGACGGTCGCCTGGATCAAGCGTGACGGCACGATCAGCAACGTCCGGATCTCCGAGCTGATGATGACCGAGGCGCTCACCCGCAAGCCCGCCGAGAAGGCCGGCCCGGGTGACATCTGCGCGGTCGCCGGTATCCCCGACATCATGATCGGCGAGACCCTCGCGGACACCGAGAACCCGATCCCGCTGCCGCTGATCACGGTCGACGAGCCCGCGATCTCGATGACCATCGGCACCAACACCTCGCCGCTGGTCGGCCGCGGCGGCACCGGCAAGGGCGCCGACGCGAAGTCCGCGGTCAAGGACCGCAAGGTCACGGCCCGTCAGGTCAAGGACCGTCTGGACCGCGAGCTGATCGGCAACGTCTCGCTGCGCGTCCTGGACACCGAGCGCCCCGACGCCTGGGAGGTCCAGGGCCGTGGTGAGCTGGCGCTCGCCATCCTGGTCGAGACCATGCGCCGGGAGGGCTTCGAGCTGACCATCGGCAAGCCCCAGGTGGTCACCAAGGAAGTCGACGGCAAGGTGTACGAGCCCGTCGAGCGCATGACCATCGACGTGCCCGAGGAGCACATGGGCGCGGTCACGCAGCTCATGGGCGTCCGCAAGGGCCGTATGGACAACATGTCGAACCACGGCTCCGGCTGGGTGCGCATGGAGTTCGTGGTGCCCTCCCGCGGCCTGATCGGCTTCCGTACGGAGTTCCTGACCCAGACCCGCGGCACCGGCATCGGGCACTCCATCCACGAGGGCTTCGAGCCCTGGTTCGGGACCCTCCAGACCCGCAACAACGGCTCGCTGGTCGCCGACCGCTCCGGTGCCGTCACCGCCTTCGCGATGACCAACCTCCAGGAGCGCGGTGTGCTCTTCGTGGAGCCCGGCACCGAGGTGTACGAGGGCATGATCGTCGGCGAGAACTCCCGCGCCGACGACATGGACGTCAACATCACCAAGGAGAAGAAGCTCACCAACATGCGGTCGTCCACGGCCGACGTGTCCGAGTCGATCGTCCCGCCCCGCAAGCTCTCCCTGGAGCAGTCCCTGGAGTTCTGCCGCGACGACGAGTGCGTCGAGGTGACCCCGGAAGCGGTGCGCATCCGCAAGGTCAACCTGGACGCCCGCGAGCGCGCCCGCGCCGCGAGCCGCGCCAAGCACGGCTGACCCGACCGCCGACGAGCGTCGGCAGCCCGGTTCTCCGACACGCGGGGAACCGGGCCTTCGGTGTGCCCGCGAAAGCCTGTCCGCGATCTATGAGACACCGTCCGGATATCGGTAAGGGCCCGATCGTGTTTCGGACATGTGAACCGAAATCCATTGCGGTATGTCCGTTTTGACGGTCTGTCGTCTCACGTGTCAAGCGCGACCAGGTGTCAATCTTTGCAATTTTTCCTCAAAATATGGTCGGTAGGGAGATCCCTATGTCTTCCGCCCTTGACGCGCGTTGAACACTTTGGCGAAAGTTCCCCCAAACCACAGAACCTGCCGGTATCTGTGCTGCGCTCAACTCTCCAACCCCCCGGGGGAAGTACACACATGACCAGTCCAGTCGCCTTGGACCCCGAGCTCGAGTCGAACGCCGAGCCTGTCAAGGCCGAGCAGAAGCTCGAGGGTCGTTCTCCCGGCCAGTTGATGTGGCAGCGCTTCAAGCGCGACCGTACCGGTGTCATCTGCGCCGTGGTAGTGATTTTGTACTTCGTGATCTCGCTGCTCGCGCCGCTGCTGGTCAAGCTGAGCGGGACCGACCCGTACACGCTGTACGGCCAGGACCCGACCTACGCGGACAAGCCCATCCTGGACCAGTTCGGTCTGCCCCTGGGCTACTTCGGCGGCATCTCGGGAGACCACTGGTTCGGCGTGGAGCCGCAGTACGGCCGCGACCTGTTCGCCATGCTCGTGTACGGCATGCGGACGTCGCTGTTCATGGCGCTCGGTGTGACCGTCCTGCTGATGGTCACCGGCGTCATCATCGGTCTGATCGGCGGCTACTTCGGCGGCCGTACCGACTACTGGATCGGCCGGGTCACCGACTTCTTCCTGTCCTTCCCGCAGCAGCTCTTCTTCATCGCCTTCATGCCCGTGGTCACCGCGTTCTTCGTCGACCCGCGGGAGGAGACCCCCACGTACTTCCGCGCACTGGCGATGCTGATCGTGCTGTGGCTGCTGGGCTGGATGGGCATGGCGCGCCTCGTGCGCTCCACCGTGCTGTCCCTGCGGGAGAGGGAGTTCGTCGAGGCCGCCAAGGTCTCCGGCGCCTCCCCCTGGCGGATCGTCCGCAAGGAGATCCTGCCGAACGTGGTGACGCCGATCCTGGTGCAGTTCACGTACCAGTTGCCCAGCACCATCCTCACCATCGCCTTCCTTTCCTTCGCCGGAGTCGGGTTCGTCGAGCCGACCCCGGACTGGGGACGACTGTTCGCCGCCGCTGCCAACTACACCGAGCAGGACCCGGCGTTCCTCTTCTTCCCCGGCCTGGCGCTGGTGATCTTCGTTCTGGCCTTCAACCTCCTCGGAGACTCGGTCCGGGACGCCTTCGACCCCAAGTCCGGGCGGTAACTCGTCCATTGGTGGGGGGTGGCTGCCGCCCCCGCGTCGGCCTACCAGCCGCGTCAGGCAGTACTCATGGATAACAACCGACAGGTAGGTATTCGCCTCATGAAGCCCATCAGTTCGCGCAGAGCGCGCGCCGTCGTCGTCGCCCTCGCGGCCGGTTCCCTGGCTCTCACGGCCTGCTCCAAGAACGAGGGCGGCGACTCCGGTACCGACTCGAAGAAGGACCAGAGCGAAGCGTCGGTCCAGTCCAAGGCGGTCACCTACGCCGACGCCGCGGGCTCGACCGGTCCGGCCGAGGAAGTCCCCGGCGCCAAGCCCGGCGGCACGATCAACGTCTACCAGGAGGCGGGCGTCTCGCACCTGGACCCGGGCCAGATCTACGTCTCCGACGCGGGCCAGGTCGCCAACCTGCTCTTCCGTCGTCTGACGCAGTTCAAGGAGGACGGCAAGGGCGGCGTCTCGGTCGTCGGCGACCTCGCCACCGACTCGGGCAAGTCCTCGGACGGCGGCAAGACCTGGACCTTCACGCTGAAGGACGGCGTCAAGGACCAGAACGGCAACCCGATCACGTCCGCCGACGTCCGCCACACCGTCGAGCGCCAGTACGCGAGCTTCATCTTCGACGGCCCGACCTACCTGCAGACCTGGCTGAGCGGCGCGGACTACCGCAAGGCGCTCCCGGACGGCGGCTTCGGCAAGAAGCACCTGCCGGCCTCGGTCCTGGACACCCCGGACGACAAGACGGTCGTCTTCCACTTCGACACCGCGCGTCCGGACCTGCCGCAGACGCTGGCCATGGCCGGCTACGCGATCGTCCCGGAGAAGACGGACACGAAGGCGGCGTACGACAAGGCCCCGGTCGCCACCGGCCCGTACAAGATCGTTTCGAACAAGGTGGGCAAGGAGCTCGTCCTCGCCAAGAACACCAACTGGGACCCGAAGACCGACTCCGTCCGCCACCAGTACGCGGACAAGTTCGACTTCCAGTTCGGCATCACCGAGTCCACCCAGACCAAGCGTCTGATCGCGGACCAGGGCGCGGACAAGAACGCCATCCAGTTCACCGGCGGCGTCGAGTCCACGCAGATCCAGGACGTCATCGGCAACCCGGCCGTCAGCAAGCGCACGGTCAAGGGCTACCAGCCCTACGTCATGCAGCTGACGTTCAACCTCGACCGGGTCAAGGACATCAAGGTCCGCCAGGCCATCACCTACGCGGTCAACTCCAAGTCCCTCATCGCCGGTGAGGGTGGCGCGTACGGCGGCGACGTGGCCCCGAACTACTTCGCCCCGACCCTGCCGGGCTACGAGCCCAACTACGACCCGTACGGCCGTCTGAAGATGCCGCAGGGCAACATCGCGAAGGCCAAGGAGATCCTCAAGACGGTCCCCGCGGCCGAGAAGAAGGTCGTCTTCGCCTACGCCAACAGCGAGGCGGGCCAGAAGCGCAAGGTCGCCATCGAGGACGCCCTGACCAAGGTCGGCTTCGACGTCGTCTCCAAGGAGGTCGACGCGGCGAGCTACTACGAGCAGATCGGCAAGCTGAAGAACCCGTACGACATCTACATCACGGGCTGGGGCCAGGACTGGCCGTCGCCGGGCACGGTCATCACGCCCATCTACGACGGCAGCCAGGTCGCCGACGGTTCCTCGAACTACTCGCACGTCAAGGACCCGAAGGTCGACGAGCTGATCAAGAAGGCGCTCTCCCAGGACCCGACCGCGGCTGCCGCGACCTGGAAGGAAGCCCAGCACTACCTGCTGGAGAAGGTCATCCCGGCTGCCCCGCTCTGGTACACCAAGCAGTTCCAGCTCTCCGGCTCGAACATCGGCGGTGCCCGCTACGGCTCGGTGTCCAGCCTGATCGACATCACCCGCCTGTACGTCAAGTCGTAACTCTCTACGGCTGATCGCGGGGGCGCGCACCAGGCGGAGCGCGCCCCCGCACCTCCGTGAATCCTCCCCACCGTCTCCGCAGAGAGCAGCCCTCCCGCCATGTTTCAGTTCATCGTCCGGCGCACAGTCGGTGCCCTGGTCACCCTGTTCCTCATCGGCGCCGCTTCGTTCTTCCTGTTCGTCGCCGCGCCTTCCGACTACGCCTCTCTGGCCTGTGGCAAGGACTGCTCTCCTGCGAGACTGGAGGACATCCGCCAGGCTCTCGGTCTCAACCTGCCGATCCACCAGCAGTTCTGGGACTTCATGTCCGGCATCGTGCTGGGCCGTGACTTCCCGACCGGGCACTGCAGCGCGCCCTGCCTCGGCCAGTCGTTCTACTCGGGCGACATGGTCTGGTCGACCATCATGGACCGCTTCCCGACGACCCTGACGCTCACCGCGGGCGGTGCCGTCGTCTTCGTCGTCGTCGGTGTCGGAGCCGGCATGCTCGCCGCCTACCGGCGCGGCACGCTGGTCGACAAGGTCGCCACCGGTGTGTCCATGGTGCTCAGCTCGTTCCAGATCTACGTGCTCGGCCCGATCGTCCTGCTGATCTTCGTGTACAGCACGGGCTGGATGGACAACCCCGCGTACCACCCGATCACCCAGGACCCCTGGAAGTGGTTCACCGGGATGCTCCTGCCGGTCCTCGTGATGGCCACCATCTTCACCGCGCAGTACACGCGTATGTCGCGCTCCTCGATGATCGAGCAGCTCGCCGAGGAACACGTCCGCACCGCCCGCGCCAAGGGCATGTCGCAGAAGTACGTGTTCTTCCGCTACGCCTGGCGCGGCTCGATGATCCCGATCGTCACCGTCCTCGGCATCGACATCAGCGCCATGCTCGGCGGCGCCGTCGTCACCGAGCTGACCTTCTCGCTCCAGGGGATCGGCCGCCTGGCCGTGGACGGCGCGGTCCACAAGGACCTGCCGCTCACCTTGGGCGTCCTGCTGTTCGGTGCCTTCTTCATCCTGATCGTCAACATCCTCACCGACATCGCGTACGCCCTCATCGACCCGCGCGTCCGTCTCTCCTAGGAAGAACGAACCACCGTGACCACACTGACCAAGACCGAGGACGCCCCGGCCCCTTCCGGCTCGGACAGCTTCCTCTCAGTGCGCGATCTGAAGGTGCAGTTCTCCACCGAGGACGGCATCGTCAAGGCTGTGGACGGCCTGTCCTTCGACGTCGAGCGCGGCAAGACCCTCGGCATCGTCGGCGAGTCCGGCTCCGGCAAGTCCGTCACCAACCTGACGGTCCTGGGCCTGCACAACCCGCGCAACACCACCGTCGACGGCGAGATCGTCCTCGACGGCAAGGAACTCGTCACCGCCACCGAGCGGGAGCTGGAGCAGCTCCGCGGCAACAAGATGGCGATGATCTTCCAGGACCCGCTGACCGCGCTGTCGCCGTTCTACACGGTGGGCCGCCAGTTGTCCGAGCCGTTCATGAAGCACCGCGGCGCCTCCAAGAAGGAGGCGAAGGACCGGGCGGTCCAGATGCTGGAGAAGGTCGGCATCCCGCAGCCCAAGACGCGCTTCGACGACTACCCGCACCAGTTCTCCGGCGGTATGCGCCAGCGCGCCATGATCGCCATGGCCCTGATGTGCGACCCCGAGCTGCTGATCGCCGACGAGCCGACCACCGCGCTGGACGTCACCGTGCAGGCCCAGATCCTGGACCTGCTCAAGGACCTCCAGCAGGAGTTCGGCTCCGCGATCGTCTTCATCACCCACGACCTGGGCGTCATCTCCAACATGGCCGACGACCTGCTGGTGATGTACGCCGGCCGGGCCGTGGAGCGCGGCAGCGTCCGCGAGGTCATGCGCGC
The DNA here is from genome assembly GCF_001282115.1 of Streptomyces sp. NRRL B-24085. Lineage (GTDB taxonomy): Bacteria > Actinomycetota > Actinomycetes > Streptomycetales > Streptomycetaceae > Streptomyces. Next base: position 5,472 of record NZ_LJBR01000416.1, on the reverse strand, counting down.
GCCCCGCCACCCCTACACCTGGGGTCTGCTCAGCTCGATGCCGCGGCTGGACAGCGACGTCAACGAGGAACTGGTGCCGATCCCCGGCTCCCCGCCCTCGCTGCTCAACCCGCCCTCGGGCTGCCCCTTCCACCCGCGGTGCGCCTTCAAGGACGAGGTGCCCGGCACGCTCTGCACGGACTCGCGGCCTCCGCTGGGCGAGGGACGCGCCTCCGCGTGCCACCTGACGGCGGAGCAGAAGCAGACCATCTTCATCGACAAGATCCAGCCCCGGCTGCGCTAGGGAGAACCGAGACATGAGCGACAACCTCACCCTCCCCGCCCAGCAGGGTTCCACCGGGACCTCGACCGAGGAGCTCCTCAAGGTCGAGGGCCTGGCCAAGCACTTCCCGATCTACGGCGGCTTCCCGATCAAACGCAAGGTCGGCGCCGTCCAGGCCGTCGACGGTGTGGACCTGACGGTCGGCGTCGCCGAGAGCGTCGGCCTGGTCGGCGAGTCCGGCTGCGGCAAGTCGACGACCGGCCGGCTGATCACGCGGCTCCTGGAGCCCACCGCCGGCAAGATCACGTACTCCGGCCAGGACATCACGCACGCCTCGCGCAGGCAGCTGGCGCCGGTGCGGTCCGAGATCCAGATGATCTTCCAGGACCCGTACTCCTCGCTCAACCCGCGGCAGACCGTCGGCGCCATCATCAAGTCGCCGATGGAGGTCAACGGGATCGAGCCGCAGGGCGGCCGGGAGAAGAAGGTCCGGGAGCTGCTGGAGCTCGTCGGCCTCAACCCGGAGCACTACAACCGTTTCCCGCACGAGTTCTCCGGCGGTCAGCGCCAGCGCATCGGCGTGGCCCGCGCGCTCGCCCTGAACCCCAAGCTGATCGTGGCCGACGAGCCGGTCTCCGCGCTCGACGTGTCCATCCAGGCGCAGGTCGTCAACCTGCTCAAGAAGGTCCAGGACGAACTCGGCATCGCGTTCCTGTTCATCGCCCACGACCTGGCCGTCGTACGGCACTTCTCGCAGCGCGTCGCGGTGATGTACCTCGGCAAGGTGGTCGAGGTCGGCGACCGGGACTCGATCTACAACCGGCCCCGGCACCCGTACACCCACGCGCTGCTCTCCGCCGTCCCCGAGGTCGAGCTGGACGACGAGGGCGACGGCCGGGAGCGGATCCGGCTCTCCGGTGACGTCCCCTCGCCGATCCACCCGCCGTCCGGCTGCCGCTTCCGCACCCGGTGCTGGAAGGCGCAGGACAAGTGCGCCACGGACGAGCCCCCGCTGGTCCAGATCTCCGGCAACACGGCCGGCCACCTGACGGCCTGCCACTTCCCGGAGGACCCGACCACGGAGGCCCGCGACGAGGACGTGATCATGGATCCCGCCCTGAAGGCCCTGGAGGACGCGGCGGAGCCGACGACCGACAAGAACTGACGACGGTTCAACACCCCGGCCGGGGGCGGAGGCGCTGTGCCTCCGCCCCCGGCCGTCGTTCGACGCGGTGCCGCCTCGTGACCGAAGTCCCGGGGCACCCCTCGGCCCCCCAAAGGCCTACCCAGGCGTGCGGAACGTCCCTCTTGACACGATATTGGCCGGTAACGGATCAGTCTTGAGGAGGCACTCCATGCGTGGAGCCACGCACGCCAGATGGGCCGCTTGCGCGGCGGCGGTAGCCCTCGCGGCGACGGCCTGCGGCGGTGGGGACAGCGGCAGCGACAGCGGTGGCAGCAGTGACGGCGGCGCCGTGCTCAGCTCGTCGTGGGGCGACCCGCAGAACCCGCTGGAACCGGCCAACACCAACGAGGTGCAGGGCGGCAAGGTCCTCGACATGATCTTCCGCAGCCTGAAGAAGTACAACCCGGAGACCGGCAAGGCCGAGGACATGCTCGCCGAGAAGATCGACACGAGCGACTCGCAGAACTTCACGATCACCGTCAAGGACGGCTGGACCTTCAGCAACGGTGAGAAGGTCACCGCCAAGTCCTTCGTGGACGCCTGGAACTACGGCGCCTCCCTCAAGAACAACCAGAAGAACGCCTACTTCTTCGGCTACATCGACGGATACGACAAGACCCACCCCGAGGACGGCGGCAAGCAGACCGCCGACACCCTCTCCGGGCTCAAGGTCACCGGTCCGAGGACCTTCACCGTCAGGCTCAACCAGAAGTTCTCGACCTTCCCCGACACCCTCGGCTACCCGGCCTACGCCCCCCTCCCGCAGGCGTTCTTCAAGGACCACGCGGGCTGGCTGAAGAAGCCGGTCGGCAACGGGCCGTACACCATCGAGTCGTACACCAAGGGCTCGCAGATGGCCCTGAAGAAGTGGGACGGCTACAACGGCCCCGACAAGGCCCAGAACGGCGGCGTGACCCTCAAGGTCTACACCGACAACAACACCGCCTACACCGACCTCATGGCCGGCAACCTCGACCTCGTCGACGACGTCCCCGCCGCCCAGCTCAAGAACGCCAAGAACGACCTGGGCGGCCGGTACATCAACACCCCCGCCGGCATCATCCAGACCCTCGCCTTCCCGTTCTACGACAAGAACTGGAACAAGGCCGGGATGGAGAAGGTCCGCACCGGCCTGTCCCGCGCGATCAACCGCGACCAGATCACCGAGACGATCTTCCAGAAGACCCGCACCCCGGCCACCGACTGGACCTCCCCGGTCCTCGGCAAGGAAGGCGGCTTCCAGGACGGGCTGTGCGGGGACGCCTGCGACTACGACCCCGCCGCGGCCAAGAAGCTGATCCGGGAGGGCGGCGGCCTCCCCGGCGGCGGCATCAAGATCACCTACAACGCGGACACCGGCTCCCACAAGCAGTGGGTCGACGCCGTCTGCAACTCCATCAACAACGCCCTCGACAACGACAAGGCGTGCGTCGGCAACCCGGTCGGCACCTTCGCCGACTTCCGCAGCCAGATCACCGCGAAGAAGATGAGCGGCCCCTTCCGGGCGGGCTGGCAGATGGACTACCCGCTCATCCAGAACTTCCTCCAGCCGCTCTACTACACCAATGCCTCCTCCAACGACGGCAAGTGGTCCAACAAGGACTTCGACAAGCTCGTCAACGAGGCCAACGCCGAGACCGACACCGGCAAGGCCGTCGAGAAGTTCCAGCAGGCCGAGGGGGTCGTACGGGACAACATGGCCGCCATCCCGCTCTGGTACCAGAACGGCAGCGCGGGCTACTCCGAGCGGCTCTCGAACGTGAAGCTCAACCCGTTCAGCGTTCCCGTCTACAACGAGATCAAGGTCGGCTGACCCCGCCATGGGACGGTACGTCGTCCGGCGCCTGCTCCAGATGATCCCGGTGTTCGTCGGGTCCACCCTGCTGATCTTCCTCATGGTGAACGTGATGGGCGACCCCATCGCGGGCCTGTGCGGTGACAAGCAGTGCGACGCGGCGACGGCCGCCCAGCTCAAGCGGGAGTTCGGCCTCGACAAGCCCGTCTGGCAGCAGTACCTGACCTACATGGGGAACGTCTTCACCGGCGACTTCGGCACCGCGTTCAACGGCCAGAAGGTCACCGAGCTGATGGCGACGGCGTTCCCCGTGACCATCCGGCTGACCATCGTCGCGATCCTCATCGAGATCGTCATCGGCATCACGCTGGGCGTGATCACCGGACTGCGGCGCGGGCGGCCCGTCGACACCTCGGTCCTCCTGCTCACCCTCGTCGTGATCTCCATCCCCACCTTCGTCACCGGTCTGCTGCTCCAACTGCTCCTCGGTGTCCAGTGGGGCTGGATCAAACCGTCGGTCTCCACCGACGCCGGCTTCGACGAGCTGATCGTGCCGGGCCTGGTCCTCGCGTCCGTGTCACTGGCGTACGTCACCCGGCTGACCCGCACGTCCATCGCGGAGAACAGGCGCTCCGACTACGTCCGCACCGCGGTGGCGAAGGGGCTGCCCAGACAGCGGGTCATCGTGCGGCACCTGCTGCGCAACTCGCTCATCCCCGTCGTCACCTTCATCGGCACCGACATCGGCGCCCTGATGGGAGGTGCGATCGTCACCGAGCGCATCTTCAACATCCACGGCGTCGGCTACCAGCTCTACCAGGGCATCCTGCGCCAGAACACTCAGACCGTGGTCGGCTTCGTCACCGTCCTGGTCCTGGTGTTCCTGGTGGCCAACCTGCTCGTCGACCTCCTGTACGCCGTTCTCGACCCCAGGATCCGCTATGCCTGAGCCCCAGGAACCAGAGGGTGCGATCGCCGCGACCGGAATGGGCGGCGCGATGGACCTCGCCGTGAGCGAGGCGAACACCCTGGAGAAGGGCCCCGACGGTCCGGGCCCGCAGGACAGACCCCGCTCCCTGTGGTCCGACGCCTGGCGCGACCTGCGCCGCAACCCCGTCTTCATCGTCTCCGCCCTGGTGATCCTCTTCCTGGTCGTCATCTCCCTGTGGCCGTCCCTGATCGCGTCGGGCAACCCGCTCAAGTGCGACCTCGCCAAGGCCCAGGAGGGCTCCCAGCCGGGGCATCCCTTCGGCTACGACGGCCAGGGCTGCGACGTCTACACGCGCACGGTGTACGGCGCCCGTACGTCCGTGACGGTCGGCGTCTGCGCCACGCTGGGCGTCGCGATCCTCGGGTCGGTCCTCGGCGGCCTGGCAGGGTTCTTCGGAGGCTTCTGGGACTCGGTCCTGTCCCGCATCACCGACATCTTCTTCGCGATCCCCGTGGTCCTCGGAGGGCTGGTGCTCCTGTCGGTCGTCACGAGCAACACGGTGTGGCCGGTCATCGGGTTCATGGTGCTGCTCGGCTGGCCGCAGATCTCCCGCATCGCGCGCGGCTCGGTGATCACCGCCAAGCAGCACGACTACGTCCAGGCGGCCAGGGCGCTCGGCTCCTCCAACTCCCGTCTCCTGCTGCGCCACATCACCCCGAACGCGGTCGCCCCGGTGATCGTGGTGGCGACCATCGCCCTCGGCACGTACATCTCGCTGGAGGCGACCCTGTCGTACCTCGGCGTGGGCCTCAAGCCCCCCACGGTCAGCTGGGGCATCGACATCTCGGCGGCCTCCGCCTACATCCGCAACGCCCCCCACATGCTCCTCTGGCCCGCCGGAGCCCTCGCGATCACGGTCCTCGCCTTCATCATGCTCGGCGACGCGGTCCGCGACGCCCTCGACCCGAAGCTGAGGTGAGCGGACGTGGTGGTGCGCGTGGAGGAGAGGCATGCCGGGACGGGTCGCCGGCCGGTGCGGGCGGGACGGGTGAGGGGCCCGCTGGGACGGTCCGCGCGCCCCGGCGGGCCGGGCACCACCGCGCCCGCGTTCCGTCCGCGCGGCGGCCCGCGGGTCCTCGACGCGCCTCCTCGGCCGTCCGGCCTGCGCTCCCTCGGCCTTCCCGGCGGCGGACCCGCCGGACGCGCGGCCGCCCTCGGCGAACGGACGCCGGTCCTGCCGGGAGCCCGGCGGGACCCGCGCCTCCTCGGCCGGGTGCGTTCCGGTGGCGGTCAGGCGT
>NZ_LJBR01000415.1 GCF_001282115.1 Streptomyces sp. NRRL B-24085 | reverse complement strand
CGCCACGGGTGAGGGCTTGCTCTCGGCCGGCGAGACCAGCTCGACCCCCTCCGGCAGCCCCTCCACGAGCCCGTCCGGCTCCACCAGCGCCAGCCCCTCCCCGAGCACGAGCGACGAGCCCGTCGACCAGTGCGAGGTCGACGAGGACGACGCCCCGCTCCCGCACGACAGCGACGTCCTGCACAGCTCGCTGACCGGTCTGCCCGAGAGCATCGTGGCGGGCAGCGGCTGGACGAACTTCAAGTTCAACGTCAGCAACTCCGGCGACGGGACGATCAAGGACATCCAGCCCATCGTCGGTGTCGCGGCGGTCGACTGGGACTTCGAGAAGGACTACAGCGACCTGGTCACCGTGCAGGTGAAGCACGGTGGCACCTGGGTCGACGTGGCCACGCAGTTCGGTGAGGGCGGCTCGTTCAACGCCTTCGACCTCGACGGCGGCGACTCCCTCAGCTACCAGCTCCGGGTGAAGGTCGACCGTGAGGTCCCGAGCGCGATCGGCATCGCCATCGGTCTCGCCGAGTACTCGGACGACAAGGGCTGCTGGGTCTCCGCCGACGAGAACTCGGGCATCTACTACTTCGAGGTGCTGCCGGCCGGCTCCGACGCCGGCAAGCCGGGCGACGCCAAGCCGCAGACCGGTGGCAAGAGCCCCATCTCCGACGTCAACGGCGTCGACGTGGACGGCCAGCTCGCCGAGACCGGTTCGAGCTCGGCCCTGCCGGTCGTCGGCCTCGTCGGCGGCTTCGCCGTCGTCGCCGGTACCGGTGTGGTCTTCGCGGTGAAGCGGCGCAAGGGTGCGGCCGGCGCCCACGCCTGAGGCGTGACGCGCTGAGCACGACTTGACGCAGGAAAGGGGAAGGACCCGCACTCGGAGGGGGGTGCGGGTCCTTCCCTTTGCCCTACGGGCGCTACGACTCCGCTTCTTCGGGCCCTACGACTTCTTCGGCACCGCCGGCATCCCCAGGAACGGCAGCCTCAGCGCGCCGAAGGCCTCCGCCGGGACCGCCGGCGACTTGGGCTCGACCGCGGCGAGCCGGACGTACGCCTCGCCCTGCGCGGGACGCGGGTCCTCCTCGCCCTTGTTGGGCCAGTACGACATCGCGCGCTCGGCCTGCGCGGTGATCGTGAGCGAGGGGTTCACACCGAGGTTCGCGGAGACCGCGGCGCCGTCCACGACCGAGATCCCCGGGTGGCCGTAGAGCCGGTGGTACGGGTCGATGACGCCGGTGTCGCGGGAGGAGCCGATGGCGCAGCCGCCGAGGAAGTGGGCGGTGAGCGGGGTGCCCATCAGCTCGCCGACGTTCGAGCCGGCGAAGCCGTTGATGTCGGCGGCGATCGCCGAGGCGCCCTCCGAAGCGGCCCTGATCTGCTTGGGGTTGGGTGCCCCGTGGCCCTGCCGCGCGGTGAGCAGGCCCTTGCCGACGCCGTCCGGTTTCAGGTACGTCGTCAGGGAGTTGTCCAGCGACTGCATGACCAGGCCGATGATGGTCCGCTCCGACCAGCGGCGGTTGGAGAGCGAGCGCAGCACCAGGAGCGGGTGCCTCACGGCGTTCGCCAGCCAGGCCATGGTCCTCGACGAGCCCTCGGCGTAGGGGACTTGGAGGATGGACAGGCTGCCCATCGAGTTGGATCCCTTGCCGTAGCGGACCGGCTCGATGTGGGTGTTCTCGTCCGGGTGGATGGACGAGGTGATGGCGACGCCCTGGGTGAAGTCGACCTTCGGCACGCCGGTCGCCTTGCGGTAGCGGCGGTTGTCGGTCTGGGCGCCGACCAGGGCCTCGGAGTTGGTGCGGGTGAGCTCGCCCAACCGGTCCGAGATGTACGGCAGTTGACCGCCCGCCTTCATGCGGTGCAGCAGGGTCTGGGTGCCGTAGGTGCCGGCGGCGAGGACGACCCTGCGGGCCTTGAAGGTGCGGCCCTTCGCCTTGCGGCGGTCGTCGGTGGGGAGGGTCGCGACGGCGTAGCCGCCCTGGGAGTCGTCCGTGACCGACACGACGGTGGTGAGGGGGTGGACGACCGCGCCGGCCTGCTCGGCGAGGTAGAGGTAGTTCTCGTTCAGGGTGTTCTTGGCGCCGTGCCGACAGCCGGTCATGCACTCGCCGCACTCGATGCAGGCCTTGCGGGAGGGGCCCGCACCGCCGAAGTAGGGGTCGTCGACCTGCTCGCCGGGGGCGGCTTTCCGCCTGCCCTCCGCGTCCTCGCCGTCGCCGAAGAAGACGCCGACCGGGGCCATGTGGAAGGTGTCGCCGACGCCCATCCGCTCGGCGGCCGCCTTGAGGTGGACGTCGGAGGGGGTCATCGTCGGGTTGAGCCGGACACCGAGCATGCGGCGGGCCTGGTCGTAGTACGGCTCCAGCTCCTCCTGCCAGTCCGTGATGTCACGCCACTGCGGGTCCTCGAAGAAGGGCTTCGGGGGGACGTAGAGGGTGTTGGCGTAGTTGAGGGAGCCGCCGCCGACGCCCGCCCCCGCGAGGACCATGACGTTGCCCAGCAGGTGGATGCGCTGGATGCCGAACATGCCGAGCTTCGGTGCCCAGAGGTAGTTCTTCAGGTCCCAGGAGTTCTTCGGGAGCGTCTCGCGGGTGAAGCGGCGTCCGGCTTCCAGGACCCCTACGCGGTAGCCCTTCTCGGTGAGGCGAAGGGCGGTGACGGAACCGCCGAAGCCGGAGCCGACGACGATGACGTCGTAGTCGTAGGTGTCCTGTGGCACGTGCTCTCCTCGTCGAGAACCGGGGTGTTCCTACTTGAAACGCAGGGCCTTCATGAGCCGCAGGCTCCTGCTCATGAACTGGGCGTACTTCTCGTCGTCCATCCCCATCGAGGGCGCCATCGGCAGCAGGCGCTGCTGGGCGACGGTCTGGGCCTCGGTGTACTTGAGGATGCCCTCGGAGCCGTGCCGGCGGCCGAGGCCGGAGTCCTTCATGCCGCCCATCGGGGACTGGACGCTGCCGTAGGCGGAGGCGTAGCCCTCGTTGACGTTGACGGTGCCGGCGCGCACCCGGGAGGCGATCTCGCGGCCCCGCCTGCCGTCCTTCGTCCACACCGAGGAGTTCAGGCCGTACGGCGTGGAGTTGGCGAGCTCGACGGCCTCGTCCTCGGTCTTGAAGCGGTAGACCGAGACGACCGGGCCGAAGGTCTCCTCGGCGCAGACCGCCATGGGCTCGGTGACGCCGTCGAGGATGGTCGGCTCGAAGAAGTAGGGGCCGATGTCCGGGCGGGCGACGCCGCCGGCGACGACCTTGGCGCCCTTCTCGACGGCCTCCTCGACGTGCCGGGTGACCGTCTCCAGCTGCCGCTCCCCCACCAGGGAGCCCATGTCGGCGCCGTAGGCGAGGGACTTGCCGAGGCGCATGGCCCGGGTGCGGGCGGCGAAGCGCTCCAGGAAGGCGTCCGCGATCGACTCGTGGACGTACAACCGCTCGATGGAGATGCAGAGTTGGCCGGCGGAGGAGAAGCACGCGCGGACGGCACCCGCGGCGGCCTTCTCGATGTCGGCGTCCTCCAGGACCAGCATGGCGTTCTTGCCGCCGAGTTCGAGGGACACGCCGACCAGGCGGGCGGCGGCGCCCTGGGCGACCTCGCGGCCGGTACGGGTGGAGCCGGTGAAGGAGACGTAGTCGGCGTGCCGGACGACCTCGGGGCCGACGACGGGACCGTCACCGAGGACGACCTGGAAGACCTCGGCGGGCAGGCCCGCCTCGACCAGCAGGTCCCGCGCCCACAGGGCGGTCAGACAGGTCTCGGTGTCCGGCTTCATGACGACGGCGTTGCCCGCGACGAAGGCGGGGAGCGCGTCGCCGACGGACAGTTCCAGCGGGTAGTTCCAGGGGGCGATCTGGCCGACGACCCCGCGCGCATGGCGCAGTTCGGTGACCTTGGTGAGGGTGGGCACGGCCCCGGTGTGCCGCTTCGGCCGCAGGTAGGCGGGCGCCTTGCGGCCGTAGTGCCGGGCCGCCACGGCGACCGCCTGCACCTCCTCGTGCGCGTGCAGACGGGCCTTGCCGGTCTCCAGCTGGATGAGGTCGAGGACCTCGGCCTGGCGCTCCAGGATCAGGTCGTGGAAGCGGAGCAGGACGGCGGCGCGCTGCCGTACGGGGGTCCGCTCCCACACCGCCTGCGCCCGGCGGGCCGCGTCGAAGGCCTTCGCCACGTCCTCGGGGGTGGACTCGGGCAGGTCGGCCAGCTTCTCGCCGGTGAACGGCGTGTGGTTGGCGGTACGGCCGGACCCGGTCACCCCCTTGGTGAGCTGGGCGACCAGCTCCGGGGTGACCACGTCGGCCGCGGTACGGGCGCCCTCCGGGGCGGGGGCGAGGGGGTTCGTGCCGGTCTTGGCCGGGGCCTGCGCGTCCGTCATGAGCCGCAGGGTATTCGGGACGGGGCACTTTGGGTACCCGTCGGTAACAGGCGTTCACGGAGTACACACACGTCGCCAGTGATGACTGGCGACGAATGTGCTGATCAGCCGGTTGGGTGGGATGATCAGCCGCGCTCGGGTTTCTTCTGGAGCAGCAGGCCGAGCGCGGAGAGGGCGGTGAGACGCCGGGG
>NZ_LJBR01000414.1 GCF_001282115.1 Streptomyces sp. NRRL B-24085 | reverse complement strand
CTTGCCTGGGCGACTGGGTTCGGCAGCACCGTAATGGCGGGCGACGGCGCTGATCCACTGGATTTCGGCGGCGGTGGCGGCGGTGGCGGTGGCCGACGGGGGTGCTCCACTCGCGGCGTACCCGGGCCGCACGCCTACGCCCTCGCAGCCGTACTGCTGCGTCCCTCCAGCCGTACGCCCCCGGTCCGCCCCCGTGCGCGGGAGCTATACCGGTGCCCCGTTCCCGGAGACCGCCCTCTCCCCCGCCCCCGTCTCCAGGGCTGCGGGGAGGTCGATCGTGAACTCGGTGCGGCCCGGGACGCTGTGCACCTGGATGCGGCCTCCGTGGGCCGTCGAGATCGCCGCCGCGACGGCCAGCCCCAGGCCCGATCCGCCGGAGCCGGCGTCGGCGCGGGAGCGGGAGGTGTCCGCCCGGGTGAAGGGTTCGAAGACCGTGGGCAGGAGGGCCGGGGGGATCCCGGGGCCGTTGTCGCGGACGCGGATCACGCAGCGGCCGTCCGCGGACTCCACCGATGCCGTCACCCTCGTGCCGGCCGGCGTGTGCGTCCTCGCGTTGGCCAGGAGGTTGGCCACCACCTGGTGCAGCCGGGCCTGGTCACCGAACACCGACACCGGTGCGTCCAGGTTGAGTTCGAGCTGCCAGTCGTGGCCGCCGCCCGCCGCCCGCGCGTCCCACACGGCCTCCGTGACCAGGGCCGCCAGGTCCACTTCCGCGAAGTGCAGGGCGCGGCCCTCGTCGAGCCGGGCGAGCAGGAGCAGGTCCTCGACCAGGCCCGTCATCCGGGCCGACTCCGCCGAGACGCGGCGCCAGGCCAGCACCGGTTCGACGCGGTCGGTGCCGCGGTTCATCAGCTCGGCGTACCCGGCGATCGAGGCGAGCGGGGTCCGCAGCTCGTGGCTGGCGTCGGCCAGGAAGCGCCGCATGCGTTCCTCGCTGCGCCGCGTCCGCTCCTCACCGCGCTGCTGCTCGGCGAGGGAGGACTTCACATGGTCGAGAAGGTGGTTGAGCGCAGCACCGACCTGACCGGCCTCGCTGCCGGAGTCGGTGTCGCGCTCGGGCACCCGGGTGACAGCGGTGACCTCGCCGCGTCCGAGGGGGGCGCGGGAGACCTCGGCGGCGGTCGCGGCGACCCGGGAGAGGGGGCGTAGTTGCCGTCGTACGACCACCGCGCAGACACAGCCGGCTACGGCGAGTCCGGCCAGGGCGACACCCGCCTCGATCAGGACGAGTCCGCTGAGCGTGTCCTGGACGTCGTCCACGGGCAGGCCGGCCAGCACCCGGACGCCGCCGTCGCCGAGGACGGTGACCCGGTAGGTGCCGAGGCCGGGCACGGTCCGGGTGTGCATCGCGCCGTCCGCCCCGATCCCGGCCAGGGCGGTGCGCCGGCCGGTGCCGAGCTCGCGGGCCGGGGCGTCCTGGACGGCGACGGCCGCGGAGACGACGGCGCCGTCCTCGTCGAGCCGGGCGGAGAGCGCTCCGGCGGGCTGTCCGCTCTCCCGCAGGAAGGTCAGGTCGTCCTTGAGCTCAGGGTGCAACGAGGCCCGGTCCAAGGCACGTTCGGCGGTGTGACGGACGCGGTCGTCCAAGTCGCCCATCAGGTAGGCGTGTTGGAGGAACGCCGCGATCAGGCCCATCGCGACACAGACGACGACCAGCGTGGTGGTGACGAGGACGAGCAGGCGGGTGCGGAGGGGCCGGGAGCGCATTCCCGCGCGCGGGCGTCGGCTCATCTCCCGTCCCCCGTGGCCCTGCTGGCATACCCGAGGGCGCGCACGCGGTGAGTCACCAGTGGCCGTCGGCCGGCGTTCTTGCGGCGCAGGGCGGAGAGCACCCGCAGGACGGGCAGCCCCGGGTTCTCGAAGCGCAGTCGGCGCAGCACCTGGTGGCCGTCGGGCTCGGGCAGCATGCCGTCGAGCACGACGGCGTGGGGCGCACGACAGGGGGCCGTACTAAGGGCGTTGCGTCCGTCCAGCGCCGGGCAGGGGCGCCGGGCCGCCTCGGTGACGGCGACGGACAGCACTTCGTCGAGTGCGGGCTCGTCGTCGGCGATGAGCACTCGTACGCGGCCGGTCGGGGAGCCGGATGTGCCGGTCATGTACCGATCGTGTCCCCGTCCGCTGAGGGAACCCTGTGTTCCGCCTGAGGGTGGGTGATGACCGGTGACGGCGGGGTACGGCAGAGGGCCGCACCCCCGTCACCGGAAGTGCGGCCCTCAGGAGCCCGAAGGGGCTTACTTGCGGATCAGGCTGCGCAGCACGTACTGCATGATGCCGCCGTTGCGGTAGTAGTCGGCCTCACCGGGGGTGTCGATGCGGACGACCGCGTCGAACTCGACGCCCGTGTCGGTGGTGACCTTCACCGTGCGCGGGGTGGTGCCGTTGTTGAGCTCCTCGACACCGGTGAAGGAGAAGGTCTCCTCGCCGGTCAGGCCGAGCGTCGCGGCGGACTGGCCCTCGGGGAACTGGAGCGGCAGGACGCCCATGCCGATGAGGTTCGAGCGGTGGATGCGCTCGTACGACTCGGCGATGACGGCCTTGACGCCGAGGAGCGCGGTGCCCTTGGCGGCCCAGTCGCGGGACGAGCCGGAGCCGTACTCCTTGCCCGCGAGGACGACGAGCGGGATGCCCTGCTCGATGTAGTTGCGGGAGGCGTCGTAGATGAACGACACCGGACCGCCGTCCTGGGTGAAGTCGCGGGTGTAGCCGCCCTCGGTGCCCGGCGCGATCTGGTTGCGCAGGCGGATGTTGGCGAACGTGCCGCGGATCATGACCTCGTGGTTGCCTCGGCGGGAGCCGTAGGAGTTGAAGTCACGACGCTCCACACCGTGCTCGGTGAGGTACTTGCCGGCCGGGGTGTCGGCCTTGATGGCACCGGCGGGCGAGATGTGGTCGGTGGTCACCGAGTCGCCCAGCTTGGCGAGGACGCGGGCGCCGGTGATGTCGGAGACCGGGGTGGTCTCCATCGTCATGCCCTCGAAGTACGGGGGCTTGCGGACGTAGGTCGACTCGGCGTCCCACTCGAAGGTGTTGCCGGTCGGGATCGGCAGGGCCTGCCACTGGGCGTCGCCCGCGAAGACGTCGGAGTAGGACTTGTTGAACATGTCCTCGCCGATGGCGTTCGCCACGACGTCGTTGACCTCGGCCTCGGAGGGCCAGATGTCCTTGAGGAAGACCGGGTTGCCGTCCTGGTCGACACCGAGCGCGTCCTTGGTGATGTCCACCTTCATGGAACCCGCGAGGGCGTACGCGACGACCAGCGGCGGGGAGGCCAGGTAGTTCATCTTGACGTCGGGGTTGATCCGGCCCTCGAAGTTCCGGTTGCCGGAGAGGACCGAGGTGACCGCGAGGTCGTGGTCGTTGACGGCCTTGGAGACCTCCTCCGGCAGCGGGCCGGAGTTGCCGATGCAGGTGGTGCAGCCGTAGCCGACCAGGTTGAAGCCGACCTTGTCGAGGTACGGGGTCAGGCCCGCCTTGTCGAAGTAGTCGGTGACGACCTTGGAGCCCGGGGCGAGGGTGGTCTTGACCCACGGCTTGCGGGTCAGGCCCTTCTCCACGGCCTTCTTCGCGACGAGCGCGGCGGCGACCATGACGTACGGGTTCGAGGTGTTGGTACAGGAGGTGATCGCCGCGACCGTCACAGCGCCGTGGTCGATCTCGTACGTCGAGCCGTCGGGGGCGGTCACGGTGACCGGGTTCGACGGGACGGCGGCACCGGTGCCGTCGGCGTGCTGGGGCGCGCCGGCGCCGTTCTCCTGGCTGCCGTAGGCCGGGGCGTCGGAGGCCGGGAAGGACTCGGCGCTGGCCTCGTCGACCGGGGAGGCGGCAGCGGCCGCGCTCTGCGCGACGGGCGCCTCGACGTAGTTGAGGACGTCCTTGGCGAACTGCTGGGCGGCCTCGGCCAGGACGATGCGGTCCTGCGGGCGCTTCGGGCCGGCGATGGAGGGCACGACCGTGGCGAGGTCGAGCTCCAGCTTCTCGGAGAAGTCCGGCTCGGCCTTCGGGTCCAGCCAGAGGCCCTGCTCCTTGGCGTACGCCTCGACGAGCGCGAGCTGCTGCTCGGAACGGCCGGTGAGCTTGAGGTACTTGATCGTCTCGTCGTCGATCGGGAAGATCGCGGCGGTCGAGCCGAACTCCGGCGACATGTTGCCGATGGTGGCGCGGTTCGCGAGCGAGGTGGCGGCGACGCCCTCGCCGTAGAACTCGACGAACTTGCCGACGACGCCGTGCTTGCGGAGCATCTCGGTGATGGTCAGCACGAGGTCGGTGGCGGTGGTGCCGGGCTTGAGCTCACCGGTCAGCTTGAAGCCGACGACGCGCGGGATGAGCATGGAGACCGGCTGGCCGAGCATCGCGGCCTCGGCCTCGATGCCGCCGACGCCCCAGCCCAGCACACCGAGGCCGTTGACCATCGTGGTGTGCGAGTCGGTGCCGACCAGGGTGTCGGGGTACGCCTGGCCGTTGCGGACCATGACCGTGCGGGCCAGGTGCTCGATGTTCACCTGGTGGACGATGCCGGTGCCCGGCGGGACGACCTTGAAGTCGTCGAACGCGGTCTGGCCCCAGCGCAGGAACTGGTAGCGCTCGCGGTTGCGGCCGTACTCCAGCTCGACGTTCTGCGCGAACGCGTCGTGGGTGCCGAACTTGTCCGCGATGACGGAGTGGTCGATGACCAGCTCGGCCGGGGACAGCGGGTTGACCTTCGCGGGGTCGCCGCCGAGCTCCTTCACGGCCTCACGCATGGTGGCGAGGTCGACGACACAGGGCACGCCGGTGAAGTCCTGCATGATCACGCGGGCCGGCGTGAACTGGATCTCCTGCGACGGCTGGGCCTGGGAGTCCCAGTTGCCGAGGGCGCGGATGTGGTCGGCGGTGATGTTCGCGCCGTCCTCGGTACGGAGCAGGTTCTCCAGGAGAACCTTGAGGCTGTACGGCAGGCGGGCCGAGCCCTCCACCTTGTCCAGCCGGAAGATCTCGTACGACTCGTCGCCCACGCTCAGCGTGGCGCGGGCGTCGAAGCTGTTCGCCGACACGACAGTCTCCTTCATTTTTGTGCGCTTACCACCGCATCCTGCCGCCACGCCGTCTTGGCCGATCCGCTAAGGTAAGGCTAAGTTAGGTATGCCTTACTGCCAGACCCAGCGAAAGCGTGCGACTGCGGTACGCCTCGGCAGATATCTCGATGTCGAGATAACTCTAGTACATGAGGCCGGGATGGTCATGCCCGGCCTCGCTGCGATGTCCCGGTGTGTGCGGAACCACTACGAGGGCGGCGGCCGCCGCGGATCGTGGAGCTGACCGCCGGGGACCACGGAAGCGGCCGTCGGGGACCGCGGAGGCGGCCGTCGGGAACCACGGAAGCGGCCGCTGGGGACCGCAGAGGCGGCCACCTCGGATCATGGAGCAGGTCGCCCGTCGGGGCGGCGCCGATCGGGCCGCAGCGGATCGCGAGGCCGCCGGGGAGGGGGCACCGGGGGCTGCGCGGACCCCGTCCGCACCACACCTCCACCGCC